>NZ_JANADO010000001.1:7800000-8105000 GCF_024199845.1 Bradyrhizobium sp. CCGB12 | reverse complement strand
ATGTTGTCTGCAGAATTGCCTTGCGGCACGCGCCCTCGATGAACGCTATCTGCAGCCGGACATTGACTAGAAAGACCAGCTTGCTTCGTAAGATCGTTCCGATAGCGAGGCGGTCAAGCTTCGCTAAAAGGATCATTTTACAACTCACAGCCAACCTTGCGGTCGGACGCGAGCGCCGAAAATGATCCGGAGATAATGAAGGCTCGCGCAACAATTTGCTGCACGACCCAACTCGGATCGATCTCCTCTTTACGATGTCAGAAAACACGCACGTTACTGTCTATCCAGACTAGTAGGTGCGAAGTGATGTTTCGCGGACGATTCAGGTGCACGATCAGTCGATGATCAAACCATCTGGTGGAGCCAGACGGGATCGAACCGACGACCTCATGCTTGCAAAGCACGCGCTCTCCCAGCTGAGCTATGGCCCCGTAACCAGAAGACGAATGCTCACTCGATGAAAGTGGTGGGCCTGGGAAGACTTGAACTTCCGACCTCACGCTTATCAAGCGCGCGCTCTAACCAACTGAGCTACAAGCCCCTAACGCATATCCCGTCAAGGACCATGGGATTCTGCTCATGCAGACCCAGCGCGTGTTCGTCCGCGAAGAAAGAGAAACGAAGACGGCGAAATCCCGCCAATGCAGCTCAACGATCTGGCGATCTGTTGGCCACTGATGTTTCTAAAACGGTTCGATAGAAGCAAGCTTCTGAAGAACCATCCTTAGAAAGGAGGTGATCCAGCCGCAGGTTCCCCTACGGCTACCTTGTTACGACTTCACCCCAGTCGCTGACCCTACCGTGGCCGGCTGCCTCCCTTGCGGGTTAGCGCACCGTCTTCAGGTAAAACCAACTCCCATGGTGTGACGGGCGGTGTGTACAAGGCCCGGGAACGTATTCACCGTGGCGTGCTGATCCACGATTACTAGCGATTCCAACTTCATGGGCTCGAGTTGCAGAGCCCAATCCGAACTGAGACGGCTTTTTGAGATTTGCGAAGGGTCACCCCTTAGCATCCCATTGTCACCGCCATTGTAGCACGTGTGTAGCCCAGCCCGTAAGGGCCATGAGGACTTGACGTCATCCCCACCTTCCTCGCGGCTTATCACCGGCAGTCTCCTTAGAGTGCTCAACTAAATGGTAGCAACTAAGGACGGGGGTTGCGCTCGTTGCGGGACTTAACCCAACATCTCACGACACGAGCTGACGACAGCCATGCAGCACCTGTGTTCCAGGCTCCGAAGAGAGGGTCACATCTCTGCGACCGGTCCTGGACATGTCAAGGGCTGGTAAGGTTCTGCGCGTTGCGTCGAATTAAACCACATGCTCCACCGCTTGTGCGGGCCCCCGTCAATTCCTTTGAGTTTTAATCTTGCGACCGTACTCCCCAGGCGGAATGCTTAAAGCGTTAGCTGCGCCACTAGTGAGTAAACCCACTAACGGCTGGCATTCATCGTTTACGGCGTGGACTACCAGGGTATCTAATCCTGTTTGCTCCCCACGCTTTCGTGCCTCAGCGTCAGTATCGGGCCAGTGAGCCGCCTTCGCCACTGGTGTTCTTGCGAATATCTACGAATTTCACCTCTACACTCGCAGTTCCACTCACCTCTCCCGAACTCAAGATCTTCAGTATCAAAGGCAGTTCTGGAGTTGAGCTCCAGGATTTCACCCCTGACTTAAAGACCCGCCTACGCACCCTTTACGCCCAGTGATTCCGAGCAACGCTAGCCCCCTTCGTATTACCGCGGCTGCTGGCACGAAGTTAGCCGGGGCTTATTCTTGCGGTACCGTCATTATCTTCCCGCACAAAAGAGCTTTACAACCCTAGGGCCTTCATCACTCACGCGGCATGGCTGGATCAGGGTTGCCCCCATTGTCCAATATTCCCCACTGCTGCCTCCCGTAGGAGTTTGGGCCGTGTCTCAGTCCCAATGTGGCTGATCATCCTCTCAGACCAGCTACTGATCGTCGCCTTGGTGAGCCATTACCTCACCAACTAGCTAATCAGACGCGGGCCGATCTTTCGGCGATAAATCTTTCCCCGTAAGGGCTTATCCGGTATTAGCACAAGTTTCCCTGTGTTGTTCCGAACCAAAAGGTACGTTCCCACGCGTTACTCACCCGTCTGCCGCTGACGTATTGCTACGCCCGCTCGACTTGCATGTGTTAAGCCTGCCGCCAGCGTTCGCTCTGAGCCAGGATCAAACTCTCAAGTTGGACTTGAACTTTGAACCGGCTGATCACAACGTTTGACGAGGTCCCACCATTTTTCATCGACCGAAGTCGACGAGCTGCCCGCGATTCACATCGCTGGCAACGATGGTGTAACCTTTAAAACGTGTACCGCCGAAGTCTTTCGTCCGGTCTCGATCAGAAAAGCCGAAGCTTCTCAGAAGCGAGACCCGCAAGGACTCCGCCGTCCACGTTTCTCTTTCTTCATCTTCACTTGTCAAACAGCCCGGGACCGTGGAGGCCCCAACCTTCCTGAGAGGAAGGGTTCCGACACCCTTACCGACGATGGATGAACTCCAACCGACTTGTGTCGGCTGTTGTGTCACTCAACAAGGTGAGGAGCATCAGTGGCGCGTTCGCTCGCCTCGGTCAGTGACCCGGCGGCGCCGCGCTCAGTGGTTGGGGTTATAGGCCCCGCCTTCCGGGCTGTCAACGCCAATCGTCAACAAATCGTCGCACAGTGGATCGTCGCAAAAATTCACGCGATTCCAGTCGGTTAGGGAGGCGCAGGGCGCGCGATCGGAGGCTGGGCGGAGAAAAAGCTCAAAAAAAGTTTGCGCCCCGGCGGGCTCCGGAGTGGACTTGGGAGGGAGCCTGGAAGAGGGGACCTGGGAGGGCGCCTGGGCGGAGGCTTTGGAGCTGGCTTGGGATTGCCCCTTCCGGTGCGGCTTTGGGATTGCCCCTTCCGGTGCGACTTGGGGATACCCTCAGGGCAGCCTAGCGTGCCCCCTCCTCCGGGAGCAGCTCGGGGTGTCCCTCAGGGGGAGCCTCCTGCGCCTGCCCGTTCAGGAAACTTTTCCATATTAGGCGCCGTACTTGAGCCACAATCCCGCGGCGTTCTGATAAGAGACAAGCTTGAATCGCGGGATGCCAGTGGGGGCTGCCAGCGATTTTCATGAGGTCAGAGGAAGGCGATCTTGCAGATGACGCGGCCTTCTTCCGACAATCGAGAGACATCGAGAGACCTTCACCCGCCTTGCTGTTCGTAATTTCGGTCGGCCCCAACCTGGGGCTCTCTGAGCGCGATTGCCTGTGCGGCTTGCCTTTTCCGGCGATCCCCGTTCAAGAGGGCGACCGGAGACGGGTTCGAAAATGGGCATCTTGGGTCGTTGAATTGGGGGACTTGGGTTGAGCCACAGGACGTCACGCGGCGCTTACGGGCGTGAGACCGGGATCATCGATCTCGGCCACGAGCCGCCGCTGTCCGTCGATGGTTCTGAGGCCGCCGTCATCGATCGCCGCCGCGTCTCGGTGCAATGGTTCAGCGGCACCATTCTGACCGGACTCTGCGGCGCAGCTCTGATCGGCGGCGCCGTTTTTGCGTCGCTCGACGGCGAGATGACCTTCGCCAAGGTGCCTGAGCGGGTCGAAGGTGCGCTGCGCGGTGCCTTCGGCGGCGCCGATCGCGTCGCCACGCTGCACAAGAGCGACCGCCTGCCGCCGCCGAGTGAGTCCACGGCTTCGCGCAACATCATGCGCGTCTCGACGGTGGCCCGCGTCGGCAACCGCGACGTGATGCGGGTGCGGCCCTTCGTCCGCATCGCCGGCAATCTGTCGATGACGACGAGCGATCTGTCGGCAAAAATCCCGCCGTTCAACGCCCAGCGCCTGCTCACCGATGTCGGCTCCGATCCGAAGACCGCGTCGGAAGACCCGAACAATCCCGAGGCCGTCGAGCCCGACGCCGAAGTTTCCTTCGTCACCAAGGACCTGTCGCAGGTGCTGCCGAAGGCCAAGATTACCGCCGTGGTGGCGCTCGACGACATCCTGATGCGGGTGCGCGATGCCGCCAATTGGCGCGGCAATGGCGGGGTGCGGTATGCCTCGCTCTCCAATGCCACCGCCGACGTTTCCGGCGCCACCGGCCCCTCCGACATCAAGATGGCCTACGCCACCGAAGCGTCATCGTCCGATCCCTATGCCGGCTTCGAGACGCGCGTGGTGCCGGAAAACGTCACGCTGCTGCCCAAGACCAAGGAGCAGATCACCGGGGGCAATCCCAACGGCGAACGCGTCCACATGGTGAAGAAAGGCGACAGCGTCGCCTCCGTGCTGCGCGATCTCGGCGCCAACCCCGACGAGATCAAGGCGATCACCGCGACGCTCGGTCCGCGCGGCCGCGACGGCGGCCTGAAGGAAGGCGAAAAACTCCGCATCCTGATGGCGCCCGCAAGCCCCGGCGCCCGCCTGCAGCCCTACCGCGTCGTCGTCGCCAACGACACCATGGTCGAGGCGATCGCGGCGCTGTCCGACCTCGGCAAATATGTCGCGGTCGACGTCTCCAGCATGAATACCGTCGCGGACGCTGCGGCCAACGCCAGCAGCGACGAGGATGACGACGATGACGGCTCCGGCGTGCGGCTCTATCAGAGCATCTACGAGACCGCGATGCGCAACAAGGTGCCGATGCCGGTCATCGAGGACATGATCAAGATCTATTCCTACGACGTCGATTTCCAGCGCAAGGTGCAGCCGGGCGATTCATTCGACGTGTTCTATGCCGGCGAAGAAGAGGGTACGACGTCGAGCGAAAAGAAGGACGTGCTGTTCGCTTCGCTCACGGTCGGCGGCGAGACCAAGAAATACTACCGCTACCAGAGCCCCGACGACGGCGTCGTCGACTACTACGACGAGACCGGCAAGAGCGCGAAGAAGTTCCTGGTCAGGAAGCCCGTCAACAACGCGATCATGCGCTCCGGCTTCGGCGGTCGCCGCCACCCGATCCTGGGCTATGTGAAGATGCATACCGGTGTCGACTGGGCTACCACCTACGGCACGCCGATCTTTTCCGCCGGCAATGGCGTGATCGAGAAAGCCCAACTCGAGGGCGGTTACGGAAAATATATCCGTATCAAGCACAACAACGGCTACGAGACCGCCTACGGCCACATGTCGGCGTTCGCCAAGGGCATGGAGCCGGGCAAGAAGGTGCGCCAGGGTCAGGTCATCGGCTTCGTCGGCTCGACCGGCCAGTCGACGGGCCCGCACGTCCACTACGAGATCCTGGTCAACGGCCGCTTCGTCGATCCGCTGCGGGTGAAACTGCCGCGCGGCCGTTCACTGGAAGGCCCGATGCTCGCCAGCTTCGAGAAAGAGCGCGACCGGCTCGACGGCATGATGAGCGGCCGCGGCGGCGCCATCGCCCGCATGTCGGACGCAACCGGCGGTCCGTTGCAGGTCAGCAACCGCTAATTGCAGCCGTCCGACATCGGTCGGACATTTTCAAACACGAAACGCTACGTAGCGACGCAGCCTTGCGGCGTCACAACGTCAAGTTTCGTTTGCCAAAGCCGATTGACGGGCGAATACTTTCCGAAAAATGGGAGGTCTCGCCATGAAGAACAGGCTCGCCTGCGCAGCCCTGGTTGCTGCGGTTTTCTCCATCACCAGTGCATCCGCCGAGACCTCGCCGGCAACCTGGCAGGTCACCAAGCTCGTCCCGGGCTCGGCATTCCATGGCGTGCACGGGCTCGCCGTCGACAAGGCGGGCCACCTGTTTGCCGGCAGTGTCGCGGGCGCCGCGCTCTACGAGGTCGACATCGCAGGCGGTACCGCCAAGGTTGCAGTCCCCGCTCCGGTCGGAATGGCCGACGATATCGCATTCGCGCCCGACGGCACCATGGCATGGACCGGCTTCCTCGCCGGCGATCTCTATGCGCGCAAGGGCGACGGCCCGATCAAGAAGCTCGCTAGCGGCCTTCCCGGCATCAACTCGCTCGCCTTCCGCAAGGACGGCAGGCTCTACGCCACCACCGTCTTCCTCGGCGACGCGCTGTTTGAGATCGACGTCGAAGGCGTCAAACCGCCGCGCCAGATCATGGAGAAGATGGGCGGCCTCAACGGCTTCGAGTTCGGTCCCGACGACAAGCTCTACGGTCCGCTCTGGTTCAAGGGACAGGCCGCAAAGGTCGACGTCGACAAGGCCGAGCTGACCGTCGTCGCCGACGGCTTCAAGGTCCCGGCAGCGGTGAACTTCGATTCCAAGGGCAACCTCTTTGTGGTCGACACTGCGCTCGGCCAGCTCGTCCGGGTCGACACCAAGTCGGGCACCAAGACCATGGTCGCGCAGCTAAAGCCGTCGCTGGACAATCTCGCGATCGACGACAAGGACCGCATCTACGTCTCCAACATGGCCGACAACGGCATCCAGGAGGTCGACCCGGCGACCGGCCAGGCGAAGCAGATCATCAGCGGCAAGCTCGCGCTGCCCGGCGGCATCGGCGTCACCTCGGACAACGGCAAGGACACGATCCACGTCGCCGACGTGTTCGCTTATCGCACCGTGGACGGGGTGACCGGCGAGGTCACCGAGAAGGCGCGCATGCACGCCGCCGGCGTCACGCTCGAATATCCGATGAGTGCGACGGCACGGGGCAACGACGTGATCCTGTCGAGCTGGTTCACCGGCACGGTCCAGGTGATCGACGGCAAGACCGGCGCAACGCGCGACATGCTGCACGGCTTCAAGGCGCCGCATGACGCGATCATGCTCGCGGACGGCAGCATTCTGGTGGCCGAGCTCGGCACCAAGTCGCTGGTCAAGGTCAGCGGTGAGCACGGCAAGGATCGCACCACGTTGGTCGGTGGCCTCGAAGGCCCAGTGGGCCTCGTCCGTGGCGCAGGCGACGAGGTCTACGTCACCGAAGCCTTTGCCGGCACCGTCTCCCGGATCGACGGCAATGGCGAGAGGTCCGTGCTCGCCAAGGAGCTGAACATGCCGGAAGGCATCGCGCGCACGAGCGACGGGCGGCTGGTCGTGGCCGAGGTTGGCGCCAAGCGGCTCATCGAAATCGACTCGAAGAGCGGCAAGGTGACCGAGATCGCAGCCAATCTCCCGATCGGCCTGACGGGTGCGCCGGGCGGTCTGCCGACGCATATCCCGACCGGCGTGGGTGTCGGTGCGACGGATGCGGTCTACTTCACGTCGGATGTGGAGAACGCGATCTACAAGGTGGCGAAGAAGTAGCTGGCTCTCTCACCTGTCCCGTTTGCGCGATGGGCCACCGCGTTTGATCATTTGGAAGAGGTCGTCATGCCCGGGCTTGTCCCGGGCATCCACGTTCTTGGCACTGCGGGGAGAGGCGTGGATGGCCGGGACGAGCCCGGCCATGACGCTGCGGAAGCTGCACGCGCCTAAGACAATTCGCCCCGGAGAGACAAATCTCTCCGGGGCGATTTGTTGTGTCAGACGTCCGTGGCAATCAGTTCAACTTCCGCTTCGACACCGGCGCCTCGAACTGGGCGATCTCCGCGGTCTGCGGCGCCTTGCCGTTGAAGGTGAGCACGTTGCCTTCGGACGAGATCGCGACGCTGTCGCCATCCCTGATGTCGCCGGCGAGGATCATCTCGGCGAGCGGGTCCTGGAGGTAGCGCTGGATCACCCGTTTCAGCGGCCTTGCGCCATAGGCGGGGTCCCAGCCCTTGGCAGCGAGCCAATCGCGGCCTGCGGCATCGAGCGTCAGCACAATCTTGCGATCGGTCAGGAGCTTCTGGAGCCGCGCGAACTGGATCTCGACGATCCGGCCCATCTCGCTCCTCTGCAGGCGGTGGAACAGGATGATCTCGTCGACGCGGTTGAGGAATTCGGGGCGGAAATGCGCCCGCACCATTCCCATCACCTGCTCACGCACGGCAGACGTGTCTTCGCCCTCGGGTTGATTCACCAGATACTCCGAACCTAGGTTCGAGGTCATGATGATCAGCGTATTGCGGAAATCGACGGTACGTCCCTGGCCATCGGTCAGGCGGCCGTCGTCGAGCACCTGCAACAGGACGTTGAAGACGTCAGGATGCGCCTTCTCGATCTCGTCGAACAGCACGACCTGATACGGCCGGCGCCGCACCGCTTCGGTGAGCGCGCCGCCCTCGTCATAGCCGACATAGCCGGGGGGCGCGCCGATCAGGCGCGAGACCGAGTGCTTCTCCATGTATTCGGACATGTCGAGGCGGACCATCGCGGTCTCGTCGTTGAAGAGATACTCGGCGAGCGCCTTGGTCAGCTCGGTCTTGCCGACGCCGGTGGGCCCCAGGAACATGAACGAGCCGGTCGGCCGGTTCGGGTCCTGCAGGCCTGCGCGCGAGCGGCGCACGGCGGTCGCGACCGCACGCACGGCCTCGGCCTGGCCGACGACGCGCCTGCTGAGCTGCTCCTCCATCTTCAGGAGCTTCTCCTTCTCGCCTTCCAGCATCTTGTCGACGGGCACGCCGGTCCAGCGCGAGACCACCTGTGCGATGTGGTTGGCGGTAACAGCCTCCTCCATCATCTCGCCGGAGTTCTCTTTGGCCTCGATGTCCGCGAGCTTCTTCTCCAGCTCCGGGATCCGGCCATAGGCCAGCTCGCCGGCCTTCTGGAATTCGCCGCGCCGCTGGGCGTTGGCCAGTTCGACACGCAGGCCGTCGAGCTCGGCCTTCAGCTTCTGGGCGTCGGAGAGTTTGTTCTTCTCCGCGCTCCAGCGCGAGGTCAGTGCCGCAGACTTCTCCTCGAGCTCGGCCAGGTCCTTCTCCAGCGTCTGGAGCCGGGACTTGGAGCCGACATCGCTTTCTTTCTTGAGCGCCTCCTGCTCGATCTTGAGCCGGATGATCTCGCGGTCGAGGGAGTCCAGCTCTTCCGGCTTGGAATCGACCTGCATCTTCAGCCGCGCCGCGGCCTCGTCCATGAGGTCGATCGCCTTGTCGGGCAGGAAGCGGTCGGTGATGTAGCGGTTGGACAGCGTCGTCGCGGCCACGAGCGCGGAATCGGTGATCCGCACGCCATGGTGCTGCTCGTACTTGTCCTTCAGCCCGCGCAGGATCGAGATGGTGTCCTCGACCGAGGGCTCGCTGACAAAGATCGGCTGAAAGCGCCGCGCCAGCGCGGCGTCCTTCTCGACGTGCTTCTGATACTCGTCGAGCGTGGTCGCGCCGATACAGTGCAGCTCGCCGCGGGCAAGCGCAGGCTTGAGCAGGTTGGACGCATCCATCGCGCCGTCGCCCTTGCCGGCGCCGATCAGCGTGTGCATCTCGTCGATGAACAGGATGTAGGCGCCTTCGCTCGCGGTGACCTCCTGGAGCACGGCCTTCAGCCGCTCCTCGAACTCACCGCGGTATTTCGCGCCGGCGATCAGCGCGCCCAAATCGAGCGACAGCAGCTTCTTGTCCTTGAGGCTCTCCGGCACGTCGCCATTGACGATGCGCAGCGCCAACCCTTCCGCGATGGCGGTCTTGCCGACACCGGGCTCGCCGATCAGCACGGGATTGTTCTTGGTCCGGCGCGAGAGCACCTGAATGGTGCGGCGGATCTCCTCGTCGCGGCCGATGACCGGATCGAGCTTGCCGTCGCGCGCCGCCTGGGTCAGGTCGCGGGCATATTTCTTCAGCGCGTCGTACGCGTTCTCGGCGGTGGCCGAGTCCGCAGTGCGGCCCTTGCGCAGGGCTTCGATCGCCGCATTGAGATTTTGCGCGGTGACGCCACCCTTGGCGAGGATGGTGCCGGCCTCGCTGGTCTTCTCCAGCGTCAGCCCGAGCAGCAACCGCTCGACGGTGACGAAGCTGTCGCCGGCCTTCTCGCCGGCCTTTTCGGCGGCGTCGAAGGTGCGGGCGAGCTCGGGTGCCAGATAGATCTGCCCGGCGCCGCCGCCGGAGACCTTCGGCACCTTGTTGAGGGCGTCCTCGGTCGCCTTGAGAATTGCACGGGAATTGCCGCCGGCGCGGTCGATCAGACCGGAAGCCAGCCCCTCATTGTCGTCCAGCAGCACTTTCAGGACGTGCAGGGTGGAAAACTGCTGGTGCCCCTCGCGCATCGCAAGCGATTGCGCGGACTGGACGAAGCCCCTGGAGCGTTCGGTATATTTGTCGATATTCATGTCTTTTCTGTCCCTCGGCCTGCCCCTGGGGCCCTCTAAGGCACCCCAAACGGCATCTTCATTGGGTTTCCGGTGCCTGCGTTGACGTTCCTCAACCGGGCATCGGTCGTTATTAGCCAGCGCTGGCGCCGACCTGACCCAGATGTGGGAAGCGTGCCCTCGGATCGGTAGAGGCGAGTTCACAATTTCGTGCGCGCATTGGCCCGCTTGGCGCGAGCAGGTCGAATCCCCTAAGTAGCGGCATGACAGCCAGCCAGACTGCCGAGATCACCGGCCTTTACCGCTACCCGATCAAGGGCCTGACGCCCGAGAGCTTGCCCCGGGTCCCCCTGCGAACCGGCCAAACGCTGCCCGCCGACCGCCGCTACGCCATCGAGAACGGCCCAAGCGGGTTCGATCCCGAAGCGCCGTCATGGAAGCCGAAAATCCAGTTTCTGATGCTTGCGCGCAATGAGAGGCTGGCGTCTCTCGACAGCCGGTTCGACGACGCGACCAACCATCTGACCATCCGCAAGGACGGCCAGATCGTCGCCAGCGGCGATCTCGAGACCCCGGCCGGGCGCGCCGCCATCGAGCGCTATTTCAGCGAGAACTTTCAACCGGAGCTGAAGGGACCGCCCAAGCTCCTGTCCGGCCGCGACCACAGCTTCTCCGACGTCGCCCGCAAGGTCGTCTCGATCATCAATCTCGACAGCGTCCGCGCCATCGAGGCGATGCTGGGCGGCGTCGCGGTGCATCCCCTGCGCTTTCGCGCCAATCTCTACGTGAAGGGCTGGCCAGCCTGGTCGGAGCTCGACCTCCTCGGCCAGACGCTTGCGATCGGGCAAGCCCGACTGAAAGTGGTCAAGCGCATCGTCCGTTGCCCGGCTACCAATGTCGACCCTGTCACCGCGAAGCGCGATCTCGAAATACCGCCGACGCTCTCGCGCCATCTCGGCCATATGGACTGCGGTATCTATGCCGAGGTCATCGCCGACGGCGACATCGGCGTCGGCGATGCGGTCGCGGTCGAAGAGCCGAAGCTGGTGTGAGCTTCGTAGGGTGGGTTAGCCGCAGGCGTAACCCACCACTGTCTGTCTCCGCAGAAACCAAAGAGGTGGGTTACGCCAGCGGACCGCGCTTCGCGCGACCGCTAGCTAACCCACCCTACGCACCTCTCCGTCAATTCGGCATCACATAGGCATAGATGTGACCGCGCGAGACGGGCGCTTCGCGGACGCGGCTGCCGTTGTTGCCGGAGATCATGATCGGATTCCCCTTCGCATCGATGCCGGTGATGATGCCGACATGACCGCCCCGGCGGCCGCGCGACATCACCGCGATGGCGCCGACCTGCGGCCCGGAGACACGCGTGCCGTAGCGCGCGAACGAGCTCGCCATGTCGGAGCCGGTGCCCTGATGCCCGGTGTGCTGCAGCACCATGTTCATGAAGCGCGCGCACCACAGGCTGCCGCGCCCGGTCGGATTGCCGCCGATGTAGCGGCGCGCCTCGGACACGAGGCCCGATCCGCCGCCGAAACCGCCGCTGCTCATCGCGTTATTGGCCACTCCGTTGTTGGCCGCGCCGCCGGCATTGGCGTTCGGATCATAGCTCGCCTGGGTGTTGGCGAATCCGCTCGCCTGCAACTGCGCCGCGCTGCGCTCGAAGCGCGAGCTGCGGGCATGGTGCCGATAGTGACGGTGGTGATGATGTCTGGCGTGGTGCACGTAACCGTGCCGCTCTGCGCTATGACGATGATGCGGCCGCGCTGAGGCCGGAGAAACGAATACGGCGACCGCCGCGAAGAAGATCGCCATCGCGATAAGACAACGCGACAGGCGAGACGCAAACAACTCCAACATTCTTCATCCTTCGTTGACACCCCCACTTTCCCCAATCGGCCCGTGTGGTGGCCGACGTCCGTCAGGGCGTAAAGCCGTCCCATGTGGCGAGAAAAAGACGCCACGCGTTGGCGAATGGCTGCGATGATTTTGCGCCGGTGCTGGTTTGATGCTGCCGCATTGCGGACAACAGCGTTAACTGCAATCCTCGAAATGCGGCTTGAAGAGAGGGAAACAGTTAATGCCCCACGCCACGACCAGGGACGACGTCCGCATCTATTTCGAGGAGGCGGGCCAGGGATCGCCGATCATTTTTCTGCACGAGTTCGCGGCCGACCACACCAATTGGGAGCCGCAGATGCGCTACTTCTCGCGCGGCCACCGCTGCATCACCTATTCGGCGCGCGGCTATTCACCGTCGGACGTACCCGATGGCGAGGTCTACACCTACACGCATTTCTACACCGATGCGCTTGCCGTGCTCGATCACCTCAAGATCGAGCGCGCGCATCTCGTCGGGCTCTCGATGGGCGCCTATTCGTCGCTCCAGATCGGGCTCAACGCGCCGCAGCGCGCATTGTCGATGACGCTGGCCGGCGTCGGCTCGGGCTCGGAGATCGAGCATCTCGATGCCTGGCGCCAGCAGTGCCGCGCCAATGCCGAGCAATTCGAGACGCTGGGCTCCGTCGAAGTCGCGAAGGTCACGCGCGAGGCACCGAGCCGGATTCCCTTTCTGGTGAAGGACCCGCGCGGCCACGCCGATTTCTACGCTGCCCTTGCGCGCCATGACGCCAAGGGATCGGCACGCACGATGCGTGGCTTCCAGGGCGGGCGCCCCTCGATCTACACGATGACGGATTCGATCAAAGGCGTTGCAACGCCGGCGCTGATCATCTGCGGCGACGAGGACGATCCGTGCGTCGGGCCGAGCCTGTTCCTGAAGAAGCATCTTCCAGCGGCCGGGCTCGCGATGTTTCCGAAGTCGGGCCACGTGCTCAACCTCGAAGAGCCCGCGCTGTTCAACGAGAGCGTCGAGCGGTTCGTGACGCTGGTGGAAGCGGGACGATGGCCGGTGCGCGATCGAAGGTCGCTGGCGGCACATTAGGGCAAGGGCGGCACCGCACACTCCGTAGCCGTAGCCCGGATGGCGCGAAGCGAAATCCGGGATTCGCAATCGCGGCACGAGCTGCCCCGGATTGCGCTGCGAGGCTGGGCAAGTATTTGTTTGGGCGCGGCTTACGCGGCATATCGGAAAATTGGACGGATTTGGGCTCGGATTGGCGCTGGAGCGGGCCGTATCCGGGTGATGATGTCGGTGATGTCGGTGATGGCGTTGAGCAGCAAGAGTGCCAAATGCGGAAGCCGGCTTGCCAGATAGGCCATGAAGGCGTCGAGGCCGAGAATGCTGAGGACTCGGGAGAAATTGTAGCAAAGCGCCATCAGGCTCCATTCGCCACAGACTTTGTCGAAGCCGCGGACGAGGAAGTGGCGGTAGCCGGCCCGGCATTTGATGGTGCCGAAGGGGTGTTCGGCGAGTTCGGCGCGGCGGCGCATCTGGGCCTCGGCGCCCTGCATCCGCGCGCGATGCCGATCCAGCACCGCTTCATGCTCCCAGCGCTGGACGGTGCGCGTCGGGATCTTGACGGTGACACAGCGCGCGCGCAGCGGGCAGGCGTCGCAATCTGACTTGCGGCTGACATACCTGATCTCGATCCGGTTGCCGTTGGTCTTGCGACCGTCCGTGGGACGCAGCTGCTTGCCGGCGGGACAGCGATAGACATCCGCTTCGGCGTCGTAGGCGAACGCCTCATGGCTGATGCGATCCTGCGCTTCGAGCCGCGTGGTTCGCTTGGCCAGCGGAACGTAGGCGGCAATGCCGTTCTCCTCGCAGTCCTTGAGCGTATGGCCGTTGTAGTAGCCGGTATCGGCGAGAACCGTCAGCGTCTCGACGCCAAGCTCGTCCTTTGCGGCCTTGGCCATGTCGTAAAGCTGGCCGCTATCGTTGCCGTCGTTGACGACCTCGCTCGCCGCGATCAGAGCGTGCTTGTCGTCGACGCCGATCTGAACGTTATAGCCTGCCACCACCTGGCCGTTCTTCGACAACAGGCGGGCATCCGGATCGGTTCGCGACAGCTGCGTCTGCCCGCTCTCCTCCAGTCGTGCCAGATCGGCCTGCAAGCTGGCGCGCTTGGCCATCAACGCCGCCACCTCTTGTGCGAGGTCTCCGCCGCGACTGCCATCGCCTCCGCCATCCCGCCCCGCGGGTGGACGTTCCACCTCGGCGCTGTCGTTGGCCTCGAGCGTGGCACCATAGGCTTCAATATCCTGCTCGATCTCCGCCAGCCGCTTGGCGAGCTTGCGCTGCGTTTTGATGCTCGCCTTGCTGGCGTTGCCATCAAAAAACGCACCGTCGATCGCCACAACCTCTCCGCCAATCAGACCGAGTTCGCGCAGCATCAGCACAAACTCCCGGTTCACCGCCTTGAGCGTCTTCCAGTTCTCCTGGCGGAACTTGGCGATGGTGCGATAGCCCGGCACCAGGCGCTTCATCAGCCAGATCAGTTCCAGATTGCGCCGGGCTTCGCGCTCCAGGTTGCGCGACGACCGGATCCGGTTCAGGTAGCCATAAAGATAAAGCTTCAGCAGGTCGGCCGGGTCATAAGGTGGCTGTCCAGCCCCGCCGCTCGATCCGGCATGGCGGAAGCCAAGCTTCCCGAGGTCAAGCGCTGCAACAAAAGCCTCGATCACCCGAACCGGATTGTCGCCGGCCACATAATCTTCCACCCGCGCCGGCAGAAGGCTCGGCTGATCCCGCCTGACGCCGGTTTTGAAGGTACGATTCGTCATGCCGAATCCTACCTTCACTCGATGTTAGAATCTTGCCCAGTCTCTGCGCTCCATCCGGGCTACAAGGGCATTAGAGCGACGACGACGCCACGTACTCCTCATTGCGAGCCAACGGGTCCGCGCGAAGCGCGGCCCGATGACAGGCTCCGCGAAGCAATCCAGAATCCCTCCGCGGAGACAGCCTGGATTGCTTCGTCGCAAGAGCTCCTCGCAATGACGAGGAACTACTTTCCGCCGCCCCTGCTCAGCAGAAACACCCCCTGCTCACCGAACATATTCCACACCCACCAGGGCAGGTTCAGCGGCACCGGGCGGCCGTAGAGGTCGAGCGCCACCGAACGCTCCATCTTGACATTGATCTCGTCGCAGAGCTCGACGAAATCCTTGATGGTGCAGAAATGGATGTTCGCGGTGTCGTACCAGGTCGCCGGCAAATTCTCGGTGCGCGGCATGTGGCCGCCGATCAGGAGCTGGAGCCGCATCTTCCAGAAGCCGAAATTCGGGAAGGAGACGATGGCGCGGCGGCCGATGCGCAGGAGATTTTCCAGCACCACACGCGGCTGCCGCGTCGCTTGCAGCGTCTGCGACAAGATCACGTAGTCGAAGGCGTCATCGGGATAGTTCACGAGGTCGGTGTCAGCATCGCCCTGCACCACCGCAAGCCCCTTGGCGACGCAGCGGTTGACGCCCTCGCGCGACAATTCGATGCCGCGGCCGTCGATGCCGCGGGTCTCCAGCAGCTGGAGCAGATCGCCCTCGCCGCAGCCGACATCGAGCACCTTCGATCCCGGCTTCACCATTTCGGCCACCAGCCGATGATCGGCGCGAAAATCGCCGGGCTGCCCGGTGGCGACGCCGCCAAGCGGCAAGACTTCCTGCACGGACATCTTAGCTATCCTTCAGTCCGCGGGCCTTGCCTGCCGATTGCAGGAAGGCGCGGGAGATGTCGAAGAATTCGGGCACGTCGAGCAGGAAGGCGTCGTGGCCGCGATCGGTCTCGATCTCGGCGAACGACACCCGCGCGCTCGAGGCGTTCAGTGCGTGCACCAGTGCGCGCGATTCCGAGGTCGGAAACAGCCAGTCGCTGGTGAAGGAGACCACGCAGAAGCGCGTCTTGATTCCGGCGAACGCCTTCGCCAGCACGCCGCCATGATCGGCGGCGATGTCGAAATAGTCCATCGCGCGTGTCAAATAGAGATAGGAATTGGCGTCGAAGCGCTCGACGAAGGACGAACCCTGGTAGCGCAGATAGGACTCGACCTGGAAGTCGGCGTCGAACGAGAAGGTCGGCAGCTCACGGTCCTGCATGCGGCGGCCGAACTTGCGATGCAGCGCGGCGTCCGAGAGATAGGTGATGTGCGCGGCCATGCGTGCCACGGCGAGGCCGCGATGCGGATGAATGCCGTGATCGGCATAGCCGCCACCGTGCCAGTCGGGATCGGCCATCACGGCCTGGCGGCCGAGCTCATGGAAGGCGATATTCTGCGCCGAGTGGCGTGTCGAACAGGCGATGGCCAGCGCGGAGTACACGCGGGTCGGATAGGCCGCGGTCCATTGCAGCACCTGCATGCCACCCATCGAGCCGCCGACCACCGCAAACAGCGTGTCGATGCCGAGCCGGTCAATCAGCATCGCCTGCGCACGCACCATGTCGGGAATGGTGATGACGGGGAAATCCAGGCCCCACACCTTGCCGGTGGCGGGATTGATCGAAGCCGGTCCGGTCGACCCCATGCAGCCGCCGATTACGTTGGAGCAGATGATGAAGTAGTGCTTGGGATCGAGGGGTCGGCCGGGACCGACCAGCGTGTCCCACCAGCCGGACTTGCCGGTGACGGGGTGCACGTTGGCGACGTGCTGATCGCCGGTCAGCGCATGGCAGATCAGGACCGCGTTGGAACGATCGGCGTTGAGCTCGCCATAGGTCTGGTAGGCGATCTGGAACGGGGAGAGATCGACGCCGCAATCGAGCCGCAGCGGCTGCTCAGTACCGAAACGCGCGACCTGCGAGCTCGGATGATCCACCTCGTGCGACCGTTCGTCGGCATTGATCGCGGGACTTGGAATCGACTTGACGCCAACCATCTCTGACCATCGACCTCGTTTGCGATCAGACGTGAGACCGCATTGATATCAGGCCATGAAAAACCCGGCCTGAACGATAGGTTCGGCCGGGATCGGAAGCGTCCCCGGCCTGTTTAGCGAGTTTTTTAACGTGGCTGCAAGCCGGCCGGCTCAAATGACCACGGAACGGGCAAAAAGTACTGGCTTAGGCGGTTTTCGTCAAGTCGCGACCCGGGTTAACCAGATTCGCCTCCATGCCGCAGGCGGAAAAGGCCTAATTTCCCTTTGCATTTCTCTTTGCTTTCGCCGCCCTGACTGCCTAATCAGGACATCGACCGCAGCGGCGACGGCCTTGCCAATCGACTTGGCCGACCCGCATTGGAACGCCCTCAACAGCCCCAGTCAGACATGTCCCAACGTCCGCCCGCGCCACCATCGCTTCAGGAATTGCGCAAGGAGATCGACGCGATCGACGAGGGCATGCATCGCCTGTTGATGCAGCGCGGCGACATCATCGACCGGCTGATCCAGGTCAAGCAGACCCAGGAGGTCGGCTCGGCGTTCCGCCCGGCACGCGAGGCTTCCATGATGCGCGAGATTGTCCAGCGTCATCGTGGCATCCTGCCGCTCGACACGGTCGAGAGCATCTGGCGCGTCATCATCTCGACCTTCACCTATGTCCAGGCGCCGTTCTCCGTGCATGCCGACATCTCGGTGAGCGAGCCGGCGATGCGCGATTCCGTGCGCTTCCATTTTGGTTTCACGGTGCCTTACGTCGCGCATTTCAGCGCGCAGGCCGCGGTCGAGGCGGTGGCGAAATCCAAGGGTGATCTGGCGCTGGTCTCGGCCACCTCGAGCCGCACGCCCTGGTGGCTGGAGCTGGAAGCGGACGGCGCGCCGAAGATCATCGCGCGGATGCCCTTCGTCGAGCGCGCCGACCATCCGGCGGCGCTGCCCGTGTTCGCGGTCTCGCGTGTCGCCGACAGCGCCGTGGTGACGGAGGTCGAGACCTTCAGCGTGCGCGTGTCGGGGTGGAACGCCGAGGTCGCGCGAGCGCTGTCGCCGCTCGCCGAGATCGTGGCGGTGCCCGATACCGCCTTCGACGGCGCAGCGCTGCTGGTCTCGGTCACCAGCGCCACCAGCATCGACAAAATCAGGGCTGCCTTGATCGAAGCGGGGGCCTCGGTACGCTCCACAGCCCTCGTCGGCAGCCACGCAACGCGCTATACGGTGCCCCCGACCGGGGCGAAATCGTAAATCGCGAGCCGTCCCGCCAATCCGGAGTTCAAGATGTCCCGCCCCGTGCCGAATCCCGGCATTCTCGATATTGCGCCCTACACGCCCGGCAAAAGCCCGGTCGCAGAGCCGGGCCGCAAGGTGTTCAAGCTCTCGGCCAACGAGACGCCGTTCGGGCCCTCGCCGAAGGCGATCGAGGCGTTCAAGCATGTGGCGGATCATCTGGAGGACTATCCGGAAGGCACCTCGCGCGTGCTCCGCGAAGCGATCGGCCGTTCCTTCGGTCTCGACCCCAACCGCATCATCTGCGGCGCCGGCTCGGACGAGATCCTCAACCTGCTCGCGCACACCTATCTCGGCCAGGGTGACGAGGCGATCTCGACCACCCACGGCTTCCTGGTCTACCCGATCGCGACCATGGCGGTCGGCGCCAAGAACGTGGTCGCGCGGGAGGCCAACCTCACCTGCGATGTCGACGCCATCCTCAAGGCGGTGACGCCGCGCACGAAACTGGTCTGGCTCGCCAATCCCAACAATCCGACCGGGACCTATGTGCCGTTCGACGAGGTCAAGCGGCTGCGCGCCGGCCTGCCTTCGCACGTGCTGCTGGTGCTGGATGCCGCCTATTGCGACTACGTCTCGCGCAACGATTACGAGATGGGGATCGAGCTGGTCGCCACCACCGAGAACACCGTGGTGACGCACACCTTCTCCAAGATCCATGGCCTTGCCGCGCTGCGCATCGGCTGGATGTTCGGGCCCGAGCACATCATCGACGCGGTCAATCGCATCCGCGGGCCCTTCAATGTGTCGACGCCGGCGATGTATGCCGCGGTCGCCGCGATCGAGGACACCGCGCACCAGGCGATGTCCAAGCAGTTCACCGAGACCTGGCGCAACTGGCTCACCGAGGAGATCGGCAAGCTCGGGCTGAAGGTGACGCCCAGCGTCGCCAATTTCGTGCTGATCCACTTCCCGACCGAGGGCAAGACCGCGGATGCGGCCGACGCTTACCTGACCAAGCGCGGCCTCGTGCTGCGCGCGCTGAAGAACTACGGCCTGCCGCATTCGCTGCGCATGACCATCGGCACCGAGGAGGCCAACCGCCTCGTGGTCGAGGCCTTGCGCGACTTCATGGCCGGCAAATGAGCGCGCAGGCGCACTTCCAGCGCGTCGCGCTGATCGGCTTCGGCCTGATCGGCGGCTCGATCGCGCGCGCTGCGAAGCTCCAAGGCCTGGCCGGCGAGATCGTCACCACCGCGCGCTCGGAAAAGACGCGTGCGCGCGTCGCCGAGCTCGGCATCGTCGACCATGTCGTGGCGACCAATGCGGAAGCGGTGAAGGATGCCGATCTCGTCATCCTCTGCATTCCCGTCGGCGCTTGCGGCGAGGTCGCGCAGGAGATCGCCGCCCATCTCAAGCCGGGCGCGATCATCTCCGACGTCGGCTCGGTCAAGGGCGCGGTGGTCCGGGACATGGCCCCGCATCTGCCGCAGGGCGTCCATTTCGTGCCGGCGCATCCGGTCGCGGGCACCGAGCATTCGGGCCCGGATTCGGGCTTCGCCGAGCTCTTCATCAACCGCTGGTGCATCCTCACGCCGCCTGACGGCACCGATGCCGCGGCCACGGAGCATTTGCGCGCCTTCTGGGCGGCGATGGGCGCCAAGGTCGAGGTCATGACGCCGGATCATCATGATCTCGTGCTCGCGATCACCAGCCATCTGCCGCATCTGATCGCCTACACCATCGTCGGCACCGCCGACGAGCTGGCGCAGGTGACGGAATCCGAGGTGATCAAATTCTCCGCCGGCGGTTTTCGCGATTTCACCCGTATCGCGGCCTCCGATCCGACGATGTGGCGCGACGTCTTCCTCGCCAACAAGGAGGCGGTGCTGGAAATGCTCGGCACCTTCACCGAGGACCTCGCCAAGCTCACCCGCGCGATCCGCCGCGGCGACGGCGATGCGCTGTTCGACCACTTCACCCGCACCCGCGCCATCCGCCGCGGCATCGTCGAGATCGGCCAGGATTCGGCGGCGGCGGATTTCGGCCGGCCGCATGCCGCGCTGAAGAAGCCTTAGACCACCCGTCTCCCCTCCGTCATTGCGAGGAGCGAAGCGACGAAGCAATCCAGACCGTTTCCTCGGAGAAAGTCTGGATTGCTTCGCTTCGCTCGCAATGACGGCGGATCAATACAGCGGCGGGATCTGACCGACCTTGACCGGGCCGAGCAGGACGGCACCGTCGACGAATTTCAGCGGGAAGCTTCTTGCCTTCTTGCCTTCCAGCGTGCTCTCGGTGCCGATCGAATTGATGCCGGCGGCAACGCCGGCATTGGCGTTCTGCTTGATGACCTTGCCGAGGCCCGGAACGGCGCGGTCGAGCGCGCCGAAGAGATTGTTGAGATCCTGCGATTTCACGCCGGGCGCGACGCGATCGAGCGTTGCCTGCGGCACTCCCTCCTCCAGCATCTTCTCGATGCCGAGCGCCGGGATCACGCGCTCGAGGCCGGTGACCGTCATCTGCAACTCGCCGTCGAGCCGGCCATTGGCGGAGAGGCCGAGGGTGCCGGCCGCAACCGCGATCATCTCGCCCTGCTGAATCCGCGACTGCACGATCTCGATATGGCCGCCGGCGGCCTGGATCTCGCGGAAACGCTGCGGCCAGGGCTTTGGCGTGAGGTCGGAAAGGCCGGTAATCTTCGCGCGCGTGTCCGCCTCGAACGGCTCGGCGAGCAGGGGATGCACACCCTGGATGCTGCCCTGCGCGACCTGAAGCACGGTCTCGATCACCGGGTGATCGGACGGCGATCCGTCCGCGAGGCGGCCGTGCAGCTCGACCTGCTTGGCGCGCGCGAGCGGCACCTGCACGCTGCCGTCGAGACGGTTGAGGCTGGGATCGTCGAACACGATGGAGGCGCGGTCCGGTACGGCCGGCAGGCCGGCTACGCTGGCGCGGCCTTTGCTCCAGTTCACCACGAAGGTGTTTTGCGTGACGCCGTCGGTCAGCGTCGCCGGCGCGGAGAACTCGGCGATGACGCGCTTGGGGTCATAGACCTGGGCGACGACCAGGATGTTGTCGAGCTTCGCCGTGAACGGCGTCTTGCTCGCGTTCTGCGAGACCAGGGCGACGCTGGCGCCGGAGCACTGGACCTCGAAACGGAACGGGAAGCCCGCGATCGAGCGCTTGGCGCAATCATAGATGCGGCCGGCCTTGGCCTCCTGCGCGCGCCAGGCGTCGGCGGCGATTTCGGCCTGCGACGCCGCATAGAACCAGAAGCAGCTCCACGCCACGGCGAGGACGAGGACGAAAACGGGTGCGATGAAAAGGCCCCAACGGGAGCGGCGGCGGCCTGCGGCAACGGTCATATTGGACATGCGGCGACCCTTTGATCCCAGATTCAGGCAAATGTAAGCGAGGCCCGCCTGCGACGAAAGGCGGAGAAATCGCTTCGCTTGGGGGCGCGGTTCTGGTAGCCGTGCCCGAAATGTCGGAAATAACCCTCCCCTCCGTCACCACAGCCAAGGGCGACCTCTGGGTGTTCGGCTACGGCTCGCTGATGTGGCGGCCGGGCTTCGCATTTAGGGAACGCGTCCCGGCGCGGCTGGTCGGCGAGCACCGCGCGCTCTGCGTCTATTCCTTCGTGCACCGCGGCACGCCGGAGAAGCCGGGCCTGGTGCTCGGGCTCGACCGCGGCGGCGCCTGCCGCGGCATCGCCTTCCGCGTCGCCGAGAAGGACCGCGCCGACGTGGTCGCGAATTTGCGGGCGCGCGAGCAGGTGACATCGGTCTATCGCGAAGTGATGCGCTCGGTGTGGCTGGAGAACGATGCACGGCAGCGCGTCTCGGCGCTCGCCTATGTCGTCGACCGCGGCCATGTCCAATATGCCGGCCGGCTGTCGCTCACCGAGCAGCACCGCCATGTCGTCCAGGGCCACGGCCAGTCCGGCGCCAATCGCGACTACGTGACCGCGACGGTGAAGGCAATCGAGGCCGAAGGTTTTCGCGACACGCAGCTGCACCAGCTTGCGACGATGCTGCATGGTGATGCGCATTCCCTGCACGCGCCGGCGCCCGCCGAAGACCGCGAAAGCCGCTAGCCGCCAGTCGGCGCATAGCTCGGCGCGGAGCCGATCAACTGTTCCTGCTCTTTCCGGCCTGCTTCGACGAGGCGGCCGGTCGCGTCCTCGATGGCGGTCTGCACACGGGAGAGAAACTCATCCTTCGGCAGACCCGGCGGCAGCGGATCGAGGAATTCCACCACCAGCGTGCCGGGATAACGCATGAAGGTGCGGCGCGGCCAGAACAGGCCGGAATTAAGCGCGATCGGCAGGCACTGCACGCCGCAGGACGAATAGATCTGCGCAAAGCCGGTCTTGTAGTCCGGCGGCGCGCCCGGCGCGCGGCGCGTGCCTTCCGGAAAGATCACGAGCTGCCTTCCGCTGCGTACCGCTTCTCGCGCCCGCCGCGTCATGTCGAGCAGCGCCTTCACACCGGCGTTGCGGTCGATCGCAATCATGCCGGTCTTGACCAGGAACTGACCGAACACCGGGATCTGCATCAGCTGACGCTTGAGGATGAAGATCGGCCGGTTGAAGAAACCCGGCAGCACGAACGTCTCCCAGAACGACTGGTGCTTTGCGACGATCAGCAAAGGCCCCTGCGGGATGTTCTCGACACCGCGGAATTCCACCTTGATGTTGCAGACCAGGCGCATCAGGATCAGCGTCGCCTTCGCCCACCATTGCGCAACCGTCAGCATGGCGCGCGGCGGCAACGCGAAGGTCGGCAGCGCCACTATCGCCAGGCACACCAGCACGGCGTAGAACAGCACGTTGAACACGAGCGAGCGCAGGAAAATCAGGAACATCGACGATCCGATCAATTGCCGGTCAATTGGCCTGGGCGGTGGCGGGCCGTTTCGGCTGCACGCCCGAAGGCTGCTCCGACACTTCCGGGGAAAGGTCAATCCCGAAATTCTCCAGCCGCACCCTGACCTCGGCCGCGACGTACTTGACATATTCCGACAGCAGCAGCCGCAAGGTCGACGCCGACGTCCACCACGGCTCCTCGCGCCATTTGTCGCCGACCACCGCGAACGGGATCAGCGTCGTCTGCGGCATCGCATGCGAGAACTCCACCAGCGCGCGCGGCATGTGATAGTTCGAAGTGACCACGATCAGCGATCTGAACCGGCGCCCCTCGGCCCAGCGCCGCGCCTCCGCCGCATTGCCGCGGGTCGAGAGCGCGGTGCGGTCGAGATCGACGCAACAGGTCATGAAGGACTGGTTCTCCGGCAGGGTCCGGGAGATGTCGTTCGCCGTCGAGGTCGGATGCACACCCGAGATCAGAAGCCGCCTGCCGTAGCCGGCAGCCAACAACTCCATCGCGTCCGACACCCGCGAGGAGCCGCCGGTCAGCACCACGATGCCGTCGGCCTTGCGGTCCGGCACCATCTCGGCGCCGCGCAATTGCGCCAGGAAAGCAACGAAACCTGCTGCCGCGCCGACGAAGGCGAGCGCGATCGTCGACACGATTGTCGCGCGCAGCCAGCCGCGCGGCAGTTTCGGCGATCGATCGTCGGTCGGCGAGGTCATGCGATGTCGGTGATCCCTTCCCTGAAGTGAGTTTAAGAGGTTTTTAGGCGAAGTGGAGTCTGGTTTGTTGGGCTCTGCGAACGGAAGGGACAACTACTCTCGCCGCGTCGGCAGTGCGCTCCCTCGCCCCGCTTGCGGGGAGAGGGTTGGGGTGAGGGGGAGTCTCCGCAAGAACGGTGACAGATGGACTCGCGGAGAGTCCCCTCACCCGGAATCCGCGCTTCGAGCGCGAATTCCGGCCTCTCCCCGCAAACGGGGAGAGGCGAAGAAGCGGCAATCACACAACACTCAATCAACATCGTTCAGCGTCGCGAACAAGGTTTGGCGCGAGGCGACGGCGGTGATGGCGCCGATCAGCACGGCCTGGATCGCGAGCACGATGTAGCCGGACGCCCGCAGCGAGAAGGTGCCGAGCAAAGCAGCGAACTGGTCGCCGACGGGAGTGCCGGAAAACCAGCCGGCGATCGACTCGGAGAAGCCGAACACCAGCATGGCGATGCCGCCGCCGATGACGCCGCCCTCCAGGCCCAGCCTGAGGAAATGGCGCAGGAAACGGTTGGCTATGTAGCGGTCGCCGGCGCCGACGAAATGCAGGACCTCGACGATCGGCCGGTTCGCCGCCATGGCGCCGCGGGTCGCAAACGACACCGAGATGATGGTGGCGATGATGACCAGCGCGAGGATGCCGAGCCCCGCAAGGACGGTGGCGTTGGTCATCGAGCGCATGCGCTCGATCCAGGCACGGTGATCATCGACACTTGCGCTCGGCGCCACCTGGGTGACACGCGCACGCAAGGCGCCGAGATCGAGCGACGTGCCCGGTTGCACGCGGGCGATGATCATGCGCGGCACCGGCAAATCGTCCAACGACAACCCGGTGCCGAGCCAGGGCTCGAGCAGCTTGCCACTCTCGTCCTTGCTGAACGGCTTGACTTCGACGATGCCGGCCTGCGCGCGCATGGCCTCCGTCACCGCTGCGGTGTCGCGCTCGAGATCGCGACCGGCCTGCGGGCGGACCTGGATGGTGATCTCGCTCGCAACGTCCGACTGCCATTCGGCGGCGGAGGCGCTGACCAGCAGCACCGTGCCCGTGGTCATCGAAGCGAGGAAGGTCATGATGGCGACGACGGCGACCAGCGCGCGGCCGTGGATCGAGGCACGCGGCACGATCGGCGACATGTTGCGGGCCTTGGCCGGAAGCTGCGGACGCTCCTGACCGAGGTCGACCAGAACGCCGCGCTCGTCGGTCCTACTCATAGACGTGCAGCCGTCCCTGATGCAGCACCAGGCGCCGCGCCTCGTACTGGTCCATCAGGCCGATGTCGTGGGTCGCGATGATGACGGCCGTGCCCGATTTGTTGAGCTCGATGAAGAGCCGCAGCAGGCGGCGGCCTAGCGTCGGGTCGACGCTGCCGGTCGGCTCGTCCGCAAGCAGCAGCTGCGGGCGCGAGATCACGGCGCGTGCGATCGCGGCGCGCTGCTTCTCGCCGCCGGACAGGATCGGCGGCAGCGCATCCATGCGATCGCCGAGGCCGACCCAGCGCAGGAGATCGATCACCTCCTTGCGATAGCTCGACTCGCTGCGGCCCATGACACGGAACGGCAACGCGACGTTCTCATAGGTCGTCATGTGGTCGAGCAGGCGGAAATCCTGGAGCACGATACCGATGCGTTTGCGCAAATCGGCGATCTCGTCCTTGCCGAGCTGCGAGATGTCGTGGCCGAACAGATTGACCAGGCCGCGCGTCGGCCGATGCGACAGGAACAACAGGCGCAACAGCGAGGTCTTGCCGGCGCCGGAGGGTCCGGTGAGAAACTGAAAGGAATGCGCCGGGATCTGGAAACTGAGGTCGCGCAGAATCTCCGGCCCCAGACCGTAACGCAATCCGACATTTTCGAACCGAACCAAGCTCAGCTCCGTTCGAGAGGGGGCGCGGGCTGCACGGCTGCGTCCCGCCATACGCGATGAACCGGTTTTGCGGCCGTTATGGTTTCCGGTTCGTTAACGCTCGCCGGGTAGCATAAGGGCCGCCCGGTTCTCCGCGACCGTGGCATCGTCAAGACCAGTCCAAGTCCTCGTTCATGCCTCAAGGCTCGTCCATGCATATCGTCTGCCCCCATTGTACGACATCCTACGCCATCAAGCTTGCGAGCCTTGGCGCGAATGGCCGGACGGTGCGCTGCTCCCGTTGCAAGGAGACCTGGGTCGCCCATGCCGAGGATGCCATCGAAGAGGCGTCCGTCCCGGCCATGGCCGCGGCCAGCCAGGCCGAGGACCAGTCCGACCTCGCCGAGCAGTGGAACTCCTACGCCAGGGACGACGGCGCCGCCGACACGCCGGTTGTCGAAAGCCCCTCGATCGCCAGCGACTGGCCGACCGAGGAGGCCAAGGAGATCGAGGACGAGTGGTCAGCGGCGGCCCGGGCCGCCGAGGAGGACGTCGCCGGCGCCCAGCACCAGTCCTGGTTCCGCGACCTGTTCCGCCGCCGCGGCGCGCGGGTCAGCCGCCCCGCCGCCGCCGCGGCGCCGCGAAAATCTCATTTCGGCCTGCCGACCGCCTGCGCGGCCATGGGCGCGCTGGTCCTGGCGCTGGTGATCTGGCGCGGCGACATGGTGCGGCTGCTGCCGCAAACGGCGGCGTTCTACAAGATGGTCGGGCTCGAGGTTAATCTGAGGGGACTGGCTTTCAAGGACGTCAAGCTGTCCAGCGAGACCGTGGACGGTAAGCAGGTGCTGGTGATCGAGGGCGTGATCGTCGGCGGGGGCAAGAAGCCGCTCGACATCCCCCGCCTGCGCTTCGCCGTGCGCGACGCGCAGGGCGCCGAAATCTACGCCTGGAACACGGTGCTGGAGCAGACCGTGCTGCGGCCCGGCGAGCGCGCTTTCTTCCGCTCGCGCCTGGCCTCGCCGCCGCTGGAGGGCCGCAATATCGACGTTCGCTTCTTCAACCGGCGCGACATTGCCGGCGGCAGCGTATAATCAGCCTCGCAAAGGTCCGCGCAGGAGTTGATCCCAAGGTTTGTCTCATGCCGAAGATCCTGATCGCCGACGACGAGGATTCGATGCGCACGCTGGTTGCGCGCGCCATCGCCATGGACGGCCACGAGACCGTCACTGCGCAGGACGGCGCCGAGGCGCTGGAGATCCTGACCCGCGAGAACGGCGCGTTCGATCTCTTGCTCACCGATATCCAGATGCCTGTCATGGACGGCATCGCGCTGGCCCTCTCCGCCGCGCGCGATTTCCCCGACCTGACCATCCTGTTGATGACCGGCTTTGCCGACCAGCGCGAGCGCGCCTCGAACCTCAATGCACTGGTGCATGACGTCGTGACAAAACCATTCTCGGTCGCCGACATCCGCACGGCGGTGGCGGATGCGCTGGCGGCGAAGAAGGGCTAGCGGGCTGCAGTTACGCTGCCGCTGCGATTCACCGCTCGCCCCACACCCACGGTGTCGTCCTGGCGAAGGCCAGGACCCACCGCGAGGTCTATCGGTCAAGAAACGCTGGCAGTACCGAGCGACGAGTCTTCGCCAAACTCCTCCCTGGGGTAATGGGTCCTGGCCTTCGCCAGGACGACATCCGGAGAAAGTCGCCTCAAAAATCCTTCAGCAGGCGCTCGATATAGTCGAGCTCGATCTGCGGGCGCGAGCTATCGCCTAAGCGGCGGCGGAGCTCTTCGAGGATGCGACGGACGCGCTGGGCATCGATCTCGCCGGGAATCTTGACGGTGTAGTCGTCGCTCAGATCGCGGCCGTGAAGCGGGCGACCGAGCGGATCGGTCTGATTGCCGCCGCTCTGCTGACGGCCGGCCCGATTGCCGGGACCGTCGCCCTGCCCGTCACCATCGCCCTGCTGCATGGCCTCGGCCATCTTCTGCGCGCCCTTGCGCAAAGCATCGAGGGCCTTGCCCTGCGAATCCACGGCGCCGTCGGCGTTGCCCTCGCCGAGCTTCGATCCGGCATCGCCCATGGCACCGTCGGCGTCATCAAGACTGCCGTCGTCATCGCCCTGGTCGCCGTCCTGATCGCCATTCTGGCCGGACTGGCCCTGCTCGCCCTGCTGCCCCTTCTGTCCCTGTTGCCCCTGCTGCCCTTTCTGGCCCTTTTGTCCCTTCTGCGCGAGGCCGCGCTTGGCGAGCTGGTCCTGCAGCTTCTTCAAGCGGTCGCGCAGCGCCTCCTGGTCCTGCTGCAGGTCGGACATCGACTGGTCGCCCTGCTGCTTGCCGCGCGAGCGGTCGCGCCGGGAGTCCTGGCCCTGCTTGAAGGTCTTGTCGCGCAATTGCTGCTGCTTGCGGATCATGTCGCTGAGCTCGTTGAGCGCCTGCTCCATGTCGCTCTCGCCGGATTGCCCGCGCTGCGCCATCTGGAGATTTTCCATGATCTGCGCCAGCTGCTCGAGCATGCGCTGGGCCGCCTCGCGATTGCCTTCGCGCGCCGCCTTCTCGATCTGCTTCAGCAGATCGTCGAGATCGCGCTGCGTGATGACATTGCGATCACGGCTGGAGGACTGGCTGCGCTCCGTCGCGCGTTTGTATTCCTCGAGCTTCTGAATGGCGTCCGTTTGGTTGTTCAGGCTCTTCCCGGACTCCTTCTGCCGAAGGCTGTCGCCGGAATCCTGCATCGCCTTTTCCGCGCTGTCGAGCAGCGCATCAGGATCCTGATCCTGCTGCGCAGCCACGGGCGACAAGCCCCCCAACAGGAAGGCGAGGCAGGCGATCGAGATCGCCTTCAAGACTGGCACGCGTGCTAGCTTCCGCATTTCCGGTCCCGCGTAAACTGGTTGGCCCCGTCATTCCCCGCCTTCGCCCGGCTGTTCGCCGATTGCCGATAGGCCTGAAGCTGCTGACGCAAGGCATCCTGCTGCTGCGCCAGCTCCTCGAGCTGCTCGGGCGTCGCACGCTGGGTCTTCTGTCGAAGCTCGACGGCCTTGTCGAGGATGAGCTGGACCTCCGCGGGGAACGGCTGCCGGGGTCCGAGCGGATTTTGCTCGGCGCGCCGGGCGAGGTCGCGCACCTTGCCGGCCATGGCCTCGCGGAGCTTTTGCGTCAGGACCCTGATCTCGTCCTCACTGGCACCACGCTCCAGCGCCGCCTTGAGTGCGTCCTGGGCCGAGCGCAGCGCCGCGTTGACGCTGCCGGCGACGCCGTCATCCTCGATGGTCACCGCGAACGCCCACATGCTCGCCACCACCTCGCGCAATGCGTCGTCGTTGCGGGCCGCCTCGAGCTGGGACGCCAGGCTGCGGAGGCCGAGATAGCAGCCTGCGTCCGGCGTGAACAATTCGGGCGCGATCATCAGCGCGTCGAGCGCGGTGTAGACGTCGGAATTCCTGTTGGCGTCGAGCGCGAGGATGCGGCGCTGCTCGATCAGCGCGCGCGCGAGCGAGTTGGTGAAGAGCCGCTCGGGCAGGCGCATGTTGAAGGGCTCGCTTCGCGCCTCATTGCCGGCCTCGTCCTTGGCGGTGAGCGTCAGCGTGACGTCGGCGCCGGCATAGGGATCCTCACTGAGGTCCTTCACCGTCTGGCCGACGCCATTACGGGTGCGCGCGTTCGGCAGCACGAGCGGGAATTTTGGCGGCTGGAACAGCGGCCGCGCCGCGCCCTTGGCGTCGGCATCCTTGCTGTTGTCCTTCGCGTTATCCTTGCCGGCGTCCTTGCCTTCGGCGGGGCGCAGGGCAATTTGCGCTTCGGCGCCGGTGACGCCGTAATCGTCCTCGATCTTGTAGGAGAGCTGGAGTGCGCCGCGCGCCTGGCGCTCGGGATCCTTGGCGAGCGTGATCGTCGGCGCATGGTCCGGCGTTGCCGCAAACGCCCATTGCGGCTGGCCGGAGGGCGCGCGGACATGCGCGGTGCCGTCGGCGGCGATGGCAAAGTGCTTCTCGTTGGTGCCCTTGGGCGCGGCTTCAGTGGGGGCGACCTCCTTGAGGCCGCCGGAGACCGCGACATCCAGGGTGCCGCCGGAGGAGCGCACGATCAAGGTCGAGCCGGCGGGAACGGCGAGCGGGCCGCTGGCGGGCAATGCCGCGGCCTCCTTGTTGGCGGCCGACAGGATGATCGGCGGCTTGCCGGTGTAGAGCGGCGGCGTCACCCAGGCGTCGACGCGGACATTGGTCGGGGCCAGCACGCCGTTCCAGTCGAAGGCTGCCCCGAGCCGCATCGCACGCTCGTCACCGGCGGCGAAGAAGGTCGCAACCAGCATCACCATGACGAGGGCACGCAGAGCCCAGGGATCGTGGAGAGCGAGCCGCGGGCGGGGCAGGCCGGCGCGGATACGCTTGATCGAGGCCAACGTACGCTCGCGCTGCGCCTGCCATAGCACCTTGGCAACCGGGTCCTGCGAGGTCAGCGTGTCCGTGAGGGTCGTGGCCGGACGGTGACGAATGCCGGAGCCACGATCGAGCCGGCTCAGAGCCTCCTCGCGGCTCGGCCAGCGAAAGCGGATCAACGGGAACAGGGCGGCAATCGCGATACCGGCGAAAATGACGAGACCGATGGCGCGAACGACAAACGGCAAAGCCAGCCACAGGCCGGCCCAGGACACCACCAGGAACAGGCCGACGACGGTCAGAAGCCGCGCCAGATTCGGCCAGGCACGCTCCCACGCGATGGCATAAGTGGCCCGGTCGAGGGCCTGCGCCAGCTTCAGCCGCGACAGAGCGTCATCATCGCGGATCGGATCTGACGGGTCGGGGGTGACGCCGTTCAATCAGCTCTCCAGGTTGCCCGGTAGAGAGAAGCCTATCACAACGGCAGCACTGAGGCATCCGTTCCTGCACGGGAGAGGCCCCTTTTCCCGCATAACACGAGGACGTGACTGGCCCGCCCAGACCCCGTAATTTCCGCGACGCCATCCTAAGGGAAGCGAAGGAAACGTCATGGACAAGAAGATGCACGACAAGGGCCTGGAAGTCCGCAAAGCGGTGCTGGGCGAGGCCTATGTCAACAATGCCCTGAAGAACGTCGACGACTTCAACCGTCCGTTCCAGGAGATGCTCAACGAATATTGCTGGGGCACGGTGTGGGGCCGCGAGGAGCTGCCGCGCAAGACCCGCAGCATGCTCAACATCGCGATGATTGCGATCCTCAACCGCCAGCACGAATTCCGCGCGCACCTGAAGGGCGCGCTCACCAACGGCGTCACCCGCGAAGAAATCCGCGAGATCCTGATGCAGGTCGCGATCTATGGCGGCATGCCGGCCGCCGTCGACAGTTTTCGCATCGCGCGCGAGGTGTTCGCGGAGATCGATGGGAAGGCGTGAGGGCTTCTTCCCTCCACCGTCGTCCCGGCGAAGGCCGGGACCCATAACCCCGGGGAGGAGTCGCTGCGCGAAAGCGGCAACTCCGAATCCCCATAACCACAGCTGCCTGTGGTTATGGGTCCCGGCCTTCGCCGGGACGACAACGGAATGTGCGGCGCGCGTCTGCGCTCCCAACAACGAATAAGCAAGACAAAGGAAACACCATGGATATCGGATTCATCGGGCTCGGAAACATGGGTTTCCCGATGGCGCGGCGGCTGATCGAGGCTGGGCACAAGCTCGTCGTGTTCGACACGCGCAAGGAGGTCGTCGACAGGCTGGTGGCGCGCGGTGCCACCGCGGCGACATCGCCGAAGGATGTCGCCGACCGGGTCGAGACGGTGATGGCCAGCCTGCCCTCGCTCCAGGCCTCGCTCGCGGTCGCGACCGGGGCGAACGGCGTGATCGAGGGGAGCCGCGTCAAACGCTTCGTCGATCTGTCGACGGTCGGCTCGACGATGGCTTCGAAGATTCACGGGCTGCTCGCCAAACGAACCATCGTGCAGATCGACTGCCCCGTGTCCGGCGGGGTCGGCGGCGCCGAGAAAGGCACGCTGGCGGTGATGGTGTCGGGCCCGAAGGCAGAGTTCGAGCTTCTCAAGCCTGCGCTCGACGTGATCGGAAAAGTGTTCTTCATCGGCGAGAAGCCGGGCGCAGCACAGACCATGAAGCTCGCCAACAATTTCCTCTCGGCCACCGCGATCGTGGCGACGTCGGAAGCGGTGGTGATGGGCGTGAAAGCCGGGCTCGATCCCGCCGTGATGATCGACGTCATCAATGCGGGCTCCGGCATGAACACCGCGAGCCGCGACAAGTTTCCGCGCTCCGTGCTGCCGCGCACGTTCGATTTCGGCTTCGCCACGGGATTGATGGTGAAGGACGTGCGGCTGGCACTGGAGGAGATGAAGCAGCTCGGCCTGTCGATGGAGGTCGCGGACGCGGTGGGGCGGCTGTGGGAGACCGTGATCAGCGCGGAAGGCGCCGAGTCGGATTTCACGGCGGCGATCAAGCCGATCGAGAAGAAGGCGGGTGTTGTAGTGGGCGGGAAGGCGGGCGGATTGGCGGGGAAATAGCGGCCCATCCTCCGATGTCGTCCTGGACAAGCGAAGCGCAGATCCAGGACCCATTACCACCGCGCGAAGTTTGGCGAAGATCGGGGCGAGCAGCTTCACGCCACACGGCCCCCGGGGGTAATGGGTCCTGGCTGTCGCCAGGACGACACTGAATGTGTGGCGCCGCCGTCACGCCTCTCACAACCACGGCGCCGGCGTATCCATCGCGATCAGCTGCTCGACCTCGATGCGCGGGCGCACCACGGCGTATTGGTCGCCCTTCACCAGCACCTCCGCTACCAGCGGCCGCGTGTTGTAGGTGCCGGCCTGCACCGCGCCGTAGGCGCCTGCGGTCATGATAGCGAGCAAATCGCCCGCCTTCGGTGTTGGAAGCGTGCGATCGAGCGCGAGATAGTCGCCGGTCTCGCAGACCGGGCCGACGACGTCGGCGATGATGGTGGCCGCGCCCTTGGCAGGCTGGTTCACCGGCAGGATGTCGTGATGGGCCTCGTACAGCGTCGGGCGGATCAGATCGTTCATGGCGGCGTCGATGATGACGAAATTCTTGCCGTCGCCGTGCTTCACGTAAATGACCTTGGCGACGAGAATGCCGGCATTGCCGACGATCATGCGGCCCGGCTCGAACATCAGCGTGCAGCCGAGATTGTGGCTGACGCGCTTGACCATGGCGGCGTAGGCGTCGGGTGCCGGCGGTGCCTCGCGGTCCATGTAATAGGGAATACCGAGGCCGCCGCCGAAATCGACATGCGAGATGTTGTGACCGTCGGCGCGCAGCGTCTGCACGAATTCGGAGAGGATGCGGAACGCGGTCTCCATCTTGGAGAGATCGGTGATCTGGCTGCCGATATGCACGTCGGTGCCGGTCACCTCGATGCCCGGCAGCTTCGCGGCGCGAGCATAGACCTCGCGGGCATAGGCGATAGGAATGCCGAACTTGTTCTCGGACTTGCCGGTCGAGATCTTGGCGTGCGTGCCGGCATCGACGTCGGGATTGACGCGCACGGAGATGCGCGCGGTCTTGCCCATCTCGGTCGCGAGCCGCGACAGCAGCTCGAGCTCGGGCTCGGATTCGACGTTGAGGCAGAGGATGTCCGCGGCGAGCGCGGCGCGCAGCTCGGCTTCCGTCTTGCCGACGCCGGAGAACAGGATCTTGCTGGCGGGAATGCCGGCGGCGAGCGCCCGCTTCAACTCGCCGCCCGAGACGACGTCCGCGCCGGCCCCAAGCTTGGCGAGCGTGCGCAGCACCGACTGGTTGGAGTTCGCCTTCATGGCGTAGCAGACCAGCACCTTCTCGCCGGCGAAGGCCTCCGCGAAGACGCGGTAGTGCCGCTCCAGCGTCGCGGTCGAATAGCAATAGAACGGCGTGCCGACGGTCGCGGCCAGCTCGGACAGGTTCACCGCCTCGGCGTGCAGCACGCCGTTGCGATAGTCGAAATGGTTCATGGCGCAGGCTCGGTTGCCCCGGCTCAGTTCCTGCCGGGAGGTTCGTCCAGGAGCGGGTCGAGAATAAACGGTTTCTTCCGGCCCCTGGCCGCCGCGGGCGCGGCATCCGCACCACCGTAGGTGGGATTGAACGCGCTCGGCGTCCTCTGGGTCTCGGTGTCGGCCGGCGCGGCACCGTTGGTCGCGGGCGCGTTGGAGGCGGTCGGCGGCAAATCCAGCGGGCCCTTGCGGCCGCAACCGGCGAGCGCCAGCGCCGTCAGGCTAAGGACAATGATGGCCCACCCCGAGCCGGCCGGGCGAAACTTTGACGTCACGACGAAATCCCCACTACGCGGCGCGCACCATACAGAGATTGGCGCGCTCTGGCGAGAGCCGGATGACCATGGAAAAACAAGCGAAATTCTGCCCTCAGCCCGATTTTCGCTCTTTTTCCAGCCGCTTCGCCCAGCTCTTTGCCTGCGACGCCACGTTCTTCGGCGCAGTTCCGCCAAAGCTGGTCCGGCTCTTCACCGACGATTCGACCGAGAGCACGCCGAGCACGTCTTTCGTGATCTTCGGCTCGATCGCCTGCATCTCCTTCAGCGGCAGCTCGTGCAGTGCCACGCCGCCCTCGGCGGCCTTGGCGACGATGCGGCCGGTGACGTGGTGGGCCTCGCGGAACGGCATCTTCAGCGTCCGCACCAGCCAGTCGGCGAGATCGGTCGCGGTCGCGTAGCCCTCGCCCGCGGCCGCCTTCATCTTCGCCTCATCGGGCACGAGGTCGCGGACCATGCCGGTCATGGCGCGGATCGCCAGCGACAGCGCGGCAAAGCCCTCCATCGCGCCCTGCTTGTCCTCCTGCATGTCCTTCTGGTAGGCGAGCGGCAGGCCCTTCATGACGATCAGGAGACCGTTGAGCGCGCCGATGACGCGGCCGGTCTTGGCGCGCACCAGCTCGGCGGCGTCAGGATTGCGCTTCTGCGGCATGATCGAGGATCCCGTGGTGAACTTGTCGCTGAGCCTGACAAGGCCAACCAGCGGCGAGGTCCAGATCACGATCTCTTCGGCGAAGCGCGACATGTGCACGGCGCAGATCGCGGCCGCCGACAGCGTCTCCAGCACGAAGTCGCGGTCGGACACCGCATCGAGCGAGTTCGCCATCGGGCGGTCGAACAGCAGCGCCTTGGCGGTGGCATGACGGTCGATCGGGAACGAGGTGCCGGCGAGCGCAGCCGCGCCCAGCGGGGATTCGTTCAGCCGCTTGCGCGCGTCCTGGAAGCGGCCGCGGTCGCGCGCGGCCATCTCGACATAGGCGAGCAGGTGATGGCCGAAGGTGACGGGCTGCGCAGTCTGCAGATGCGTGAAGCCGGGCATGACGGTTGCGGCATGCTCCAGCGCGCGCTCCACCAGCGCCTGCTGGAACGAGCCAAGCGCCGCATCGGTCTCGTCGATGACGTCGCGGACGAACAGGCGGAAATCGGTCGCGACCTGGTCGTTGCGCGAGCGCGCCGTGTGCAGCCTTCCGGCGGCGGGGCCGATCAGCTCGGACAGGCGGCTCTCGACGTTCATATGGATATCCTCGAGAGCGCGCTTGAACGTGAAGCCGCCCTTGCCGATCTCTGACAAAATCGTGTCTAGACCCTTGCCGATATTTTTCGCATCAGAGGCCGTGATGATGCCTTGGCTGGCCAGCATCGCGGCGTGGGCCTTGGACGCCGCAATGTCCTGGGCGAAGAGATGACGATCTACGTCGATGGAGACGTTGATCTCTTCCATGATCTCATCGGGACGCTCCGAGAACCGGCCGCCCCACATCTTGTTGCTCATAGTCCCCTGCTCACGCCTTGCCTGTCGCTGGCCTGTTTGCTGGCCGACGCCAGCCGTATTAAGAGGCCCCTGATAGCCATATCTGCGACCGGATGACAAACGATATGCTCGACAAGACGTCCTCCCCCACGCGCCGCATCCCCCTCGTCATCGCCACCGTGGCGGTCGTGGGCCTGGCCGGCTTCGCCGCGCTGTACGGGCTGGGCCTGAGCCGGTCGCCTAGCGGCGATCCGGTCTGCCGGTCGGCAGTGGCGACGGCGCAAAAAATCGCCCCGCTCGCCCATGGCGAGGTGGCGGCGCTGACCATGGCAAGCGCCCCGTTGAAGCTGCCGGACCTCGCCTTCGAGGATGCCGACGGCAAGCCGAAAAGACTGTCCGATTTCCGCGGCAAGACGCTGCTGGTGAACCTCTGGGCCACCTGGTGCGTGCCCTGCCGCAAGGAGATGCCGGCGCTGGACGAGCTCCAGGGCAAGCTCTCGGGCCCGAATTTCGAGGTGGTGGCGATCAACATCGACACCCGCGACCCCGAGAAGCCCAAGACCTTCCTGAAGGACGCCAATCTTGTCAGGCTCGGCTATTTTAGCGATCAGAAAGCCAAGATTTTCCAGGATCTTAAGGCGATAGGCCGAGCGCTGGGCATGCCGACTTCGGTGCTGGTCGACCCACAGGGCTGCGAGATCGCGACAATCGCGGGGCCGGCGGAATGGGCGAGCGAGGACGCGCTCAAGCTGATCCGGGCGGCGACGGGCAAGGCCGCCGCGTCGCTTTAGATATGTTCAGGCGGTGACGTTGAGATTGCCGCCGACGCCGGGGCCGACATTGGCGAGGGAGGGCTGACCGGCGCCCATCAGTGTCAGGACGGTGGATTTCTCCATGTCCATGTTCTGCTTGGTCAGTGTCGCCGCGATGTTCGATTGCAGCGCGCCTTGCTGAGCGGCCAGCATGGTGCTGACCATCGCCATCATGTCCATTACGCGAACCCTCTTACCGGCCGTAACCTAGGCGCGAGGGGTTAACGCGACATGAATTGTCACAGATGCCGTAGGGTGGGCAAAGCGAAGCGTGCCCACCAAATCCATCGCATCATCGGAGAGATGGTGGCACGGCGCTTTGCGCCTTTTGCCCACCCTACGGCACCGGGAAATGGGTCAGCGCGTCGGAACCGGCTTGGCGCCGCGGTAGTCGTAGAAGCCACGCTGGGTCTTGCGGCCGAGCCAGCCGGCCTCGACGTATTTCACCAGCAGCGGGCACGGACGGTACTTGGAGTCGGCCAGCCCCTCATGCAGCACCTGCATGATCGAGAGGCAGGTGTCGAGGCCGATGAAATCGGCGAGTTCCAGCGGGCCCATCGGATGGTGCGCCCCGAGCTTCATCGCGGCGTCGATCGCCTCGACATTGCCGACGCCTTCGTACAGCGTGTAGATCGCCTCGTTGATCATCGGCAGCAGGATGCGGTTGACGATGAAGGCCGGGAAATCCTCGGAGACAGCGACCTGCTTGCCGAGCTTGGCGACGAATTCCTTGGATGCCTCGAAGGTCGCATCGTCGGTGGCGATGCCGCGGATCAGCTCCACCAGCTCCATCAGCGGCACCGGATTCATGAAGTGGATGCCGATGAAGCGCTCAGGCCGGTCGGTGGCGGCGGCAAGGCGCGTGATCGAGATCGAGGACGTATCGGAGGCGACGATCGCCTCCGGCTTCAACACGGCGCAGAGCTCGTGGAAGATCTTGCGCTTGACCTCTTCCTTCTCGACCGCGGTCTCGATCACGAGGTCGCAGTCGGCGAGGTCGTCCAGCCTCTCGCCAAGCTTGATACGCGCCATCGCCTTGGCCTTGTCGTCCTCGGTGACGGCCTTCTTGGAGACCTGGCGCGCCAGATTGCCGTTGATGGTGGCCATGCCCGATTTGAGTCGGTCGGCCGAGACGTCGTTGAGCACCACGTCGAAGCCGGCCAGCGCCGCAACATGAGCGATGCCATTGCCCATCTGACCCGCGCCGATCACGCCGACCTTCTTGATCACTGCCGCCATAATGTCATCCACCGGAACGGCGCGCATGTCGCGCCTGCCTATCCCCAAGCCGGGAGGTCCGATTTAATCAGAACCTTGGCTCGAAACCTAGATTGGATCGCTTCGAAGGCGTGCCCCACGCCAAAGAAAACGCCTCAAAAAGCAACACCGGCCGGAGTTTATACCTCCGGCCGGTGTTTTTAGCTCGTTTTACTTGCCGAGCTTGCCGAGTTCGGCCGTCAGCTCCGGAACCGCCTGGTAGAGGTCGGCGACCAGACCGTAATCGGCGACCTGGAAGATCGGCGCGTCCTCGTCCTTGTTGATCGCGACGATCACCTTGGAGTCCTTCATACCGGCCAGATGCTGGATCGCGCCGGAAATGCCGACGGCGACGTAGAGCTCGGGCGCCACGACCTTACCGGTCTGGCCGACCTGCCAGTCGTTCGGCGCATAGCCGGCGTCGACCGCCGCGCGCGAGGCACCGACGCCGGCGCCCAGCTTGTCGGCGAGCGGCTCGATGTACTTGGCAAAATTCTCGCGGCTCTGCATGGCGCGGCCACCGGAGACGATGATCTTCGCCGAGGTCAGCTCGGGACGATCACTCTTGGCGACTTCCTCACCGACGAACGTCGACAGACCCGGATCGGCCGCCGCCGCGACGTTCTCCACCGCGGCGCTGCCGCCTTCGCCCGCTGCGGCGAAGGTTGAGGTCCGCACCGTGATGACCTTCTTGGCATCCTTCGACTTCACCGTCTGGATGGCGTTGCCGGCATAGATCGGACGCTCGAAAGTATCGGGGGCGACCACCTTGATGATCTCCGAGACCTGCATGACGTCGAGCAGGGCGGCGACACGCGGCATCACGTTCTTGAAGCGCGAGGTCGCCGGCGCGACGATCGCGTCATAGCCGGAAGCCAGCGACACGACCAGCGCGGCCAGCGGCTCGGCGAGATCGTGCGCGTAGAGGTCGCCATCGGCGAGCAGCACCTTCTTGACGCCGGCAAGCTTGGCGGCGGCATCCGCCGCGGTCTTGGCGTTCTGGCCGGCCACCAGCACCTCGACGTCCGCGCCGAGCGCGGCAGCCGCGGTGAGGGCCTTGTTGGTCGCATCCTTCAACGACGCATTGTCGTGTTCGGCAATCAGAAGCGTCGTCATCAGAGCACCCCGGCTTCGTTCTTGAGTTTGGACACCAGCTCGGCGACGTCCTTGACCTTGACGCCCGCCTTGCGGCCCGCCGGCTCCGTCGTCTTGAGAACCTCGAGGCGCGCGGCGACGTCGACGCCGTAATCGGCGACGGTCTTCTCCGCGATCGGCTTCTTCTTGGCCTTCATGATGTTGGGCAGCGAGGCATAGCGCGGCTCGTTGAGACGCAGATCGGTGGTGACGATCGCCGGTCCTTTCAGCTTCACGGTCTGCAGACCGCCGTCGACTTCGCGGGTGACCTTGAAGTCAGAACCTTCGACCTCGAGCTTCGAGGCGAACGTCGCCTGCGACCAGCCGAGCAGCGCGGCAAGCATCTGGCCGGTCTGGTTCGAGTCGTCGTCGATCGCCTGCTTGCCGAGGATGATCAGGCCCGGCTGCTCTTCTTCCGCGACCTTCTTCAGGATCTTGGCGACCGCGAGCGGCTCGACATTCCCCTCGGCCTTCACCAGGATGCCGCGGTCGGCGCCCATGGCGAGGCCAGTGCGGATCGTCTCCGATGCCTGCGCCGGTCCGATCGAGACCACCACGACCTCGGTGGCCTTGCCACCTTCCTTCAGGCGAAGCGCTTCCTCGACCGCGATCTCGTCGAACGGGTTCATGGACATTTTGACGTTGGCGAGTTCAACGCCCGATCCATCGCTCTTGACGCGAACCTTGACGTTGTAATCGACCACCCGCTTTACCGGCACCAAGACCTTCATCGATCCTCTTTCACTCAATTTGGGAGGGGGGTTATCAACTGGCGCGGAACCTAAAGGCCTGATCAGGCCCGGTCAACGCGCGAAGCAGCCAAATTTTAGACCTTAGAAATGTCCCGCCCAAACGGGTCAGCGGTTCTGGCCGGGAACCCAGAGCACGTCGCCCGCGCCATTGCCGTTCGCGGCTCGGCTCGCCACGAACAGGAAGTCCGACAGGCGGTTCATATATTGGATGCCAGCCGCGCCGACCGGCTCGCCGGGCCGAGCCGCCAGTTCCACGATCACCCGTTCCGCCCTGCGGCATATTGTGCGCGCGACGTGCAGATGAGCCGCGGCCGGCGTGCCGCCCGGCAGCACGAAGGAGGTTAGCGGCGCGAGCTTGTCGTTGAGCGCGTCGATGTCGCGCTCGAGCCGCTCGACCTGGCTCGCCACCACCCGCAGCCGCTCCGCTTTGCCTTCACGCTCGGGCACCGCGAGATCAGCGCCGAGATCGAACAGATCGTTCTGGATGCGACCAAGCATCGCGTCGAACTCGGGCAGGTCATGCGTGTAGAGCCTGACCACGCCGATCGCGGCATTGGTCTCGTCGACGGTGCCATAGGCCTCGATGCGCAGGTCGTATTTCGGACGGCGCTCGCCCGAGCCAAGCGCCGTCGTGCCGTCGTCACCGGTCTTCGTATAGATGCGGTTGAGCACGACCATATTCAACGCCCCATCGCCCAGACCGCGAGCATCGCGATGATGATCGCCAGGAACTGAAGCAGCACACGCCAGCGCATCAGCTTCTGCGAGGTGTTGGGCGAGCCGCCGCGCATCATGTTGACGAGACCGAGCAGCAACACCAGCGCCACGGCGCCGGCCGCCACCGGCAGGATGAAAGTACTCAGGACAGATGCCATTTGGGGTAGATAACACCGTGTGCGCCGGTCCGCTACGGCGTTCCCAATCTGGCTTTTAAGCCAATAATATCCGAAGCTCTTAAGATGATTTCCGATCTGCGACCATCGCCGGCCTTCTTCGCCTCTCCCCGCTTGCGGGGAGAGGCCGATGTGCGGAACGCACGGCGGGTGAGGGGGGCCCTCCGCGAGGATGGTGACAGTGGGATTCGCGGAGGCTCACCCGGAATCCGCGCTACGCGCGCATTCCGGCCTCTCCCCGCAAGCGGGGAGAGGCGAAGCTGGGGCAAGCCGTGAAAGCGATCCGTTACATCTACATGGTCGTGGAGGACGCGTTCTACACGTTCCTCGCCGACGACGGCTGGGCGATCGCGAGCCACATCGCGCTGTCGACCCTGATGGCGCTGTTCCCGTTCCTGATCGTGCTGACCTCGCTTGCCGGCGTCTTCGGCTCCAAGGAGCTCGCCGACCAGGCCGCCAGCCTGATGCTCCAGATCTGGCCCAAGCAGGTCGCCGATTCGATCTCCGGCGAGGTCCACGACGTGCTGACCACCACCCGAACCGGCATTCTGACCATCGGCGCGGCGCTGTCGGTCTATTTCGCCTCCAACGGCGTCGAGGCGCTCAGGGTTGCGCTCAACCGCGCCTATGCGGTGGTGGAGATGCGGCGCTGGTATTGGCTCCGGCTGGAATCGATTGCCTACACGCTGATTGCAGCGTTCACGGCGCTCGCCATGGCGTTTTTGATCGTGCTCGGTCCGCTCTTCATCGAGGCGGCGCGGCGCCATATCCCGCTATTCGTCGAATCCAACGAAAGCATCCTGACCTGGCTACGCTACGGCATCACCGTTGGCGCGCTGGTGGTGGCGCTGCTCATCCTACACGCCTGGCTGCCGGCGGGACGGCGCGGCTTCCTCCAGATCCTGCCCGGCATCGTCTTCACGATCGTGGCGTCGCTGATCTCCGGCATCGTGTTCGGGCAGTATTTGGCGCGCTTCGCCAACAATTACGTGACGATGTATGCGGGGCTCGCCTCGGTAATCATCGCACTGGTGTTTCTGTATTTCATCGCCGCGATCTTCGTTTACGGCGGCGAGCTCAACGCCGCGATCATCAAGTCGCGGCTGCCTCACGGCGTGTCGCTTCAAGCAGCGCAGTCGCTAGCGCCCGCGGAGACACAGGCTTGACCAGGAAGGCGTCGGCACCGGCCTCGCGCGAGGCCGCCTCGTCTTCGCCGCGGCCGGAGACACCGATGATGGGGATCTGAGCCAGCGGCGTCGGCAGGCTACGGATCAGCCTGATCGCCTCGACGCCGTCAATGCCCGGCAGCACCATGTCCATCAGCACCGCGTCGAACGCCCCCTGGGCGAGACGATCGACGGCGTCCTCGCCGCGCCCGATGAACTCGGCATGATGGCCGAGCTCGGTCAGGATGGTGTTGAGCACGACGCGACCGAACGGATTGTCCTCGACGCTGAGCACGCGGAGGGCCGCCGCCGCCTCGGGCTCGCTACCGTTCCTCGCCTTGCGCGATTTGCCCGAACCGGTTGCGTCGAGCGACACCGTCAGCGTGAAAGTGGCGCCGCCGCAACGGCGCGGAGCGACCGTGATATCGCCGCCCATCGCACGCGCCAATTGCTTCACCGAGGATAGCCCCAGGCCGGCGCCGCCGAAGCGCGACGCGATGGTGACATTGGCCTGCGTAAACGGGCGGAACAGCCGCTTGATTTCGGCCATGGTGAGGCCGATGCCGCTGTCGGACACCGCGAACGCGATGCCGACCCTGCCTTTGCCCTTTGCTTTGCCTTTGCCCGCACGCCAGGGCGCCACGGCAAGCGCCACGCCGCCCTGGTCGGTGAATTTCACGGCATTGTCGATCAGGTTCTCGAGCGCGGCGCGCAGGCGGACGGGATCGCCGACCACCAGCCCCGGCAGCTTCTCGGAGATGTCGATCTCGGCCTGGAGACCCTTGGCCGCGGCACGCCCGGCGAGCGAATCGCCGGCGCTGCGGGCAAGCGCGCGCAGGTCGAACAGGTCCTGCCGGAGCGTACCTCCTCCCTTCCCGGCCCCCTTTCCCGTCCTGGCAGCGTCCACGAACAGCGTGGCAAGGCTCGCCAGATGCTCGGCACCGGCCTTGATGGTGTCGGCCCAGCGCCGCTCCCGCTCGCCGAGATCGGAGGTCGCGAGCAGGTCGCTGATCGCCAGAATGCCGGTCAGGGGGGTGCGGACCTCATGCGCAAAGGCCGCGAGCGCGGCCTGGACCACGTCCGGCGCAGCCGCCTTGGCGCTGTTCTTGCGCAACCGGCCGGCCGTCCCGGATCGTTTCCGACCCACTCGTTTGGACGTCCGCATGGTGCGCGCTGGGCGCTTTTTCGCCGCCATAGCTCCCCTTCGAAGTATCCTCTTCGAACCCCGGGCTGTTCACTGAGCATGGCACGGCGGAACACCTGGAGTCACGGCGGCGTTTGGCTAACCCCCAGAGAAACTTAACCTAATCCCACCAGCTGGCGGATCGCGGCCGGCGTGACGCCGGCCGCGCGCAATTCGCGCAGACCTGTCGACTGGCTCGATTTGGACAGCTTCCGCCCCTCACCGTCGCGAATCAGGGGGTGGTGGCGATAGGCGGGTTCCAGCAGGCCGAGCAGAACCTGCAGCAGGCGATGCACCGCGGTGGCGTGAAACAGGTCCTGCCCCCGCACGATCTCGCCGATGCCCTGGAGTGCATCGTCGACCACCACGGACAGGTGGTAGCTGGTCGGCGTCTCCTTACGGGCCAGGATGACGTCGCCCCAGGCCTCCGGCTCTGCGGGGACGGTGCCATGCTCACCATCGGGCCCCTCGCCCAGTTCGTTCCAGGTCAGGCCGGCGGCGCGGCGGCAGGCTGCTGCCATGTCGAGCCTCAGCGCGTAAGGTGCGCCTGATGCGATCAGCCGCGACCGCGCGTCAGCCGACAGTGATTTGGCATCGCCGGGATAGAGCGGCGCACCGTCGGGATCGCGCGGCCACGACCCGCCGACCTCACGCGCTGCGACGAGCCTTGCTATCTCGGCGCGGCTTTCGAAGGCGGGATAGACGAGGCCGAGTGCAGAGAGATTTTCCAGCGCGGCGCAATAATCGGCCAGATGCTCCGACTGCCGCCGCACCGGCATCTCCCAGGAGATCCCGAGCCAGGCGAGATCCTCGTAGATCGCCGTCTCATAGTCCGGCCGGCAACGCGCCGCGTCGATGTCCTCGATCCGCAGCAGCAGCCGCCCGCCGGTCTCGCGTGCACGCTCGAAGTTGAGCAGCGCCGAATAGGCGTGGCCGAGATGCAGGAAGCCATTTGGGCTGGGGGCAAATCGGAAAACGGGTGGCATGGATTCTCACGAGACTTGTCATTGCCGGGCTTGACCCGGCAATCCATCTTCCAGGACTCTGTTACGATAGGAGATGGATGCGCGGGTCAAGCCCGCGCATGACGAGCAGGGCCACAATGACCATCCACCTCGAAACCCAATCTGATCTCGAAGAGGCCGTCCAGGCGCTGATCAAACGCGATCCGCGCCTCAAGCCCGTGCTGGAGATCGCCGGTATGCCCGCCTTGCGACGGCGTGAGCCGGGCTTTGCCGGGCTCGCGCACATCGTCTGCGGGCAACAGCTTTCCACCGCGAGCGCCGCAGCGATCTGGGGACGGCTGTCCGCCGCCTTCGATCCGTTCGACCATGACGCGGTGGGCCGCGCGCGCGCCGACCGGCTGGGACGGCTCGGCCTGTCCGCCGCCAAGATCAAGACGCTGAAACATCTCTCGCGCGAGATCACCGCGCAGCGGCTGAACCTCGACGTGCTCGCGGAGGAGGACGCCGACGCGGCGCATCACACGTTGATCTCGCTGCCCGGCATCGGCCCTTGGACCGCCGACGTCTACCTGCTGTTCTGCCTCGGCCATGGCGATGCCTGGCCGGCCGGCGACCTCGCCGTGCAGGAAGGCATCCGCATCGGGCTCGGCCTGAAGGCGCGGCCGACGGAGAAGCAGATGGCGCCGCTCGCCGAACCCTGGCGTCCCCTGCGCGGTGCAGCGGCACATCTGTGGTGGAGCTATTATCGCGCAGTCAAGAAACGCGAAGGCGTCATCGCCGGCGAGGCGAACACCGTTTTAAACAATGTTGCTGTTGCAAAGCGCGCAGTGGTGAAAGACAAGATGCCGGCACGGAAAAAGCCGGGACCCTCACCATGACATCGACCGATTTCGTCGTCGCGCGCGACGATCTCGAGCAGTGCAAACTGATCGAGACCGCAATTCCAGACGCCGCCGCGCTGCCGGCGGATGCGCTTCTGGTGAAGGTCGAGCGCTTCGCCTTCACCGCCAACAACGTCACCTATGCGGTGATGGGCGAGGCGCTGAAATACTGGCAGATCTTTCCGGCACCACAGGGCTTCGGCAACATCCCGGTGTGGGGTTTTGGCGACGTGATTGCCTCCAGACATCCCGGCGTCGCCGTCGGCGAGCGGCTGTTCGGCTATTTCCCGATGGCGACGCATCTCGTCATCGAGGCCACCGACGTCAGCAAGCGCGCGCTTCGCGACGGCGCCGCGCATCGTCACCAAGTCTCGCCGGTCTACAATCTCTATTCCCGCGTCACCGGCGACCCCGCTTTCGCCGGACATCAGGGTGATCTTCAGGCGTTGCTGCGTCCGCTGTTCATGCTGTCGTTCCTGGTCGACGACTTCCTCGCCGAGAACGACGATTTTGGCGCGCGCAGCGTGCTGCTATCGAGCGCCTCGAGCAAGACTGCGTTCGGGCTCGCCCATCTCCTGCACACGCGTGGCCGCAAGGTGATCGGGCTGACCTCGGCGGGCAACAGCGGCTTCGTCGCGTCGCTCGGCTGCTATGACGAGGTCGTCAGCTATGATCGGGTGACGTCGCTGCCCTCCGACGCGCCGGTCGCGTTCGTCGATATGGCCGGCAACAGCGCGTTGCGGGCCGAGCTGCATCACCATTTTCGCGACCAGATGACCTGCTCGGTGCGTGTCGGATTGACGCATCGTGCCACCGACGCCGACGAAGGCGTATTGCCCGGCGCGAAGCCGCGCTGGTTCTTCGCGCCCGACCATATCCGCAAGCGCGCCAAGGAGTGGGGCCCGGGCGGCATCGAGCAGCGCTTTGGCGCGGCATGGACCGGCTTTGCGCCGCTGCTGGAAAGATGCCTGACGGTGGTCGAGAGCCGCGGGCCGGAAGCGGTGCAGCGCATTTATCTCGATACGCTGAAGGGGCGTATTCCGCCTGAGCAGGGCCACATGCTCTCGCTGCTCGGGTAAAGCGCTTTCGACGAGTGCTCATCCAGTATAGCGTTCGATCTCTACATTGGGGCATGACGGGTTCGGAGAACCGCTACGCGCTTTGCGCTACACGGCCCTCCGGGTCCGGATCATGCTCGTGAGGAAACACCGCGAAGACGGCCACGAGGTCGCGCATGCTGGATCGTACGACGGATATTGCTGCCTCCGCGCAAGCCTGGCTCGATGAATTCGAGCGCGCACTGGGCAAACCCGAGCCGGCTGCGCTCGATCGCCTCTTCCTTGCCGACAGCTTTTGGCGCGATGTGCTGGCGCTGAGCTGGAACCTGCAGACGCTTGCGGGACGCGATACGGTCGCGCGGGCACTGACCGCGCTCGCGCCCAAGGCGGCGCCGACCAGCTTCAAGATCGCGCCGAACCGCGCAGCACCGCGCCGGGTGACGCGCGCCGGGACCAACAACATCGAGGCGATCTTCACCTTCGAGACCGCGCTCGGGCGCGGCAGCGGTATCGTGCGGCTGGTGCCCGATACCACCGACGGCGACCGGTTGAAGGCGTGGACGCTGCTCACCACGCTCGACGAGCTCAAGGGGTTCGAGGAGCAGCTCGGCACATCGCGGCCGCGCGGTCAGGCCTATTCGCGCGATTTCCGTGGGCCGAACTGGCTCGACCTGCGCAATGTTTCACGCGACTACAGCGATCGCGACCCCGCCGTGCTGGTGGTCGGCGGCGGTCAGGCCGGACTTGCGATCGCGGCGCGGCTGAAGCAATTGCAGATCGACACGCTGATCGTCGATCGCGAGTCCCGGATCGGCGACAATTGGCGCAGGCGCTACCACGCGCTGACCCTGCACAACCAGGTGCAGGTCAATCACATGCCCTACATGCCGTTCCCGCCGAACTGGCCGACCTACATCCCCAAGGACAAGCTCGCCAACTGGTTCGAAGCCTATGTCGACGCCATGGAGCTGAACTTCTGGACCGGCACCGAGTTCGAGGGCGGCGCATACGACGAGGCGAAGGGGCAGTGGACGGTGACGCTGCGGCGCGCCGACGGCAGCACGCGGACCATGCACCCGCGCCACGTTGTGATGGGGACCGGCGTCAGCGGCATCGCGAATGTGCCTGATATTCCGACGCTCGGCAATTTCAGCGGCACGCTGGTCCATTCCAGCCGCTACGAGGACGGCGAGAACTGGACAGGCAAGCGCGCGATCGTGATCGGCACCGGCAACAGCGGTCACGACATCGCGCAGGACCTCCATTCCAGCGGCGCCGAGGTGACGCTGGTCCAGCGCTCGCCGACGCTCGTCACCAACATCGAACCATCGGCCCAGCTCGCCTATGCGACCTACAATGAAGGCACGCTCGAGGACAACGACCTGATCGCCGCCTCGATGCCGACGCCGCTTGCGAGGAAGACGCATGTGATGCTGACCGAGCAGTCGAAGCAGCTCGACAAGGAACTGCTCGACGGGCTCTCTCGCGTCGGCTTCAAGCTCGATTTCGGCGAAGCCGGCACTGGCTGGCAGTTCAAATATCTGACCCGCGGCGGCGGCTATTATTTCAACGTCGGCTGCTCGAATTTCATCGTCGAAGGCGCGATCAAGCTCAGGCAGTTCTCCGACATCGAGAGCTTCACGACCGAGGGCGCGCAGATGAAGGACGGCACGACGATCACCGCCGATCTCATCGTGCTCTCCACCGGCTACAAGCCGCAGGAATATCTTGTTCGGAAGTTGTTCGGCGATGCCATGGCCGACCGCGTCGGCCCGGTCTGGGGTTTCGGCGACGGTTTTGAGCTGCGCAACATGTATGCGCGCACCAAGCAACCCGGACTCTGGTTCATCGCCGGCAGCCTCGCGCAATGCCGGATCAACTCGAAATACCTCGCCCTGCAGATCAAGGCCATCGAGGAAGGGATCCTGGGACGGACGTAAACACACAATCGTCATTCCGGGGCGCGCGCAGCGCGAGCCCGGAATCCATGGAAACTCCGGGACACGCGGCCCAATGGATTCCGGGCTCGCGACTACGTCGCGCCCCGGAATGACAAGAGGAGAGACTGATGCCAGCCATTCTCGGCACCGGCGAACACCGCTACCGCGTCGTCGAAAACTTCGCCAAGCTGCCGGACGGCTGGCAACTCACCGACGTCGCCTCCGTCGCGGTCGACAGCAAGGACCAGGTCTACGTCTTCAACCGCGGTGCCCATCCGATGGTGGTGCTCGACCGCCACGGCAATTTCCTGCGGAGTTTTGGCGAAGGCCTGTTCTCGCGCGCGCATGGCCTGCACATCGACGCGGACGACAATCTCTACTGCACCGATGACGGCGACCACACCGTGCGCAAATGCACCACCGACGGCAAGGTGCTGCTGACGATCGGCATTCCCGAGAAGCCGTCCCCGTTCATGAGCGGTGATCCCTTTCACCGCTGCACCCATACCGCGCTGTCGCCGAAGGACGAGATCTACGTGTCCGACGGCTATGGCAATGCGCGCGTGCACAAGTTCACGCCCGACGGCAAGCTGCTCAAGAGCTGGGGCGAGCCCGGCACCGATCCCGGTCAGTTCAACATCGTGCACAATATTGCCACCGATGCCGATGGCTGGGTCTACGTTGCCGACCGCGAGAACCACCGCGTGCAGGTGTTCAATGGCGAGGGCAAATATGAGACGCAGTGGAACAACCTTCACCGCCCCTGCGCGCTGTGCTGCTGCGGTGGGGCTAAGAGCCCGACCTTCGTGATCGGCGAGCTCGGCCCCGGCATGGCCGTCAACCGCAAGGTGCCTAATCTCGGACCGCGGCTGTCCATCGTCGACGCGAAGGGCAAACGCATCGCGCGGCTTGGCGGCGAGGAAGGGCCCGGCGTTTCCAGCGGAAAGTTCCTGGCGCCGCACGGCATCGCCCTGGATTCGAAGGGCGACATCTATGTCGGCGAGGTCGGTGTCACCGACTGGAAGACGAGCTTTCCCGACGAGGAGATGCCGGCCGCGGTGCGCGCGACGCGGTGCTTGCAGAAGCTGGAGCGGGTGCGGGAGTAGCCAAGGCAGAGGCGCAACGCACCGCGGAAGGCGGTTCCGGCCAGCTGCATGGCCCTGCCCGGAATCGCGGCTTTTTGAGTGCCTTTGCCACCTCGCCGCCGCATTGCTTGCACCTGAATAAGTCGCTCAACGGGCTTCACAATCCCGTCACGCTGCATGTAGTATGTCAGTACATGCTGCTTCGCAGCGTATATTGGAGGCCGGGAGCGTTACTTGAACGCACATGTCTCGCAAGGCAGTTGGCCGGTGTTGGTGCTGAATGCGGACTTCCGGCCGCTGAGTTACTACCCACTGTCTCTGTGGTCGTGGCAGGACGCGATCAAGGCGGTGTTTCTCGACCGCGTCAACATCGTCGCGCATTACGACCAGGCCGTTCGAAGTCCGACGTTAGAGATGCAATTGCCGAGCGTCGTCTCGCTCAAATCCTTCGTCAAGCCGACCACCCATCCCGCCTTCACCCGTTTCAACGTCTTCCTCCGCGACCGCTTCAATTGCCAATATTGCGGCTCGCCCGAAGACCTCACCTTCGATCACATCATCCCGCGCAGCAAAGGCGGCCAGACCACTTGGGAGAACGTGGTCGCGGCGTGCTCGCCGTGTAATTTGCGCAAGGGCAATCTCACGCCGGCGCAAGCCAAGATGTTTCCGCGCCAGCACGCCTTCGCCCCAACCGTGCACCAGCTCCACCGCAACGGCCGCCTGTTTCCGCCGAACTATCTCCACGACAGCTGGCTGGACTATCTGTACTGGGATACGGAACTCGATCCGTAGGGGCATTTCGAGGGGCGCCTGTGCGTTCCCTCCGGCTCGTCCAATGGGCCAGCGCAACTGGGCCGTTTTGAGGGCCCTGAGCGGCGCATCGCGGGCCTCAGGAGACCGCGCGTCCTTTGCCCCAAATCCTGCCGCAGCCGTTACCCTCCCTTAAGCCTCTGGTGGCAGTTTGGCCGGACTCCGCGGACCTGCCGCACCAGGCCGTGGACTATCGGGTTCGGGGTCGTCGCTGATGTTTGCCGAAACGCTGGAAGCGGTCCAATTCTCGCCGTCGAGGCGGACGATCTACGTCCGCTTCGTGCTCGCGGCGCTCGCAGTGATGGTCCTGTTAAAAACCTTCAGGTTCGGCCGCTGGAGTGCCTGGCAAGTCCACGAACTCTCGGATTTCGATGCCTTCTACATCGTCGCGCGGCAGATCTGGCACGGTCAGCTTGATTTCGTCTACCGGTTCGAGACACTGGTCAAGCTTCAGCAGGCATTCACCGGTTCGACCAGCTTCATGCCTTGGACCTATCCTCCGCAATACGACCTGCTGGTGGCCCCGCTTGCGCTCGTGCCCGTTGGCGTCGCCTATCTGCTGTTCATAACCACAACGCTGGCTGCCTATCTTCTGACGCTTCGGGCCATCGCCGGCCAGAATTTCGCGCTAGTCCTGGTCGTGCTGTTTCCCGCACTCGCGATCACGGTCGGCTGCGGCCAGAACGGTTTCCTGACCGCCACCCTGATCGGCATCGTCTGCCTCAACGTGCAGCGGCGTCAGATCATCGCTGGTCTTGCGCTGGGCGCAATGGTGATCAAGCCGCATCTGGCCATCGCCGTCGGAGTCTACATGCTGGTGACGCGCCGTTGGACGGCGCTCGCGACCGCCGCGGCAGTCGTGCTCGCAAGCTCGCTTGTCTGCACGCTCCTGTTCGGCTGGCAGATCTGGACAGCCTGGCTTGGCGCGATCAGGGAATCGGCGATATTCCTGGAGCGTGGCTTCTATCCACTGTTCCGCATGGTCTCGACTTACGCTGCGCTCGGCCGGGCTGGCCTACCCTCGAGCGTTGCCTTCTGGATGCAGGCGGCTGCCGCGAGCCTCGCCTTGTTCGCGGTCGCGCTTGCGGTCTGGCTCGGAACCACGCGCAGGGTGTCGCCCGCATTCGCGCTCGGCGTCGCCTCCATGGTCTCGGTGATGATCAGCCCTTACGCCTATGATTACGACCTGCCGATCATCGGGATCGGCCTTGCGTTGATGCTTCCTGACCTCGCACAAGTGGCGAACTTGCGCGAGCGCAGTTTCGTCTACGGACTGATCCTGCTTGCCGGCGCCTACGGAATGCTACAATCGGCGCGGCTCGCAGCGCAGTTCGGCGATGAAGCGGATCTGACCGGGATGGACGACAAGTTCGCACCTTCCATCGGCGGCTTCGCGATGATGGCGCTGCTGGCTCTGTTGCTGCGGCTGCTGTGGCGAACAACGCAGCCTGCGCCCATCGTGCGGCAGGCCGCGGAATAACCTACGCCCGCTGCAACGCCAGCGTGACGCCACCGAGCGTGAGCGCCATCGCCGCCCATTCGCGATAGCCCAGCGGCTCACCCAGGATGATCGCGGCGGAGACCACGCCGATCACGGGGACGATCAGCATGCCGGTCGAAGCCGAGGTCGGCGGCAGGCGGCGCAGCGTCTCGAACCAGGTGACATAGCAGAGGCCCATCGGCACCAGCGTCATGTAGATGAAGCAGCCGAGCCCCAATGGCGTGATCGCCGTGTAGTGCGGATGCTCGAACAGCACGCCGAGGATCAGCATCGTGGCGCAGCCGAGCCCGACCTGCCATGCCATGCCACGACGACCAGCGGCGGCATCGGCAGCGGCTTGCGGTTGAGCACGTTGCCCAGCGCGAACAGGATCGCGCAAAGCAGCGCCAGGACAACGCCGAGCAGCTTGTCCGCGCCGAAAGCAAGACCGTTTCCGCTCAGGAGCAGCGCGACACCGGCGACGCCGAGGACGAGCCCGAAGACATCCCGCAGGGTCGGCCGCGTCTGCAGCACGGGCCAGGCGAACAACATGGCCCAGATCGGCATGGTGTAGGCAAGCAAGGCCCCCTCGCTCACGGTCACGTATTTCATCGCGACCGTGCCGAGGCCCATCCAGGCCAGGACGTTGGTGAGGGTCGCAAACAGCAGCCGCGGGATCGCCTCACGTGGAACGGCGAACGATTCTCCCCGACTCAACGCCAGCGCGCCGAGAATGAGCGAGGCGCAGACGCCGGCAAGCCCGCGCGCGAACAGAGGCGGCCATTGCTGGAGCAACAGCTTCATCAGCGGCCAGTTCAGCGCCCAGCCGAACGCCGTCACGCAGAGGCACAGAGAGCCGATCGTCCTGTCGCGCCGCGCGGAATCCATGGACAGCGCTTAGCAGGCTGGTGCTGCGCGCTCCACCTCCGCTGGCGCATGCAGGCCATCGCGCAGAACGGAACCGGAGCGGCCGGCGCTCGTTCAGATGGGGGCACAGGCAGCGACGCGTGCCGCAGCGCAACCGAGGGAGGCTCTTCATGCCCACAACCGAGACGGATCACGTCTACAAGATCCTGGAACTGGTCGGATCATCCGAGACCTCGATCGAGGATGCGATCAAGAACGCGGTCAGCCGTGCCGCCAAAACCGTTCGCGAGATGAAATGGTTCGAGGTGGTTCAGACGCGCGGCCACATCGAGAACGGCACCGTCCGTCACTATCAGGTGACGCTGCGCGTCGGCTTCACGCTGGAGGGATGACGCAGCGGACGCCGGGTGAAGTTGCCCCCTACGCCGGCGTGTTAACAACTACCCGGGAAAGTTGATCAAGATAGCGTCAACTTCCTCCGGTCGAATATGGACGCAAAAAATCGTCACAGAAGTTGCAACAGGCCGTTAAGGCCAAGGTGAGAGGTTTGCACCGATTTGGAGCAAACCCATGGTGACGAGCCGCGAACTCGGCAAGACGCGCCTTCCGCTCTGGGCGGCGGGTTTCGTCGTGCTGATTTGCGTCGCGATCCTCGGCTTGAGCGCCTGGCGCGAATGGGAAGCGCGCAACGCCGATCTCAGAAACGCCGAGGTCGACGTTGCAAACCTGGCGCATTCGCTGGTCCAGCACGCGGATGATACGTTCGAGCTCGCCGATACGATCCTGGTCGGGCTGGTCCATCGGCTCGAAATCGACGGAACGGGGCCGGACACGATTGCAAGGCTCCAGGTCTATCTGCCGACGCGCAAATCATCGGACCGCATCCGCGGCATCTTCGTCTATGACGCGACCGGCCGGTGGCTTGCGACGACCGAGCGTCTCGACTTCTCCAAGCTCAACAACAGCGACCGCGGCTATTTCCAGCGCCATCGCGACTCGCCGGAAACGGGCACGCTGATCGGACCGCCGGTCAAGAGCCGTGCCGGGGGCCAATGGATCATCACCGCGTCCCGCCGGATCAACGATCCCGACGGCGGCTTCGCGGGGGTTGCCCTGCTCACGATCGACGTCAGCTATTTCGTCAAGTTCTACGAACGGTTCGACATCGGACCGAACGGCTCGACATCGCTGCTCAGCGATAGCGGCATCATGCTGGCCCGCAGCCGCGACGAGAGCGGCGCCTTCGTCGGACGCGACCTGTCCAATGCGCCGTTGTTCAAGGGGTGGGAAAGCCGTCCCGCCGCGGCGGTCTACTATTTCAAATCGCCGCTCGATGGCGTGCAGCGGCTGAGCTACTACCAGCGCAGCAGCCGATATCCCCTGATGGTGCTGGCGAGCAAGTCGCAGGACGACGTTCTCGCGCCCTGGCGACGCGCGGCGGCCACGCGCATGATTTTCGTCCTCGGCCTCGTCCTGCTGATCGCGGTGATCGGCTTCTACCTCGTTCGCCAGTTGCTGCAGCGGCAACGCACGGCACAGGCCCTCGTCGCCAAGGAAGCCAATTTCCGTCTGCTGGCCGAGCAATCCAGCGACATGGTGACCCGCATCGGGCTGGATGACACCCTGCTCTACGTCTCTCCCGCCTGCGCGCGCATCACCGGCTGGTCCGCCGCGGAGCTGCTGGGCACGTCGGCCCTGGCCGGCATTCACCCCGACGACATGGAACGGGTCGGGCAGGCCATCGTCGCGTTGAAGCAGGGCGAAGCCGAGGAGGCACGGTTCGTCTATCGCCAACGTCATCGCGACAAGGGCGAGATCTGGGCCGAGGTGGCGCTGCACGTGACCGTGGCGCCGGATAGCGGTGCGATCGACGGCGTCGTCGCGGTCGTGCGCGACATGACCGAGCAGAAGGATCTTCAGGACAAGCTCGCTTCGCTGGCGACCACCGACGGCCTCACCGGCCTTGCCAACCGGCGCGCCTTCGACGAGCGCCTTGCCGACGAATGGGCGCGTGCTCGGCGCGACGGCACGCAACTCTCGCTGCTGCTGATCGATGTTGATCATTTCAAGAAATTCAACGACCACTACGGACATCTGGCGGGCGACGCCTGCCTGCGCGCGCTGGGCCGGATTCTATCCGCTCAGGCCAAGCGCCCGGCCGACCTCGCCGCGCGCTATGGCGGCGAGGAATTCGCCGTATTGTTGCCGAACACCGACGCGGATGGCTGCGCCGACGTCGGCGAGGGAATTCGCCAGGCGCTGCACGATCTCGCCATGCTGCATACGCAAAATCCGCCTTCCCGGCTGGTGACTGCGAGCGTCGGCGGCGCGGCGGCTCTTCCGTCCGAGACCACGATGGACTGTAGCACGCTGGTTGCCGCCGCCGATCGCGCGCTCTATGCCGCGAAGGACGGCGGCCGTGACCGGCTGGTGATGTCGGGACAGGTCATATCATGGCCCGCGAAGAGCGCGTGACGAGATCGACCGTTCATCAAGCGTCGCGCACGCTGCCTTAGCGGACATGATTGCAAGCGACATTCCAAATTCGCGCCCTTGCGGAGCACGGCCTGCTTCGCGGGTAAGTCGGCACTCCGCCGTCCTCGAGGTCAGGCGAGATGGCATGCCACGAAGTGCCCGCCCGCCCCTTCCCGCAACTCGGGCGCGCTCTCCGCGCAGCGCGGCTGGGCGATCGGGCAGCGGGTATGGAAGTGGCAGCCGGATGGCGGCTTCATCGGGCTCGGCACGTCGCCCTTGAGGCGGATGCGTTCGCGCTTGAGCTTGGGATCTGGCACCGGCACCGCCGACAGCAGCGCCCTGGTGTAGGGATGCTGCGGGTTGCGGTAGAGATCGCTCGCTTTCGCCAGCTCGACGATGCGGCCGAGATACATCACCGCAACGCGGTCGGAGATGTGCTCGACGACCGAGAGGTCGTGCGCGACGAACAGATAGGTGAGATTCAGCTCGGCCTGGAGATCTTCCAACAGGTTGATCACCTGCGCCTGGATCGACACGTCGAGCGCGGAGACCGGCTCGTCGCAGACGATCAGTTTCGGCTCGACCGCAAGCGCGCGCGCGATCACGATACGCTGACGCTGGCCGCCGGAGAATTCGTGCGGATAGCGCCGCATATGCTCGGCCTTGAGTCCGACCTTGACCAGGAGGCCCGCGACGCGCTCCTCGCGCTCCTTCGCGGAGGAGGCGAGATTGTGGATGGTGAAGGCCTCGCCGAGGATCGCACCGACCGTCATGCGCGGATTGAGCGAAGCGAACGGATCCTGGAACACCAGCTGCATGTTCCGCCGCATCGCCCGCAGATCGTTGCCGCCGAGCTTGCGCACGTCCTGGCCGTCAAAGCTGACCTCGCCGTCGGTCGGCTCGATCAGCCGCAGCACGCAGCGTCCCGTCGTCGACTTGCCGCAGCCGGATTCACCGACGAGGCCGAGGGTCTCGCCGCGATTGACCGAGAACGACACGCCGTCGACCGCATAGACGGTCCCGACCTGGCGCGACAGCAGGCCGCCGAGCACGGGGAAATGTTTCTTCAGGCCGCTGACGCGCAGCAACGGTTCACTCATGCCACGCCTCCCAGACTAGCATCTCCCAAGTGACAGGCCATGCGATGGCCGGGTGCGATCTCGCGCAGCAGTGGCTCCTTCTCGGCGCAGACGTTCATGGCAAACTTGCAGCGCGGCGCAAAGCGGCAGCCGACCGGCGGATTGATCAGGATCGGGACCGAGCCACCGATCGCCTCGAGCCGCGTCTTGTGCTCGCTGTCGAGGTCGATGCGCGGGATCGACCGGATCAACCCTTGCGTATAGGGATGGCGGGGATCGCCAAAGAGGTCGTCGACGAGCGCCTCCTCCACCACCTTGCCGGCATACATCACGACGACGCGTTGCGCGGTCTCGGCGACGACGCCCATCGCATGGGTGATCAGCATCACCGCCATGCCGAAGCGGTCCTTCATGTCCTGCAAGAGGTCGAGGATCTGCGCCTGGATGGTGACGTCGAGCGCGGTTGTCGGCTCGTCGGCGATGATCAGCTTGGGCTTGCAGGCGAGCGCCATCGCGATCATCACGCGCTGACGCATGCCGCCGGAGAACTGGTGCGGGTAGTTGTGCACGCGGCCTTCCGCATTCGGGATCTGCACCAGCTTCAGCATCTCGATGGTGCGATCGAGCGCCTGCTTCCTGGTCAAACCCTCGTGCCGGCGCAAGCTCTCGGCGATCTGCTCGCCGATGGTGAGCACCGGATTGAGCGAGGTCATCGGCTCCTGGAAGATGAAGCCGATCTCCTTGGCACGGATCTCGTCGAGCTGATTGCTCGCCAGCGGCACGAGATCGCGTCCCTCGAAGAAGATCTGGCCCGCCGCGATCCGGCCCGGCGGCATCGCGATCAGCTTCAGGATCGACATTGCGGTGACGGTCTTGCCGCAGCCGGACTCGCCGACGACGCAGAGTGTCTCGCCCTTGTTGATGGAGATGTCGACGCCGTCGACGGCCTGGAGGATGCCGTCGTCGGTGGAGAAGTGGGTTTTCAGGCCCTTGATCTCGAGCAGCGGCGCCATCAGATCACCCGTCGCGCATCGAGCGCGTCACGCAGACCATCGCCGATGAAGTTGATGGCGACCACCGCGATGAAGATCGCGCCGCCCGGAAACAGCGCCCAGTGCGGGCCGATGTCGAGAAAGTCCTTGGCGTCATAGAGCAGCCGGCCCCAGGTCGGGGTATCCGGCGGGAAGCCGAGGCCGAGGAAGGACAGCGTCGATTCCGCGATGATGGCCGCGGCGACGTCGATGGTGCCGGCAATGATCACCGGACCGACCGCATTGGGCAGAATGTGCCGCACCACCTGCCGCACCGGGCTCGCGCCGAGCGCGCGCGCGGCTTCGACGAACTCCTTTTCACGGATCGACAGGAACTGCGCACGCACAAGGCGCGCGACCGGCATCCAGCGCAGGCCCCCGATCACGAGCACGATCAGGATGAAGATGCCGCCCTCGGGTCCGAACATCTGCTTCAGCCCGTCGCGGAAGAGATAGATGAGCAGCAGCAGCAGCGGCAGTTGCGGCAGCGACAGGAAGAGGTCGGTGAGCCACATCAGGCCGTGGCCGAGCGCGCCGCGCGACATGCCGGCGAGCGCGCCGATCAGCGTTCCGATGAAGACCGAAACCAGCATGGCGGCGAGCCCGACCGCCAGCGAGATCCGTCCGCCGTAGATCATGCGCGCCAGGATGTCCTGGCCGAGATCGTCGGTGCCGAAGGGATGGTCGAGCGAGGGACCCTGCATGCCTGCGACGATGTCGATGTCATTGATCTTGATGCGCCAGACGAAGGGGCCGATCACCACCGCCAGCACCAGGATAAGCAGCAGGAAGGCGCTGACAACGGCGAGCTTGTGGCGGCTGTAGCGCCGCCACGTCTCGCGCCAGGGCGAGTAGACGCCCCGCTCAGCGGAGGGAGATGCGAGGGTCAAGCCAGCCATAAAGCACGTCCGCGATGAGATTGAACAGCACGACGAGGCACGCGAAGACGAAGGTGACGGCCATCACCACCGGCGTGTCGTTGGAAAGGATGGAGGAGATCAGCAGCGAGCCGATGCCGGGAATGCGGAAGATCTGCTCGGTGACGATGGCGCCGCCGAACACCGCGGGCATCTGCAACGCAATCAGCGTCACGACCGGGATCATGGCGTTGCGCATCACGTGCTTGATGATGACCTTGGCCTGGCCGAGGCCCTTGGCACGCGCCGTCGTGACGTAGTCGAGCCGGATCACGTCGAGCATCGCCGAGCGCACGAAGCGCGTCATCGACGCCGCCTGGAACAGGCCGAGCACCGCCACCGGCATGATGGCCTGCCTGATCATCTCCAGCACCCAGCGGATGCCGGTCGCCTTGATGTCGGTGGTATAGACGAAAGGCAGCCAGTCCAGCGTGACCGAGAAGATCAGGATGAACAGGATGCCGGTGAAGAAGGTCGGCAGCGAGAAACCGACGAAGGCAAGCGTATTCGCGATCTGGTCGAACAACGAATAGGGCTTGGTCGCGGCATAGACGCCGACGGGGATCGCGATCAGGAGCGCCAGGATCTGCGCCGAGCCGATCACGTAGAGCGTGGCCGGCAGGCGCTGGAGGATGAGCGTGTCGACGTCCATCCGGCTGACGAAGGAGAAGCCCCAGTCCCCGTGCAGCATGGCGTTGAGCCAGTGCAGGTAGCGGAGATAGATCGGATCGTCGAGGCCGAACTTGGCCCGAAGCGCGAGTGCGACTTCGGGCGGCACGTTCGGATTGGTCGCCAGTTCGCCAAACGGATCGCCGGGCGCGAGCGCGAGCACGACGAACAGCACCAGAGAGATTCCGAGCAGGCTCGGAATCGCGATCAGCAGGCGACGCAGGACGTATTGGCTCATGAGGGAAGGCCCCGTCTAGAGTTGGGGGATCATTCCTCGCGGTACCAGTCGAACAGATTGTCGGTTTCGTTGGCCCAGCCGGAAACGACCGGGCGCAGATTGTTGGCGGCCGCCTCGACCTTCAGACGATGCTGTACCGGAATGAATACCGTGTCCTGGTACATGAGATCGTTGGCCTTGATGTAGAGCGCAGCGCGCTTGACCGGATCCATCTCGCCGTCCGCGGCCTGGATGGTCGCGTCGTACTCCTTGTTGACCCAGCGCGGGAAGTTGGTCCCCTGCCACTTGTTCTCCTTGGTGGCCACGAGGGTCGAGAGATAGCGGCGCATATGCTGCGACGGATCGGGCTGGCTCAGCGGGATCTGGAACATCTCCATGTCGGCGTAGAACTTCGAATAGGTGTCGGGATTGCCGACGTCGGAGGAAAAGAACACGGAGGCGACGACCGATTTCAGTTCGACGTCGATGCCCGCCTTCTGGCAGGCCTGCTTGACGATCGCCTGCGTCTTCTGGCGCGGGCCGTTGATGGCGGTCTGGTAGAGCAGCTTCAGCTTCTTGCCGTCCTTCTCGCGGATGCCGTCCGCGCCCGGCTTCCAGCCGGCATCGTCGAGGATCTTCGAGGCCTTCTCGATGCTGAACTCCCACGAGGTGTTCTTGGAGACGAACTTTTCGGGGCCGTTGAGGAAGTTTGCGGTGGTGCGGCCGGCGCGGCCATAGATCGCCTTCTTGACCGACTCGCGATCGATCAGCAGCGAGAGCGCCTTGCGTACCGCCGGATCTGAAAACAGCGGGTGCTTGGTCTTCATCGAAGAACGTTCACCATCGACCTCAGTGTTGGGATCGGTGAAGTTCAGCGCGATGAACTCGGTGTCTCCACCGACGGCATAGACGGTCTTGCCCTTGCCGCCCTTCTCCAGACGCAACAGCACGTCGTCCTCGACCTGAATGTTCCAGCCGAAATCGTACTCGCCGGTCTGGATCACCGCGCGCGCGGCCGAGACCGCGTCGCCGCCGCCCTTCATCTCGACGGAGTCGAAATAGGGACGGTTCGGCATGTGATAATCGGGGTTGAGCACACCGCGGACGAGATCGCCCGGCTTGAACTCGACGAACTTGTAGGGGCCGGTGCCGACCGGAGAGAGGTTGGTCGGCGCCTCCCGCGATTTGGACCCTTTGTAGTCCTGAAACAGATGTTTCGGGATGATGGTGTTGGGCGCACCGACGAAGGCATCGGCCCAGAATGGCGTCGGCTTGTTGAAGAGGATGCGGACCGTGAGGTCATCCACTTTCTCGACCGTGATTTCGCGCAGCGTCGCGATCGTCAGTGCGGAGGTCGCCGGATCCTTTGAGTATTCCCAGTTGAACACGACGTCGTCAGCTGTGAACGGCGTGCCATCATGCCATTTGACGCCGGGCTTGAGCTTCCAAGTCACCGACTTGCCGTCGGCGGCCAAGCCGCCGTTCTGGATCGAGGGAATTTCTGCGGCGAGAACCAGCTTCATGTTGCCGTCAGGATCCCAGCAGGCAAGCGGCTCGTAGAACAGGCGCGCACCGTCCTGGTCCTTGGTGCCGGTGGCGAAATGCGGATTGAGCAAGGTCGGGCCCTGCCACCACAACAGCTTCAGCGCACCACCGCCGCCACGCTTGGTCGGCTTATAGGTCGAGGCGCCCTGGGCCATGGCGACGCCTCCCAGCGCGAGGATCTGGTTGGCCAGCGGCGCGGTCAGGCCCACGGCAGCCATGCGCTGGATGAAGGCGCGGCGATCCATACGCCCGTCCTTCACCTGGCCGATCATCGAACGCAGTTCTTTATCCAGCATGGTTGTCCCCCGTCTGGTTTCCCATAGTGATGAAGGCGGCAGTCAAATGCGGCCGCCCATTTTGGCTGGCGGTAGATGGCACACCGAATGGGGTGCACGTCAACTGGGACCGTGTGTGTGCAAACGGTCTTCTGGCTGTCCGATGGACAGAACCGCGTTCCGTTAGCCCATCCGCTCGGCAATCCAGCATCAAACATGCTGGATTGCGCGCTGCACTGCGGAAAATTTGTTCGCCGGATCAGACGAAGTATCGAGGCGAAATTCTACGCCACGGACATATCGAGCGGCGGCGCCACGTGGTCCGGCAACGGACAAACGTAAGGCGTCTTGGCCGTCCGCTTCTGAAGATCGGCCTTGGCAGACTTGATCAGCTCCGGTTCCGTGAGCGCCTTGATGCCTAGCCCGGCCATGGCCTTGGCCGCCTGCACCATGGCCTTGTGGGCATGGGCGCTCTTGCCCTGCGCCACCACCTGCCAGGTGTGGAAGGGCGTGCCGATTGCAACCGTCGGTGCGTGGACCTGCGCGGTCGGCACCACCCAGCTCACGTCGCCAACATCGGTGGAGCCCACCAGCGGGTTGCGCTTGGCATCCAGCGGCACCAGGAAGTCGGCCAACGGCCGATCGGTCGGCTCCATGCCGATTGCGTAGTAGACTGAGGCGATATCCTTGTCGCTCAGCGTGGCGCGGATCTGGCTGGCAAAGCTCTTGTCAGCGTCGTCGAAATGCGGCGGTCCGAGTTCTTCCATCACCCGGTGCAGCGCCTGTTCCAGCGGCGCGTTCGGCAGGATGTTGGAAACCGCGGAGATGATCTTCATCTCCACCTTGGTCTCGGTCATCAGCGCTGCGCCCTGCGCAATCTTGGACACACGCTCGACCAGCTCGTTCATGCCGGGAAGATCGCGCGCGCGGATCGAATAGCGCACGCGCGCATGGGCCTGCACCACATTGGGAGCGATGCCGCCGGTGTCGAGCAAAGCGTAGTGCACGCGCGCATCGCTCGGCATGTGCTCGCGCATGTAGTTCACGCCCACGTTCATCAGCTCGACCGCATCGAGCGCGGAACGGCCGAGATGCGGCGAGGCCGCCGCATGCGAGGTGCGGCCGGTGAAGATGAAATCAGCGCGCGTATTGGCGAGCGAGGGCGTCACCGCGACTTCCCAGAAGCTGTGCGGATGCCAGGTGATGGCGATGTCGGCATCTTCGAATGCGCCGGAGCGCACCATGAAGGCCTTTGCCGCGCCGCCTTCTTCCGCAGGGCAGCCGTAATAGCGCACGCGACCGGGCACCTTGGTCTCGGCAAGCCAGTCCTTCACTGCAGTCGCGGCGAGCAGCGCGGCGGAACCGAGCAGATTATGACCGCAGCCATGACCATGGCCGCCGGTCTCGATCGGACGGTGTTCGGCGATGCCCGCCTCCTGGCTCAATCCCGGCAGCGCGTCATATTCACCCATGAAGGCGATGACCGGACCGCCCTCGCCCCACTCGCCCATCAGCGCGGTCGGGATGCCGGCGACGTTCTCGGTGATGCGGAAGCCTTGATGGCGCAGTTCGGCGAGATGCTCGGCGGCGGACCGCGCCTCGGTGTAGCACACCTCGGGAATGCCCCAGACCTTGTCGCTGAGGTCGATGAAACGCGCCTTGATGGTGTCGATGCCACGCCAGATGTCGCTGCGGTTATCCATGCTTCGGTCCGTGATCCCAAGGTCAAACGAAGCGGCAATGGTTAGCAGCTTCATGGCACGGCGCCTAGCACCTCGCCGGACACCAGCCATGCGGCGGCTGCCGGAGCGGCGGCTGCCACCCGCGCACGAACCGCCGCGATGCCTTTCGAAGATTTCACGCGGCGTTCTCTCGAATAGTTGGGAACGAGGCTTTCAAGACGGCGTCCCCCAGCCTAAATTATGCGTGCTTCGCGCGTCGTTCCGCCGGCCACGGCGGAGCGATGCTCTCAGCCAGGAGAACTCCATGCCCGCACTGACCGAATGGAGAGTGCCACCGGCCAATCAGCCGCGTGCGAGCGATTATGGTTTCGATCTCGACCGCGCGCTCGCCTCCGTCGTCGGCCTGCACGCCATCATTCCGCCGGACGCCTTCAGCGCCGAGACGCTGGGCACCGAACGTGCCGGCAACGGCGTCGTGATCGACCACGGGCTGGTGCTCACCATCGGCTACCTCATCACCGAGGCTGAATCGGTATGGCTGCACCTCGCCGACGGGCGTGTGGTCGAAGGGCATGCGCTCGGTTTCGATTCCGTCACCGGCTTCGGTCTCGTGCAGGCGCTTGGCGAGCTCGACGTCGAACCCCTGACGCTTGGGACATCGGCGGAAACGCGGATCGGCGACCGCGTCGTGGTCGGCGGCGCCGGCGGCCGCACGCGATCGGTTGCGAGCCAGATCGTGGCCAAGCAGGAATTCGCCGGCTACTGGGAATATCTGCTGGATGAGGCCGTCTTCACCTATCCCGCACATCCGAACTGGGGCGGCACGGCGCTCCTCAACGAACGCGGCGAGTTGATCGGGATCGGCTCGCTCCAGCTCGAGCGCGAACGCGACGGCAACGCCGAGCACGTCAACATGATCGTGCCGATCGACCTCTTGAAGCCGATCCTGGAGGACTTGCGCAAATTCGGCCGCGTCAACAAGCCGGCACGGCCCTGGCTCGGGCTTTTCTCGACCGAGATCGACAACCGCGTGGTGGTGATCGGGATCTCCGCCAACGGCCCAGCCGCCCGCGCCGAGCTCAAGACCGGCGATGTCATCCTCGCCGTGAACGGCGACAAGGTTACGAGTCAGACCGCCTTCTACAAGAAGATGTGGGCGCTCGGCGCCGCCGGCGTCGACGTGCCGCTCACCGTACATCACGAAGGCGTCACATTCGACGTCACGGTGACCTCGACCGACCGCTTCAAGCTTCTGAAGGCGCCGAAGCTGCACTGACCCGGGCTAGAGGAAGCGGCGATGACCGAGGCCGTCGTGGACGACATCGTGGCCGTGTTGCCGCCGCTACTCGATGCGCTGGAAGCGCTCGGCTTCTTCCAGCGGCACCTGCACCCGCCGGCCTTCGCTTCCATGATGAACGCGATCGGCGCGCCGGACGAGGCGCTGCAAACGGCCCGCGCGGCGATCGGCGACTGGCCGGAGCAGTTCGCCGGGCTGCGCGGCCGGCTCGATCAAGCCTGCAACGAGACGCTCACCGCCTTTGCCGGCATTCGCGAGGTCGAGCGCGGCAATGGCGATCTCGTCGCGTTGTTCCGCGCGCTGCGCCACGTGCCACGCGCGCAGGAGGCACTCTATCCGCTGGCGGTGCAGTTTCCCCCGGTGAGCAGCTTCTTCCTCAACGCCGCCAATCGCGAGAATGTCGACCTGTTATCGCGACTCGAAGCCGGCGCAAGCGAGCACACCGGTATCTCCCACGATCACAATGAGCCCGGCAGCCGCGGCGGCTTCTCGGTCTATGTGCCCGAATATTACACGCCCGAGCGGGCCATGCCGCTGGTGATGGCGCTGCATGGCGGCAGCGGCAACGGACGCGGTTTCCTGTGGAGCTGGCTGCGCGACGCGCGCAGCCTCGGCGCGATCCTGGTCGCACCGACCGCGACCGGCCCGACCTGGGCGCTGATGGGCGACGACAGCGACACGCCGAACCTCCTGCGCATCCTCGAGACCGTGCGCAGCCGCTGGAGCATCGACGCCTCGCGCCTGCTGCTGACCGGCATGAGCGACGGCGGCACCTTCTGCTACGTCACCGGCCTCGGCGGCGCCTCGCCGTTCACCCATCTTGCGCCGGTGTCGGCAACCTTCCATCCCTTGATGGCGGAAATGGCGGACGCCGCGCGCATGCAGGGCCTGCCTGTCTTCATCACCCACGGCAAGCTCGACTGGATGTTTCCGGTGCAGACTGCGCGACAGACCCAGGCGGCGCTGTCAGCCGCCGGCGCCGACGTCACCTATCGGGAGATCGACGACCTCAGCCACACCTATCCGCGCGAGATCAATGCGGAGCTGCTGGAGTGGCTGAATGAGACATGAACGATCCGTCCTTACCTGCGCCTTACTGCCGCGGAACCATCACTCCGGGCCGACGTTATCCGCCCGTCACCGGAGGTTTCGCAAATGCAGACTTTTTTCGGAATGATCCTGGGCGCGCTGCTGCTTGCGGGCGGCGTCTACGTCTATGATTCCATGCAGACGTCGTCGGTCGCCAATGGCGAGGTCGCGACCACCAACCGCACAATCGTGAACTGGGATGTCGCCAAGGCCGATTGGGACGCGCTGCGCGACCGCGCGCACAAGGACTGGGTCCGGATCTCGTCGAAGTAACAACGCCACATGATGAAAAAGGCGCCGTCGCGAGTCCGCGGCGGCGCCTTTGCGTTGCGCGATGAATATCGCTCGGCTCAGTTCATCTTGGCCTTGCGTGCGTCGGCAATGACCTGCTCGAACTCGGTCATGCTGAGCACGCCCGGGACGCGGTACTTGCCGACGATGAAGGACGGCGTGCCGCGGAAGCCAAAGGCTTCGGCCTGATCATTGTTGCGCTTGAGGAGGGCATCAATGTCCGAGCCACGGTCGGTGAGATCACGCTTCAGCCGATCCATGTCGACACCGGCTGCCGCCAGCAGCTCGTTGATGCGCGGTTCGGTCAGGCGCGAGCTGACACCCATCATGGCGTCATGGGCCTTGTGATACTTGTCCTGGTATTTCGCCGCGAGCGCGATCCGCGCCGCCGTGACCGAGACCGGCCCGAGGATCGGCCAGTCCTTCATCACCAGCCTCACCTTGCCGTCGTCCTGGACGACCTGGCGCAGCTCGGGCTCGAGCTTGCGGCAATAGGGACAATTGTAGTCGGACCATTCAACGATGGTGATGTTGCCGTCGGGGTTGCCGGCAACCGGCGTGTCGGGATCGCGCAGCACCTTGGTTTCGGTCAGCACCTCGTCATCATCGGCGGCCGCGCGCACGGAAGTGATCCCCCCCGCCGCCAAGGCGCCAGCCCCGATCAGCGTCAGCGCGGTACGCCGGGTCGGCACGAGGTCCTTATTTCTGAATCCAGCCATATCTCGTCCCGTTTCGGTCCCATCTGCGCAAATACGGCTCAGGACCGGAAATGTTACGCGTCATATAGAGCGTTGCGGGTGCGATGTCATCGCCATGCTATGCCCGGGTCGCGGCCGGCGCTTGCGAAGCCGCGGCGCGCGGCAGCATCGCCATCAGCGTCCCCGTCATGGTCGCAACTAACGTCGTCTTGCCCTCGTGCTCGGCAAAGGCCCTGGCCTCGCAGAAGGTCAGCGTGCGGCCGGGTTTGACCACCTCGGCCTTGAAGACCAAGCGCTCGCCGCGGGCGGGCGCAAGCAGCGTGGTCTTGAACTCGACCGTGAGGATGTCGGCCTCGCGTGGCATCAGGGTGAAGGCGGCGACCCCGCAGGCATTGTCGAGGCCTGCCGTGATGATACCGGCATGAACAAAGCCGTTCTGCTGCGTGAAGGCCGGCGAATGCAGCATGGCCAATTCGACCTCGCCCGGTGCAAGGCGGACGATCACAATGCCCAGCGTGTGCATCGCCGGCTGGCCGTCGAACATGGCAATGGCAGCCGCGCGATAGCCGGGGTTTTTGGGCTCGAATGCAGCCATGGCTTAGACCTCGACCGGCTCGGCAAGATGCCGCAACGCAGTCTCGCGGATAGCGTCGGCGAACGGCGTTGACTTGCGCTGGCTGCGATCCATGTGCACGCCCGTGATCTCGCACGTCGCGGCAATCTCGCCGGTCTCGGCGTTCCTCATCTCGTGCCGGAACCGAATCGACTTGTCGCTGATCTCGAGCAGGTGACTGCGGATCTCGACGATGTCGCCGGCGAGCAGCTCGCGCTTGTAGGCGATGTTCTGCTGCACCGCGGCCATGCCGCGGCCGGAGCTGCGCAGATAACTCGGCGTCAGCCCGAGCCGGGCGAACAGATTCCAGTTGGCTTCGTCGAACTTGCCGACGTACCACATGATGTTCATGTGGCCGACGTGATCGCATTGCCACGGATAAACCGTCCCGCGATAGGTCGCCTCCTGCTCCATCGCAATTTCTCCCTGTCGTCTTGGGCCTTTGATCGTTGATACGGTAGCGTATCAGAGGTCCGGCGCGCTAGCAATACGGCACCGTATCAAGAATCGGCGAGGCTTCCTTCATGAGCGACGGCAAGGGCGATGTCTGGGTCGAGGCAGGGTTTACCGAGCTCGCTCGCTCGGGGGTCGAGGGCGTGCGGGTCGAGGTGCTCGCCAAGAACCTCGGGGTCACCAAGGGCGGTTTCTATCGTCGCTTCGCCGACCGGGCCGCACTGCTCGAAGCCATTCTGCAGCGCTGGCGGCAGGGACGCGCCGCGGCGATCGCGCAGCAGACGAGTCTCGAGGGACAAGAGCCCCGCGAGCGGTTGAAGGCGCTGATCCAGCTCTATTCCGAGCGGCTTAACCCGGAGGGCATGGCGATCGAGCTTGCGATCCGGCAATGGGCTCGCTCGGATGAGGGCGCGGCGGCAGCGGTGGCGAGCGTGGACGCAGCGCGGCTGAAGCACGTTGCCGAGCTCTATCGCGCGACCGGCCTTGCGGCCGAGGAGGCCGAGGCGCAAGCCTTCCTGTTCTACTGCTTCATTTTCGGCCAGAGCCTGTTGTTCGTCGAGCGCGGCCCGCGCAAGCGGTCGCAGCTCGTGGCGAAATCGGCCGAGAAGTTGTTGAATTAGATGACTGGACCAAGCGAAATGGCCGGAGCTTGACTCCGGCCATCGCGTTGTCGCGTCATGTCGAAGCTCAGGCGGCGCCCTTCAGCTTCTTGGTGCATTCGCTGTAATAGCCGCCGCCCTTCTGGATCCACTTCAAACCGCCATTGCCATTGCTCGTCTTGTTGGCATTGTACTGGTCGACACAGGTATGCAGACGTGCCTTGCCGGGGGTCTCCTTGGCATATTTCGGATCGACCGCGTTCGGATAGATCGCCGGTCCGGCCGGCAGCGTCGGCAAAGCGGCCGGCGCGGCCTCCTTCTTTGCCTGCTTCGGCTCGGCAGGGGCGGCGGGTGCGGCCGGCGCAGCCGCGGAGGGCGCAGCGGCAGGCGTTGCGTCCGCACCGCACTGGGCCTTGCGGAAGTCATTCCACTTCATGGTGCCGAGCGAGCCGTCCTTCTTGGCCGCCTGATATTTTGCGCTGCACTCCTGCGACGTCAGTGCCTGCGCCGGCGCGCTCACCACCAATGCCGCGACACCCGACGCTGCAATCGCACACAACAATTTTGTCTGAATGGTCATCCCTGGGTCTCCTCTTGGTCTTCCCTGACGGAAGTGAAACGAGGATTGCTATCCTAGCGTGCCGGCCGCTTGCGACAAGGATGCGATGAGTTGCGCCGGCAAAATATAGTGATCCCGCCGCTCGACTCATTCATGTCGCGTTCAGCAACGCAGGCCGACGGTCGCAGCCCTTCGCAATTCTCGCAAGAGTGCAACACATGACCTTCACGTCCCGCCTCGCCGCCATCGCGCTCGCCTCCGTGCTCGTCACCGGCACCGCCTTCGCACAGACCGCCGCGCCGGCAGCCAAGACCGATGCAAAGACCGACGCTGCCGCCGCCACCGCCGACAAGAAGGCGTCGAAGGAGCGTTCGGCGGAATCGCTCGAATGCTCCAAGCAGGCGGACGCCAAGGGATTGAAGGGCAAGGAGCGCAAGAAATTCCGCCGCGAGTGCAAGAAGGAAGCGAAGGCCGGCACCGCCGCCCCCGCCGCCGACAAGAAGTAAATCCGTCACGATCCTCCGCGAGCATTAGTGAAAGGCGTGCGCATTGCGGCATGACGAGCCTGCAATTGTGCGCCTTTGGCTGATTTGCGATAAGGTGGCGTGAAACAAATCGTCGCCTCCCTGCCGTTCGAATGGCCGAGCCGTGCCAACGTCTTGAGCACGATGGAGACGCTTGTCATCGGCACCGTCGGCGGCCTCGCGTTTCTGCTCGCCGGCCTTCCCGGCGGGCTGATCTCGGGCTCGATGATCGCGGTCGGGATCGCCGCAATCGCCGGCCGCCAGCTGGCGCTGCCGCCGATCCTGACCCAGACCGTGCTGGTGCTGCTCGGCATTTCGCTGGGCTCGGTCGTCTCGCGTCATTTGATCCAGCAGGTCAGCGCCTATCCCGTCACCATCGGACTGCTTGCGCTCGCGACCTTCTGCTCGACCTTCGGCTCGAGCTATTACCTCCAGCGCGTCCATGGCTGGGACCGCACCTCGGCCTTCCTTGCCGGCAGCCCCGGCGCGCTGTCGCAGATCACGATCCTGGCGGTCGAGCGCGGCGCCGACCTGCCGGGCATCGCGGTGGTGCAGACCATGCGCGTCATCATCCTCACCGCGGCGCTGCCGATGGTGCTGGCGATTGCAGGCGTCGCGCCCTCTGCCGCACCGTCGCTGACGACGACCATCGCCTCGCCGCTCGACCTCGTGGTGCTGGTCGCGGCTTCGCTCGCTGCGGCGCTCTTCCTGCGGCTGATCAAGTTTCCGGCCAGCTGGATGTTCGGCGCGATGATCGCCTCCAGCGCGCTGCATGGCGCCGACTGGGTCGAGGGCGGTCTGCCGAACTGGGTACGCGGCGTCGCGCTGGTCGGGATCGGCGCCCTGATCGGCAGCCGTTTTGCGCGGATGCGGATCAAGACGCTTGCAGGTCACATCAATGCGGCGCTGGGGTCGTTCACTGTGGCCATCGCGGTCTCCGCCATCTTCGTCGGCATCGTCGCGCTCACCACGCAAGTGAAGTTTTCCGACGTCGTCGTCGCCTTCGCGCCGGGCGCGATGGATGCGATGCTGGCGCTGGCCCTGACGCTGCACATCGATCCGATCTTCGTCGGCGCCCATCACCTGTCGCGCTTCGTCTTCGTGACGATCGCAACCCCCGGTATCGTACACCTGTTCGGGCGCACGCAGGATGACGTGGATGATTGACGGGGGCCCAGCTCCCGTAGGGTGGGCAAAGCGAAGCGTGCCCACCAGCGACTGGCGCGAATGTTGATGAGTGGTGGGCACGGCGCGAAGAGCGCGCCTTTGCCCACCCTACGGCAGCATACCTAGCGCTTCGCCGTCCGCACGAATCCCCACGCGGCGATCGCGGCCATCAACAGCGAGATCAGCACGTTATAGCCGGCCAGCGAGAGGCCGAGGAAGCGCCACTGCACCTCGTCGCAGCGGACCACCTTCACCGTGTCGAGCCGCGAGAAAAGGTCGCCAGCGTTGCCGAGATTGACGACGGGACCGGAGCAGTCGGTCGGCCCCTGCCAAAATCCCCATTCGACACCGGAGTGGTAGGCGCCGAGACCGGCATTGGCGAGCGTCGCCAGGATGAGGATCGCAAGGCCCGCGAGCAGCAGCGGCCGCGGCGCGCCGCTCCTGGCCGCAAGCGCCGTGAGGGCGCCGAGCGGGATCGCGAGATAATAGGCGTAACGCTGCTCCAGGCAGAGCGGACAGGGCAGGATCTCCAGCACCAGTTGGAAGAACCAGGCGCCCGCGATGGTTGCTGCGGCAATCAGCGTGACGAGCAGCGACGCCGTCAGCGCGGGACCGGCGCTGTCCGGCTTGAACGCTGGTATTGCGGCACTCTGGGTCGTCACGGCAGCCTCTTTTCGATCGGTCGCGCGTCTAAGCCTCTAACTCCGGCCCATGCGGCTGTCGAGAACGGCGGGGATCACTTTGGCGCGGGTTGACCCCGCTTTGTCCATGGCTATAGTCCGCCGGCTTCGCGACGCCCGCTTTGAGGGCTGACCGAGGGCCCCTGTGGCGGAACTGGTAGACGCGCTCGACTCAAAATCGAGTTCCGCAAGGAGTGCTGGTTCGATTCCGGCCAGGGGCACCAGCCTTCGCTGCTTCGCAGCTACGGCTTGGCAAGCCAGGCGCAATTCTATCGATGCGAAGCAGCGAAGGCTGTCCCGCCGAAGCCTTGGCGCAGGCGGACTGGCTCAACGAAGTTTGATCCTCCCCTCTTCTAGCAATCGTCATATCCCCCCTGTATAAACCGGTAGCTTCTTCTGTAACTCGAAGGAGCTCATATGAACGACCTGCACACGTGGCTTTCCCAACAGCACCACGGCCTGCGGACCTTCCGGACATTCCAGCAAAAGCTCGAGACGCTCGGCCGGGACGATCCCGCCCAGCTCGGTCTTTGCCGCCTGCTCAGCGGCCTCGTCGGCGACTATGTCGAAGCCTTTGACGAGGCCCCGCTGCCAGTCGAGATCGCCGACGGCGCCTATCGGCGCTTGCTGACGCTGGTTGAGAGCATCGACCTCAACGCCGACGCCGACCGTCGGCTCTCCGACATCAACCGCGTGGCGGAGAGCGAGCTCTGGCAGTGACGGCCATTGCGGCCGCTCGGCGCCGGCTCTCGCGGCAAGCTTCCCTAATCACCGCAAGCCGTTCGACTTCGCTCAGGCATTCCCTATATCGTGCGGCAAGGATTGCTGAAGCAGCGAGCAGCTTTGATGGCGAGGAGACGCACGACGGGGGCTGATGCCGACGACCTGCCCCGCTATTTCGTCTGGGTCCGGGGCCTCGATGGTCCCGAACCGCAGAAATGGGGGACGATGGATTTCGGCGTCGGCGACTGGAAGCGGCCGCTCGTGCTGGCCTATCTGGAGCTGCCGGACGACGAGCGGCCACTGTCGCTGTCGGCGCTGGCGCGGCGCTATCCGCCACCGCGCGTCGATCTTTCGTAGACCGCTAGAGCATTGGCGGCGAAGCGGCGCGATCTCCCTTGCTACCTCAACGGGATTATGTACAGAATGCACCTGCATTTTCATGACGCGAGCATTGATTGAATCCGGGGAGTGCTGCCCGGCCCGGGCCTAAAGCGTCCCTGTCGAATTGTCGGAGGGGGCCATGCCGCACCTTGATGGCGCATCGAACGGCGATTCTGCCGGACCGGAGCGCGTGCCCAGCGATACGAATGCCGGCGGGACCGCGGCCACAGCTCCATCGCGACGCAAACTGGTGCTGTTCGCCGACGGCACGGGCAACGCCTTCACCACCCAGGAATCCAGCGTCTGGCGACTCTATGAGGCGCTCGACCATACCCGGCCGGACCAGATCGCCTACTACATCAAGGGCGTCGGCACCGCCGGCTGGGCCCCGCTCGCCGCGCTCGACGGCGCCACCGGCATCGGCGTGCCCTCCAACGTCCGAAAGCTCTACCGCTTCCTGTGCTGGAATTGGCGGGAGGGCGACGAGATCTACATCTTCGGCTTCAGCCGCGGCGCATTCACGGCGCGCACGCTGGCGGCGCTGATCGCGAGCCAGGGCCTCGTGCCTGCGGTGATTGACAAGGTTGCGGTGTCGCATGCGGAAATGCAGCGCAACACGATGTCTGCTTGGCGTGAGTACCGCAAGGCGTCGGTGGGCTATCGCAGCCTGCCGACAATCTGGATCGTCCGCTGGATCCGCGACGTCCTGATCTATCTCTATCACCTCATCCTTGGACATCGCTCCTATGCCAAGGTCCGCGAGGCGATGGACGGCCGCAAGCAGATCGAGATTGAATTCCTCGGATTGTTCGACACGGTCGAAGCGTTCGGCGTACCGATCGAGGAGCTCCGCCTGGCGATCGACTGGGCAATCTGGCCGGTTTCCTTCCGCAATCACCGGCTGTCACGAGCGGCCAAGCACGCCTGCCATGCGCTCGCGCTCGACGACGAGCGCACCACCTTCCATCCACTGCGGATCGACCAGAGCCGCCTTCCGGACGGCCAGGTCGTCAAGGAGGTGTGGTTCGCAGGCGTTCATTCCGACATCGGCGGCGGCTATCCGGAATCCACGCTGTCCTTCGTGCCTCTGGTCTGGATGACCGAGCAGATCGGCAACCGGCTTCGCTTCCAGGCCGGCACGATCGAGCATTTCCGCGCGTACCAGTCGGCGATCGGCCCGATGCATGATTCACGCAGCGGCGCTGCGGTGCTGTATCGCTACGGCCCGCGGCCGATCTCGGACCGCAAGGAGGATGGCGGATCGCCCGTGGTGCATTTCGCCGTCGTCGAACGCATGCTGCACGGATGCGACAATTACGCACCGCTGATGCTTCCGGCCAATGCCAGGGTGCTGCTGCCGGATGGGGAGGTGTTGCCGCTCACCAAAGACGAGACCCGCAAGGCCATGAGGTCGGCCTATGGGGCGAGAACGGGGAATGCGCAGAAGGCGGCAGAGGCCGATGCCTTCCTGGCGATGAGCCCACCGGACGCCGAGATGGCCAGGCAGGTGCTCGACACCGTGTGGTGGCGCCGCGTGGCCTATTTCTCGCTGGTCATTGCGCTTGCCATATTGGCCGCATGGCCCTGGATCGCACGCGCGGTGGTAGGATCGTCCAAAGAGCACGTTCTCGAAGACACTGTCCTGCTGAAATGGATTACGGCGTTCGACAATGGCACGGGCACGGTCGTCAAACCATTCGCCAATCTCCTCGCCAGCGTCCTGCCATCCTATGCGGGGCCTTGGCTTGCCATCGCACTCTACTATCCCTTCCTCACCACGGTCCTTGTCGCCATCATATTTGTCGCCTGGAACAGGAACGCGGCGCTGCGCGACAGCATTCAAGAGCGCGCGCGACTGGCCTGGTACAGGCCCGACCGGAAGGCCTCCAGAGGCCGAGTGAGCAAATCGGGCTGGCTGCTCGCGATCGGCCGCTGGATGCGTCTGCACGCGTGGCCGGTGCGCATGGCATTCACCAACGTCCTGCTGCCGGGCATTTTCCTCGTCGCCATTTTTGGCTCCGGACTGCTGCTGATCTCTCGCGGCTATCTCGACTGGCTCGACGGCGTCGGCGGCATTTGCGTCAGCAGCGCATCTACGCGCGCGGTCGGCGACGTGCCGACAACGGCCCGTGACGGCGAGTTGTTCAGCGTCGGCGACTTTTGCTGGCCGAGCCGCCTCGCAGTCGAGAAGGGCCGCAAATACCGCGTCTGGATTCAAATGGCCGACCCGTGGTTCGACCGCACCATCATGACTGGCCCGAACGGCTTCAAGACCCCGCCGGATCCGACCCATCGCTCGGCCGTGCCGATCCTGCGGCTCTACGGCGCCGACTGGTTTCAGCCGATCGTGCGTATCGGCGCCAGAGGATCGAACAATCTGCCGCTGCTGGCCGTCAACAATGTCCCGGCCGACGAGTTGCCGCGGCGGGTCAATGCGACGGTGCCGGCATATGAGGACGACACGGGGGACAAATACCCCATCCGGGTCGAGGACTCCGCGGAGTTCAAGCAGCCGGACAGCGAACTGAGACGTGTCTGGCGTCCGTTCGGAGATTTCGAACCGATCCCGCCCAAGGCGCTGCCGGCGGCACGCGCGCTATGGCGCCGCCAGGGATTGTCCGATCTGCTCGTCGCGGAGTTCGTGGCTCCCGAGTCCGGCGAGTTGTTCTTCTATGTCAATGACGCGGTCCAGCTCTTCCCACGGATCATTCCCTTGCGGTTTGCGCCGCGATGGCTCGTCCCACTCCAGGGCCCCCGCGCCCAGTTCTATGCCAACAACAGCGGCACCGCGACGATCCGGGTCCAGCGGCTTCCGGCTCCGCCACCGGCCAACTAGCGACGTCATGGGCGCAGGTTGGAGCGCATCGCCACCCCCATGATCATGGGCGTCACGGCGTCCGCGCTACGGCTAAGCTTGTTTCGCGCCACAGGGGACGATCATGAATGCCTGCCTGCGCCAGAACAATGCCAAGCTCTCCGACTCCTGCCGCAAGGTTGTGGAGTCTCACGGAGGGTGAGCCGGCCTTCAGTCCGGGGCCACTCCCGCGGAGCGAACCCGGACTCCGCTTCGCCGATGGCGTCGGGGTTAGTCGTCGTCAGGCCCAAACAGCCTGATCTGCGGGAAACCGCTGCGCGGACGGCTTGCGACATCGTGAGCGTCGGAATCTTCGCGAATATTGCGCGCGACGTCGTCCCAATCGGTGCGGTCGCGCATACCACGCGGCTCACGAGACTCGTAGTAATGACGGCGCTCGGCCCAGCGCTCGCGGCGTTCGATCCGGCGCCGTTCTGACGCGGCGCGCTTCACGTCGGCATCCCTGGCCTTGGCATAGGCGTTGTCAGCCGAAGCGGCCGGGTCGGCCGATGCCTGCTGCTCGGCAGGATTTGCGACTTTCGGCGACGATGCGATGGTCGGCCTGGACTGTTCCTTCAACTGTTCTTTGGCCGGCTCGACCGCTGCCGCCTGCGAAGGCGGCGGTGCCGGCGGCGCAGCGTTCGCCTGAGCCGGTTGAGGGTCAGGCTTTGCTTCGGCCTGCGCCGGCGTGGCAATCGTCGCGCCAAAAGCCTGCGAACCGGTGAGATAATTCACGCGCTCGGACGGTGCGTTCGTAGCCGACACGCCGGCGGTTTCGGCGTGTTGCGCGACCTTGCTGGTATCCGGCCCCTGCTTGGTCGGATTCATTATGTTGCCGGCAACGATGCCGCCGCCGAGTCCAATGGCGATGGCCGCGATAATGGTTCCAGCACCAACGAAATAGGCTGTCGAGGCGCGCATTGATCCACTCCCTCTTTGGGGCGAGCAACGCACGTTGATTGCCGGATGTTCCTGGTGTGGGGAGCAGTTCCCGAAGGAACTTCCACGTCAGATCTGCTGCGCGACCTTCTCCAGCCCGATGATGCGGGCGAGCTTGCGCACTTCCTCTTTCTGGTCGTCACGCAGCTGGAACAGCAGCGGCATCGCCGCCGACTTCAACTGTTGGACTTCGTCGCAATTCGGATCGATCGGCACGCCCTGCGCGTTCGGATTGGAGAGCTTGTTGGCAGAGATCTTGCGGACGACATTGCGGAGCGCCGTCTCGACCGACGGCCAGTAATATTCCTGCGACGACGAGAGTTTCAGGCGATCCCTGATGCCCGCGATCTGTGCGTCGGATAGCAGCGTATAGTGCTTCTGCGGCTGCGGCTTGGCCACGACCTTCGGCTTGGCCGGGACTTCGACGGCGGGAACCTCCGCCGCGGCGGGCGCGTCGTGCCCGCTTGCCTTAGGCATCGGGAAATCGGAAGGCGTGGCGGCGGCGAAGGCCTGGCGCAGCGGCTCGGTCAGCAAGGGGGCTTGGGCGAGCCTGTCGGCGGGCACCTGGACCGGCTCGATCGCGGCCGAGGCCAGCGCCAGCGTCGGAATCAGACGGTCGGCCTTGGCGGCGCGGTTGGTGGCGAGAGGCTTGGCCGGAGGCGCCTGCGTGATCATCTCCGCGCTCACGCTGGGCACGCTGTCACGGCCGAGGATGGCGGTCGTCGCGGCACCGAGGACGAGAAAGCAGGTCAGCACGATGATGGTGATGGCTTTGGACAAACGTCCCTCCGCGCCCAGCTTCAAGTCCACGTGATCAGTGCCCGAGAACTGGGCGATAAATAAGGCTTAACCGTGCCGTTGCGGCGGCAATCGCTCGGACTGCGGCGACATCGCCTGGAAAATCAGGCAGCTGCCGCCAGGTCGTAGGCGTCCTGGATGTCGGCGACGATCTCGGAGGCTTCCCAGACCGCGCGCGGCTCGACCGATTGCAGCGTCACCGTCCAGTTGCCGCCCCGGCGGGTGCGGGGGACGCTGACGATGTCGAAACGGACGTTGCGGCACAGCGGGTGGCGGGCCAGCGCGTGGGCCACGCGGACGCGGATTTCATCCAGCGTCGCGGCTGTCTTGCTGTTGAGAAAATCAAAATCCATCGCCTGTCCCTCTCGGCCCTGCTTGGCGGCCTTGAGGGGGATTCTTGGCGGGCGATGGTTAATCTGCCGTTAAGTACGGGCCTGCGGAAGTGCGCTCGATTAACTGTGATCGGGTGCGATCCCTGCCCTCTGCCTCCGCATATTTACGGGAAGAGCGAGGGCTTCCGGAGCCTAGCGCCCGCCTGCTTCGCGATATTCCGCGATCGTCCGCGCAACGAGATCGTTGACGGCGGGCACGTCCGTGACACCCGAGGTCGAATGCCCGCCACTCCAGATATCGCGCCAGCGCTTCGGCCGCTTTTCGCGCGCCGCGACGTCGATGTCCTCTGCGATGTCGATCGCCCCATGCGCCGGCAGGTCGTCAGGATCGAGACCTGCGGCCTCGATCGACGGCCGCAGCATGCTGGTCTGAAGCCCCGTGAACGCGGTCGTGAGCAGGACATCGTCGGCGCTGCTCTCGACCAGCATCCGCTTGTAGCGGTCATCCGCCATGCTTTCCCGCGTCGCGATGAACTTCGTGCCCATATAGGCGAGATCGCAGCCGAGCACCTCTGCGGCATGCAGCGCGCGGCCGTCGCTGATGCCGCCGGCGAGCACGATGATGCCGTCGTAGAATGCCCGGATTGCGCGGACGAACGCGAATGGGTTGATCCAGCCGGTCTGGCCGCCGGCGCCAGCGGTCAGCAGCACCAACCCGTCGGCACCTGCTTCCGCCGCGCGTTCAGCGTGGCGGATCGAAGCGACATCCGCCAGCACCAAGGCGCCGGTGTCTTGCAACGGCTTCAGTACGGGCGCGGGCGAGCCGACCGACGTGATGACGATCTCCGGCCGGTGCCGCAGCAGCACTGCGAGATCCTGCTCAAGCCGGGCATTGGAGCTGTGCACGATCAGGTTCGGGCAGAGCGGAGCGGCCCTGCGCCCGGTTTGCTCCTCGTGCTGCCGGAGCCGCGCTTCGATCGCAGTGAGCCATTTGCCCAGCTGTTCGGCGCTACGGCAATTCGCGCTGGGAAAGCTGCCGATCACGCCGTTGCGGCAGGCTCCGACCATCAGCTCGACGCCCGACACCAGGAACATCGGCGCCGCGATCAGCGGCAGACTGAGGCGATCGCGGAAGCGTTGCAGTCGATCCGATGGCACGCAAATCTCCTTGTCACTCTTTACATCCCTGCGCGGGCTTCGTCGTTCCATCTCGCCTTCGCTGTGCTAGCGTCATCAGCAACATTGGCACGCCAGAAGCCGGTGACAAAGCAACGAGGAAACATATGCCCGATCCGCTCCACGCATCGTCTCCAGCTTGCGCCCAGACGCTACAGGCGCTGTCGCGCTATCCCGACCGCACCGCTTTCGCCTGGCCTGAGGGATCGCTGAGCTATCGGGGCACCATCGACCTGATCGGACGCATCCAGGGCGTATTCATGCGGCTTGGATTGCAGCCCGGCGCGCGCGTCGCCCTGCTCACCGCGAACCGCGCCGACAGCTGGTGCGCCGGTGTCGCGGCGCAATTGGCCCGGCTCTGCATCACCTGGCTGCATCCGCTGGGATCGCAGACAGACCAGCTGTTCCAGCTCGAGGATTCCGAAGCGGAAATGTTGGTCGTCGATGCCGCCGCCTTCCACGACCGCGGCGGCGAACTCGCCGCGAAGGCAACCCGGCTGAAGGCGGTCTTCACCATGGGGCCGGCCGGCTACGGGGTCGATCTGCTGGCGGCGACCGAGGGTGCGGGACACGCCAGCGCGCAGTGCCTCGCCGGCCCCAACGATCTCGCCACGCTGAACTACACCGGCGGCACGACCGGCAAATCCAAGGGAGCGCTGCGCCATCACCGCGAAAACAGCGGCGCCGCCGGCGCGATTCTCGCCGATTTCGAGATCCCCGAGGCCGCGCGCTATCTCGCGGTCGCGCCGATGAGCCACGTCGCAGGGACGAAGGTGCTGCCGACCTTGATGCGCGGCGGCACCGTGCACATGCTGAAGGGTTTCGACCCCGAAGCCGTGCTGGCCACGATCGCGCGCGAGCGCATCAACTTCACGCTGCTCGTGCCGACCATGATCTATGTGCTGCTCGATCAGCCCGCGCTCGGCAGGACCGACTTGTCCTCGCTCGAGCTCGTGCTCTATGGCGCTTCCGCGATGTCGCCGAGCCGGCTGGTCGAAGGCATCGAACGCATCGGGCCGGTGTTCTCGCAGCTTTACGGGCAGACCGAATGCTATCCTGTCTCGGTGCTGCGCAAGAAAGATCACGATCCCAGGACACCGGAGCTATTCCTGTCCTGCGGCTTTCCGATCTCGGCCTGCGAGGTGAAGATCCTCGACGACGACGATCAGGAGGTGAAGACGGGCGAAGCCGGCGAGATCTGCGTACGCGCTCCGCACGTGATGGCGGAGTACTGGAAACGGCCCGACGTCACCGCCGAGACGCTGAAGAACGGCTGGGTCCACACCGGCGATATCGCGCGCAAGGACGAGCGCGGCTACCTGTTCATCCTCGACCGTAAGAAGGACATGATCGTCTCCGGCGGCTTCAACATCTTCCCGCGCGAGGTCGAGGACGTGCTGTCGCAGCACGCCGACGTCGCAATGGTGGCTGTCGTCGGCATTCCCGACGAGAAATGGGGCGAGGCCGTCACCGCCATCGTCGTGCCGCGCGAGGGCGCAAGGCCCGATCCGGAGGAGCTGATCAATTTGGTGAAGACTCGGAAGGGCTCGGCGCATGCCCCCAAGCAGATCCAGTTCGTCAGGCAGCTGCCGATGACCGGCGTCGGCAAGGTCGACAAGAAGGTATTGCGTGCGGGCTTCTGGAGCGGGCGGGACCGGATGGTGGGGTAGCTACCCCGGAATTCTACGGTGTCGTTGTGGCCGCGGCACCACAGCGAGCAACGGAGTGTACGTCGGTGGTGCCGGCCCGATTGCGGGCGAATCAGGGAATCAACTAGACCCGCTGATGGGGCTGGGAAGCGGAGAGTAAGATGAGAGTCGCTTCCCTGGAAAGTGCAGTCGCCGCGGTCACGTTGATCACGGCTATCATCGTGGTGCTGTGGGAGATCAAGATCTTCTACGGAATGTGAACTGGCAGGATGCCGGCGTCCAGCACGACCAAGCATCCCTTCCGCGGCGGCGGAAGCCTGCCGTTCAATCGGCCCATGGAGCGATCACGGCACCAGCCGTCACGCTCACCGCTTCTCGATCACCAGACTCTGCACCGCGCGGCCGAAATAGCCCTGCCTGTCCGCAAGCCGCGACATCGCAAGGCCCGCGCCGTCGGGGCCGATCCAGGAGTCGCCATCGAGCAGGATCCACTCGCCGACCGGCTGGCGCGCGAAGCTCACGGTGAGGTCGGCGTTGATGTAGGTCCAGGCGCGAAAGTCGAGCGTGGAGGCGGTGCCGTTGGAGAAGTCGGCGGCGACCACGGCGCGCATCGCCTGCGAAACCTCTTCGCCTGCGATCAGCGGATGGTCGACGCGAAACCAGATCGCGCCGGCGCCGGCCTGGCCGAAGCGGCCGCGCGCGGCGCGCATCGAGACCGATCGCACGAACGGGCTGGAGGCGGCGTGGCCGTCCTCGACCAGCGAGTCCTCGGGCCACGGCAGCGTGACCGGCAGCTCCTTGACGTCGTCGGGCAGCGTCAGCGCCTGGCGCCTGATCTTGAGCACGGTGGCGCCGACCACCTGCACACCGTCGGCCAGCAGCTTGATGGCGCAGAGCTGGATCTTGCGGCCCTCACGCAATACCTCGGTCGCGATCGTGAGCGGCGCGACCGGCACCGGGCGCATCAGATCGATCGTGACCCGTGCGATGTCCATCGCAACAGGCGTCGGAATGCGTTCGGCCGCCCACGTCACCAGCGAAGCGGGCGCTGAGCCGTGCTGCATGCGCCGGTCCCAGGGACCGGCGGCGTCCGGGCTGGTGACGACATTGTTGCCATCGACGCGGTAGATGGGGGGCATACTTTCACCGTGGCGAACGTTCGCAGTTCAGAAGCCGGTGTCGTCCCGGCAAAGGCCGGGCGACGTTAGTCACAGCGGCGGATCGATCGCTTCGTCGTATTCCTTCTTGAACCGCGCGATCAGCTCGGCGGCGGGCACGACGCCATCGACACTGCCGATGCCCTGACCCGAGCCCCAGATCTCCTTCCAGGCCTTCGGCTTGGCGCGTTCGCCGGAGGCGTCGGTGCCGAAGTTCATCTTGGAGGGATCGGAGGTCGGCAGGTTTTCCGGATCCATGCCGGCGGCTTGGATCGAAGGCTTCAGGTAGTTGCCGTGCACGCCGGTGAAGAGGTTGGAATAGACGATGTCGTCGGCGCTCGAGCCGGCGATCATCTCCTTGTAGCGCTCGACCGCGTTGGCTTCCTTGGTCGCGATGAAGGCCGAGCCGATATAGGCGAAGTCTGCACCGAGGACGCGCGCGGCGCGGATTGCCTTGCCGTTGCCGATCGCGCCCGACAGCGCGATCGGGCCGTCGAACCACTTTCGCGTCTCGGCCACGAAAGCGAGTGGCGAGATGGTGCCGGCATGACCGCCGGCGCCGGCCGCAACCAGGATCAGGCCGTCGGCGCCTTTCTCGATCGCCTTGTGCGCGAATTTCTGGTTGATCACATCGTGGAAGACGATGCCGCCCCAGCCGTGCACGGCCTGGTTCAGCTCCTCGCGTGCACCGAGCGAGGAGATGATCATCGGCACCTTGTACTTGGCGCAGAGCTGCATGTCGTGGTCGAGACGGTTGTTCGACTTGTGCACGATCTGGTTGACCGCGAACGGCGCCGACGGCTTGTCCGGATGCGCGCGGTCATAGGCCGCGAGCTCCTCGGTGGTCCGCGCCAGCCATTCGTCGAGCAACTCCGGCGGCCGCGCGTTCAGCGCCGGAAACGAGCCGACCACACCCGCCTTGCACTGCGCGATCACGAGATCGGGCACCGAGATGATGAAGAGCGGCGAACCGATCACAGGGATCGACAGTCGTCCCTTGAACAAGGCAGGCATGGACATTGCGGAACGATCCTCTCTAGGCGGTCAAAGCGAAGGCTGGGGTGATACCAACAAGGCAATCTTTCCACTGTCAAGTATTGCGTTGTGACGCCGTGGCGGATGCCGCTACCGCAATTCCAACCCACGGAATTCCGACGGCGGACCAACCCACTCCGTCTTCTCCGTCATTGCGAGCGAAGCGAAGCAATCCAGACTGTCTCCGCGGAGGGACACTGGATTGCTTCGTCGCATCAGCGCAAAATTGCTACGCAATTTTGTCGCGAGCTCCTCGCAATGACGAGGCGAGAGTGGAGGATAGCCAACATCTACCCAACCAAATCCGGATTGATCAGCCGCTCGAACGAGAACATCTCGTCCCACTTGTCCTGCGTCAACAGCTTGCGCTCGACCACCACGATCTGGTGCAACGACTTGCCGCTCTTGTAACCCTCGCGCGCGATCTCCGCGCACTGCTTGTAGCCGAGCAGCGGCTTCAGCACGGTGACGATACCGAGAGAGTTCAGCACCATGTTGCGGGTGTGCTCCTCGTTGGCGGTGATGCCGACGACGCAATTCTCGCGCAGGCTGTTGACCGCACGCTCCATGGTGCGGATCGAGAAGAACAGCGCGAACGAGATCACCGGCTCCATCACGTTGAGCTGGAGCTGGCCGGCTGAGGCCGCCAGCGTCACCGTGGTGTCGAGGCCGATGACCAGGAAGCTGGTCTGGTTGACCACCTCGGGGATGACAGGGTTGACCTTGCCGGGCATGATCGAAGAGCCCGGCTGAAGCTGCGGCAGGTTGATCTCGTTGAAGCCGGCGCGCGGGCCGGAGGCGAGCAAGCGGATGTCGTTGCAGATCTTCGTCAGCTTGCTCGCCGTGCGCTTGAGGACACCCGAGAGCTGCACATAGGCGCCGGTGTCCGAGGTCGCCTCGACGAGATCGCCGGCGAGGATGAAGTCGACGCCGGTCAGCGCGCTCAGATGCCGGACCGCGAGCTTGGGATAGCCGACGGCCGCGGTCACGGAGGTGCCGATCGCGGTGGCGCCGAGATTGATCTCGCGCAGCAGTGCGCGCGCCTCGGAGATGCGATCGACCTCCTCGCCGATCGTGGTGCCCCATCCCCGGAATTCCGCGCCGAGCGACATCGGCACGGCGTCCTGGAGATGCGTGCGTCCCATCTTCAGCACGCGGTCGAACTCGCGACCCTTGGCGAAGAAGGCCTCCTGAAGCTGGCGCAGCGCCGTCATGTAGCTCTCGAGCCGCAGGATCAGCGCCAGACGAAAGGCCGTCGGATAGGTGTCGTTGGTGGACTGGCCGTAATTGACGTGATCGTTGGGGCTGACATGCTGGTAGTCGCCCTTGCCAAAACCGAGCGATTCCAGCGCGAGGTTGGCGATCACCTCGTTGGCGTTCATGTTGGTCGACGTGCCGGCGCCGCCCTGGATGAAGTCGGTGACGAACTGGTCCATCATGTCGCCGGCGATGACGCGGTCGCAGCCCAGGATGATCGCATCCGCGACCTTGGCGTCGATCGCGCCGAGATCGCGATTGGCCATGGCGGCGGCCTTCTTGACGTAACCAAGCGCCTTCACGAAGTAAGGCTCCTGGTTCATCGGAATGCCGGTGATGTGGAAGTTCTCCTTCCCGCGGATGGTCTGGACGCCGTAATAGATGTCGTCGGCGATCTCACGCTGTCCGAGGAAATCCTGCTCCGTACGGCTCATGGGCGCTCCCTGTTGCATGCGCGCGAGGCCATTGCGTCAGTTTTGGCACAGCGCGCTGGTCACGAAAGTATCGGTGCGGCAGTCGTCCGGCTTGCGTTGCCGGCCCGGAATCAGGACCTTGGCCGAGCATTTCTCGGCGGAGTCTGCATTCAGGCTCTTGCCTTCGCGATAGCCCTTGCTCTGGCAGAGCTGGTCGGCGGCCTGCTTGCAGTCGGGCGCGCCGTTCGACGAGGCCGGACAGGCCACACGTCCCGAGACCATGGTGGACGGCCTCGTCAGTCGCGACAAATCGTTCATGGTCTCGCTCGGGCTTTTGATCGGCGGCAGGATCGAGGGCAGCTTGTCGAACAGCTTGCCCATTTCGTTGATCAGCCCGGGATTTTCCTCATGCGCCGGCGGCGTCGATGGAGCGGGTGTCGACGGCGGCGGCGCTGCCTGCGTCCCCTGCTCCTGGAGACCGAGCGTCGGCGGCGCAGATTGCGCCCACCCGATCCCGCCGCCACTGAGCAGGAGCAACAGCACTGCTGACATCAGCGTCCCGAGCCGCATGGCCAGATTGCCGGATCGAACCATCATGCAGCAACCGTAGCCGAAGCGGGCGCGGCGGCAAAGCCGCCGCGGCCCTAATGGGTGGACATGATCTTTTCGGAAAACCGCTTCACACTTTTCCTGATCATGCCCTAGATCAACTTCACCGCCACCACGAAGCCGAGCACCAGCACGACGGCACCGAGCGTGACCCACAGGCCGAGATGCTCCTCGAGCTTGTGCCGAATCCAGTCGCCATAGCGGTTGAGCAGGATCGCGACGACGAAGAAGCGACCGCCGCGCGCAACGATCGAGCACAGGATGAACAACAGGATGTTGTAGCCGGCAAAGCCCGAGGTGATGGTGACGAGCTTGTAGGGGATCGGCGTCAGCCCCTTGAGCAGGATGATGACCGCCCCCCATTCCGCATAGGAGGCGCGGAAGGCATCGACCTTGTCGCCGAGGCCGTAGACCTGGATCAGCCAGTGGCCGACCGAGTCGAACAGCAGCGCGCCGATGGCATAGCCAACGATGCCGCCCAGCACCGAGGTCGCGGTGCAGACCGCCGCATAGACCCAGGCGCGCTGGGGGCGCGCCAGTGACATCGGAATCAGCATCACATCCGGCGGGACCGGAAAGAAGGAGCTTTCGGCGAAAGACACGGCTCCCATGATCCAGAGCGCGTAGGGCTTGTGGGCGGCGTCGATGCACCAATCGTAGATACGTTTCAGCATGGCGCCGCGATGAAGCACCATGGGACGGATTTGTCCATCGTGAGTTTTGTGACGTCTCCGGCGTGTTCCGGAACAGGGTGCGGCGGTTTTCGGAAAGGATGACGCTCAAACAACGAGCTAAAGCGCGATGACGCTTCGTTCCGATTTCATCGCGCTTTAGTGGCGCTTGCGCGCGGCGCGGCCCTCGAGCGCGACAATTGGCCGCCTGACGGCAACGCGCGGTGACGCGACTTTGGGCAGTTTCATCGGTGATTTCGGCAGCTTCTCGGCAATACCGAGCATGTCTTCACGTCGCGCCATCTCCCGCCAGACGTCCTCGGGACGTACCCCGGCCGATGCCCATAGCACGGTGAGATTGTAGAGCAGGTCGGCGCTTTCCCGGATCACGGCCTCGCTGTCGCCATTGACCGCATCGATCACGACTTCGATGGCCTCTTCGGCCAGCTTCTTCGCCATTTTGGAGGGGCCGCGCTGAAACAGCCGGGCCGTGCGCGATGTTGCCGGATCAAGATCTCTGGCCGCGAGCACAGCCAGGTATAGCCGCTCAAGCGAATCACTCATGTACGCAAAACTACTCTAAAGAAATGGCGAGCGCGTTAACGTTCGACAATATAAGCGAAAAACGAGCCGCCGCGGCAAGCGCGACGGCCTGTTCGTCGAAGACGATTGCCGATCGGTTAATAGCAGCCGTAACCGGACCAGCCGTGGGAGCAGACCCTGGTGTAGCCGCCATAGCGCTCTTGGTGGCCCGAGCCGTAATAATAGGGACCATAGCCGGGGCCGCTGTAGTAGACCGGGCCGCTCTCGTAATAGTAACCCGGGCCCGGACCATAGGCGTAGGCATCGCGGGTGGCTGCGATCGCGAGGCCGGTCGCGGCCAGACCGAACATCGCGGCGGCAGCGGCGCCACCGCCACCACCATGCCAGTGACGACCGCCTGCGTAAGAGGCGGTAGGTGCAACGGCAGTCAGCGCCAGCACCGCGGCGGTGGCAAGAACGGCCTTGCGGCCGGCAAATTTCGAAAAGCTGTCGAACATGTCCTGGACCCTCCTTGGGACCTCGAATGGTGCCTGTAGACAGGCTCATGTCTCTCAAACACGCGCATCCCATGTTGGGTTCCCCAACCCGAACACAAGCTGAACGGGGTTGCGTGATCATGACGCAACTGCCGCTCATCCTCTGTTCATGTTGGCGCGGACAGACTTCCGGCAGCCGGCGCTGCGAGCGTCACGAAACCACAACAATGCGGGACCGGCGCACCTGATGTCGGGATTCAAGACGATCGCGCTTCGTTGCCTGCTGGCCCTCTCGATCTCGCTTGCGATCCCGATTGCACGCGATGTCGGCGCGGCCGAAACCGCCGCGCCCCCGGTTGCCATTCACTTCACCTTCGACCGCCCGTTGGACGCGAGCATGGCGCCGTTCTTCCTCGCCGCAAAGGACGGCAGGTTCGGCGCCGAACATCTCGGCGTGACCTTCAACACCGCAGCCGGATCGCCAGAAGCGCTCACGCGCCTCGCCAGGGGCGACAGCGAGCTTGCGCTCGTCGACATCAACGAGCTGATCCGCTTTCGCGACAAGGACAACGCGGCGCCGATCAAGGCGGTGTTCGTGCTGTTCAACCGCGCGCCCTACGCGATCGTCGCGCGCAGGAGCCGCGGCATCCATTTGTTGCCCGATCTCGACGGCAAGACCGTCGGCGTTGCCGACAGCGATCTGTCGATGCGGCTATGGCCGGCACTGGCGCAGCAGAACGGCATCAATGCATCGCGCGTCAAATTCCACAGGATCAGCGCGGCGGTGCGCGAGCCGATCCTCTCCGCGGGCCAGGTCGATGCGGTCGCCGGCTTCAGCTATCTCTCGGCGGTGAACCTGCGTGACCGCGGCGTGCCCGAAGCCGATCTCGTCGTGTTGCGCTATGCGGATTACGGCTGCGAAGCCTATGGCTTTGCCGTGGTGGCCAATCCCGCCTTCGCCGCCGCAAAGCCGGACGCCGTGAAGGGCTTCGTCCGCGCCTTGATCGCGGGCATCAACGCGACGGTCAGCGAGCCCGAGCGTGCGGCGGAGGAGGCCGCGAGCCGCATCGACGACGGCGACCGCAATTTGGAGCTGGAGCGCCTGCGCACCGCCCTCGCCGACAACATCCTGACCGACGAGGTCAGGCGCAACGGCCTCGGCGGCGTTGATCCGGCGCGCCTCGATCGCTCGATCGGCCAGATCGCGCAGGAGTTCAAATTCCGGAAACAACCGACGGCGGGCGATATCTTCGACGACCGCTTCCTGCCGCCGGTGACGGGGCGGCTGATCAACTGAGCAAAACCGAAAGCTTCCGCTGTATCTAGCGGGCGATCCCTGCTTAGAATACGGGCTCCGTCGTCGCCGAGTTCCCAAGCCCGCATGTCCATCCTCCGTCTCTACACCCGCGTTCTCGAGCTGCTTGGCAGGGAGGCGCGGCTCGGCTGGCTGCTCGCGGTCGCCAATCTCCTGCTCGCAGCCTCGCAGTTTGCGGAACCCGTGCTGTTCGGCCGGATCGTCGACGTGCTCTCGGGCAAGACCGTGGCCGGCTCGAATTCGGCCTGGCCATTCCTGGCTGCCTGGGTCGCGTTCGGGCTGTTCACCATCGTCTGCAGCGCGCTGGTGGCCTTGCAGGCCGACCGGCTCTCGCACCGCCAGCGCCAGGCGGTTCTGACGGACTATTTCGAGCACATTTTGCAACTGCCGCTGACCTTCCACTCCGGCACCCATTCCGGCCGGCTGATGAAGGTGATGCTCAACGGCACCGACGCGCTGTGGCGGCTGTGGCTTGGCTTCTTCCGCGAGCATTTTGCCGCGATCCTCTCGGTCGTGGTTCTGCTGCCGCTGTCGCTCTATCTGAACTGGCGGCTCGCGATCCTGCTATTCGTGCTCTGCATCGTCTTCACCGCGCTGACGACTTTCGTGGTGCGCAAGACCTTCGGCATGCAGATGGAGGTCGAAGAGCACTACAGCGAGCTCTCCGCGCGCGCCTCGGATGCACTCGGCAATGTCGCGCTGGTGCAGAGCTTCGTCCGCGTCGAATCCGAGGTGAAGGGTCTGCGCTCCGTCGCCGACGAACTGCTGGCCGCGCAGATGCCGGTGCTGTCGTGGTGGGCGCTCGTCACCGTCATCACGCGTGCCTCCACCACCATCACGGTACTCGCGATCTTCACCCTGGGTATCGCGCTGCACGACCAAGGACTGACATCCGTCGGCGAGATCGTGATGTTCGTGAGCTTCGCGACGATGCTGATCCAGAAGCTCGAGCAGGTCGTGGGCTTCATCAACAATGTGTTCATGGAAGCCCCGCGCCTGCGCGAGTTCTTCAACGTGCTCGATGCCGTGCCCGCGGTGCACGACAGGCCCGACGCGATCGATGCGGGGCGGCTCTCCGGCCTCGTCGAGTTCAACGACGTCACCTTCTCCTATGACGGCAAACGACCGGCGATCGAGGACCTCACCTTCACGGCGTTGCCCGGCCAGACCATCGCGCTGGTCGGCCCGACCGGCGCCGGCAAGTCAACCGCGATCGCGCTGCTGCATCGCGCCTTCGACCCGCAATCCGGCTTCATCAAGATCGACGGCATGGACGTGCGCGGCGTCACGCTGACCTCGCTGCGGCGGAACATCGGCGTGGTGTTCCAGGAGGCGCTGCTGTTCAACCGCTCGATCGCGGAGAACTTGCGCGTCGGCAAGCCGGATGCGACCGAGGCCGAGATGCGCAAGGCGGCCGAGCGCGCGCAGGCGCTCGAATTCATCGAGCGCAGTGGCGGCTTCGAGACCAATGCCGGCGAACGCGGCCGCATGCTCTCCGGTGGCGAGCGGCAGCGGCTGTCGATCGCCCGCGCGCTGCTGAAGGATCCTCCGATCCTGATCCTGGACGAGGCGACCAGCGCGCTCGACGCCGTCACCGAGGCCAAGGTGAATGCCGCTCTCGACGAAGTGATGAAGGGCCGCACCACCTTCGTGATCGCCCACCGCCTCTCCACCATCCGCAACGCCACGCGGATCCTGGTGTTCGAGAACGGCCGGGTGAGCGAAAGCGGAACTTTCGATGAACTCGTGGCCAAAGGCGGCCATTTCGCCGAACTCGCCAGGGCCCAGTTCATGGTTCAGGACAGCGCACGGGCCAGCGTGACGGCGGCCGAGACTGCTGCGACTGCGGTCAAATCGCCCTAAAGCGCGATGAGATCAGGATGAACCGTCATCGCGCTTTAGGTTATTGTTTGAGCATGATCTTTTCGGAAAACCGCAGCACACTTTTCCGGATCATGCTCGCGCAAGTCCCCAGAGCACCGTCGAAATTCGGCCTATTTCATCGCGGAATACCGCACCGGTCCCCCTATTCTCGACGCATCAGCCGGTATAGGTTTGCGACGCCGCAAGCGGCGGCGCTGGATTTCAAAACCGACCATCAGATCACGAGAACCGTCTGGAACCGGCGGGTCTCCAAGGACCGGAATCGGATAGTGCACGCCCTTCGCCCGCTGCTTCGCAAATCCCTGTTCAATCTGTTCGCTGCGAGCCTCGCATGCGCCGCATTGCTTGCGCCGCGCGCGGCGAGCGCCGAAGCGCTGCTTCTGATCGAAGCCGACAGCGGCAAGGTGTTGCAGGCGGATAACGCGACCATTCCCTGGTATCCGGCCTCCGTCACCAAGATCATGACCGCCTATGTGACGCTGAAGGCGGTCAAGGACGGCAGGCTCACACTCGACTCGCTGCTTACGGTATCTCCGACGGCAGCCTCGCAATCGCCATCGAAGATGGGTTTCCGCCCGGGAACACAGCTCACCGTCGACAACGCCCTGAAGATGATGATGGTCAAGTCGGCGAACGACATGGCCGTGGTGCTCGCCGAAGGCGTCGGCGGTTCGATCGACGGCTTCTCCGCGATGATGAACGACACCGCGAAGAAGCTCGGCATGACGCAGACGAGCTACGTCAATCCGAACGGCCTGCCCGCCGACGGCCAGATCACGTCGGCGCGTGATCTCGGAATCCTGGCGCGCGCGTTCCTGCGTGACCTGCCGGAATACGAGTCCTTCGTGCACATTCCGGCGATCCGCTTCGGCAAGCGCATCACCGGCAATTTCAACAAGCTGATCGGCCGCTATCCCGGCGCCGATGGCTTCAAGACCGGCTTCATCTGCGCCTCCGGCTACAACCTCGTCGCATCGGCCACGCGCAACGGCCGCCGGCTGATCGCGGTGGTGCTGGGCGCCAATTCCGGAACCGCGCGCGCGGTGAAGGCGGCGCAGCTGCTCGAGCGCGGCTTCGCTCAAGACACTCTCACCTGGCTGCGTCCCTCGCTCGGCACCGTCGACAACCTCGTGCCGGTCGACGCCTCGCCGCCGAACCTGCGCGACGAGATGTGCGGGCCCCACCGCAAGCGGCCGGCCAGCGACGACGACGATGCGCTGATCGCGACCAATGGCGGCACGCCTGGATCCGCCACCGGCGGCGAAGCTCAGGTCACCTTCTTCACGGCCGGCCTCCAGCCGCCCATGATGAAGGCCTCCGAGCTGATGGCCGCCGCTCCGGCCGCCGCCGAGCCTGTGCTTGTCTACACCGGCCCAACCCGCACCGGCACCGCCTTGATCGCCGCGGTCGCGGCCGATGCCGACCAACAGACGGTGGCAAAGCCGCGTGGCAAGAAGTCGCGCGTCGCCAAGAGGCACGACGCGGCCGACAAGCCCAAGGACGCCAACAAGGACGGCATTAAGGACGCAGGCACCAAGACGGCGGCGGCGAAGCCGGACACCAAGCAGGGTGCTGCCAAGAGCGACGGCAAGACTGCGACCAAGCCAGCCGCAGCCAAGCATGCCACGGCCAAGTCCGATGCGTCGGCAAAATCCGCGGCTACCGGCGATCAAGCTCCCAAGCCCGCCAAGCCGAAGGCCGCAACTAACCCCGCCGCGACCAAGCCCGCCGCCACCAAGCCGGCCAACAACAGTTAGCAGCCCCTCGGAGCTGGACCGCGCCCGCACTTCGCACCTGCGGCAGCGGTCTACGAGGATTCCAGTAGCTACTCCCCGACCTTTGCCCTAAGCCTCGACGGCTTGCCACCCGGTGCGGCAGGCTCGATACTGGCGGCAATGAGGCAAACCCGCGACACAACGGGCTCAGTTACATGAGGGGAGTTTCCATGGAGCGCATCTGGCTCAAGCAATATCCGCCCGGCGTGCCCGCCGATATCGAGCCGACGCAATACGCATCGCTGGTCGACCTGTTGGAGGAGAGCTTCACCAAGTTCGCCGACCGCAAGGCGTTCATTTGCATGGACAAGTCGATCAGCTATCGCGACCTCGATCAGATGTCGGTCGCGCTCGCCGCCTATTTGCAGGGGCGCGGCCTGCAGCGCGGCGCCCGCGTCGCCATCATGATGCCGAACGTGCTGCAATATCCGGTCGCGACCGCCGCCGTGCTGCGCGCCGGCTTCGCGGTGGTCAACGTCAATCCGCTGTATACCCCGCGCGAGCTCGAGCACCAGCTCAAGGATTCCGGCGCCGAAGCCATCATCGTGCTGGAGAACTTTGCCCACACCGTTGAACAGGTGATCGCGAAGACCGCGGTGAAGCATGTCATCGTCGCCAGCATGGGCGACCTGCTCGGCTTCAAGGGCGTGATCGTCAATCTCGTCGTCCGCCGCGTCAAGAAGATGGTACCGGCCTGGTCGCTGCCGGGTGCGGTGTCTTTCAACGACGCGCTGTCGGCCGGCCGCGGCATGACCTTCAACAAGCCAAAACTATCGCCCGGCGACGTCGCCTTCCTGCAATATACCGGTGGCACCACCGGCGTCTCCAAGGGCGCCGCCCTGCTCCACCGCAACATCGTCGCCAACGTCCTGCAGAACGACGCCTGGCTCCAGCCGGCGCTCGCCGCGCCGCCGCATGTCGATCAGCTCATGATCGTCTGCGCGCTGCCGCTCTATCATATCTTCGCGCTGACGGCCTGCTACCTGCTCGCGGTGCGCGCCGGCGGCTGCAATCTCCTGATCCCCAATCCGCGCGACATCGCCGGCTTCGTCAAGGAGCTGGCGAAGTACCAGGTCAACAGCTTCCCGGCCGTGAACACGCTCTATAACGGGCTGATGCATCATCCTGATTTCAAGAAGCTCGACTTCTCCAAGCTGAAGATCTCCAACGGCGGCGGGATGGCGGTGCAGCGCCCCGTGGCCGAGCAGTGGAAGGCAGTGACCGGCTGCTTCATCGCCGAAGGCTACGGTCTGTCGGAGACTTCGCCGACACTGACCTGCAATCCCGCGACCACGACCGAGTTCTCGGGATCGATCGGCATTCCCGTGCCCTCGACCTGGATTTCGATCCGCGACGACGACGGCAACGAAGTGCCGCTTGGCCAGCCCGGCGAGATCTGCGCCAAGGGCCCGCAGGTGATGTCGGGCTACTGGAATAGGCCGGAAGAGACCGCGAAGGTGATGACCGCTGACGGATATTTCCGCACCGGCGACATCGGCGTGATGGACGAGAAGGGCTACACCAAGATCGTCGACCGCAAGAAGGACATGATCCTAGTCTCCGGCTTCAACGTCTATCCCAACGAGATCGAGGAAGTGATCGCGAGCCATCCGGGCGTGCTCGAATGCGCCGTGATCGGCATCCCCGATTCCAAATCGGGCGAGGCGGTGAAGGCCTTCGTGGTCAAGAAGGATCCGAACCTCACGGCGGAAGCCGTGATCAAGTTCTGCCAGGAGCAGCTCACCGGCTACAAGGTGCCCAAGCACATCGAATTCCGCAACGATTTGCCGAAGACCAATGTCGGCAAGATCCTGCGCCGGCAGCTTCGCGACGAGAAGGCGGAGGCGGCGTAAGCCGCCCCATGGTTCATGACTGACATCGGCGACATCACGCCATCAGGCATTCTCGCCTTCTGGCGCGAGGCCGGCGGCGAGCGCTGGTACAAGCGCGACGACGCTTTCGATGCAGAGGTCAGGCGCCGCTTTCTCGCCGTGTGGCAGAAGGCGGCCGCCGGCGAGTTCGCATCATGGGAGGCGAGCGACGACGGCGCGCTCGCGCTCGTCATCGTGCTCGACCAGTTTCCCCGCAACATGTTCCGCGGTACGCCGCAGGCTTTTGCCAGCGACGCGCAGGCGCGCGACGTCGCCCGCCGCGCCATCGTGCGGGGCGTCGATCGCAGGGTCGATCCCATCCTGCTCGAATTCCTCTATCTGCCCTTCATGCATTCCGAGCACCTTGCCGACCAGCTGCGTTGCGTTGCGCTGTTTCAAAACACCGACAATGCCGAGAACCTGAAATACGCGCGCGAGCATGCCGACATCATCCAGCGGTTCGGCCGCTTCCCCCACCGCAACCGTCTGCTCGGCCGCGACACCACCGAGGAGGAGCAGGCCTTCCTCGACGGCGGCGGGTTTGCCGGCTGATGACATCACGGTGAACGGCGGCAGCCCCCTCCGCTTCCGCTCCCGGCAATATTGTGCAGGCCCGCGCCACGGTCTAAAAAGCGGGACCGAAATTCAGGGAGACTGACGATGGCGATCCAGACTGGCGACAAGCTGCCCGAGGCGAAATTCCGCGTGATGACAGCGGAAGGCCCGCAGGTGAAGACCACCGACGATATTTTCAAGGGCAAGAAGGTGGCGCTGTTCGCGGTGCCCGGCGCCTACACCGGCACCTGCCACAAGATGCACCTGCCGAGCATCTTCCTCAACGCCTATGCCATGAAGGACAAGGGCGTCGACACCATCGCCATCGTCTCCGTCAACGACGCTTTCGTCATGAACGCCTGGAAGCGCGACACCGACCAGCGCGACGAGGCCATCTTCCTCGCCGACGGCAACGCCGAGTTCGCCAAGGCGATCGGCATGGAGCTGGACGCCTCCGCCAACGGCCTCGGCATCCGCTCCAAGCGCTATTCGATGCTGGTCGAGGACGGCGTGGTGAAGAAGCTGAACCTCGAGGCGATGCCCGGCAAGGTCGAGGTCTCCGGCGGCGACACGCTGCTCGGGCAGCTGTAAGTTTTACGCGCTGCTCTATCCAAGGATGACGTCATGCCCGGGCTTGACCCGGGCATCCACGTTCTTGGCTCCGTGCGGGAAGACGTGGATGGCCGGGTCAAGCCCGGCCATGACGAACGGAAAGAGCGAGCAATTGCCCTACTCCCTCACCCGCTGCTGCAACCTCGCCTTCACGATCCCGTCCCGTGCCAATTGATCGGCACGCTCGTTCTCGGGGTGCCCGGCGTGGCCCTTGACCCAGTGCCAGCGGACCTCGTGCTGCTTCAGCGCGGCATCGAGGCGCTGCCACAGCTCGACATTCTTCACCGGCTTCTTGTCGGCGGTGCGCCAGCCGTTGCGTTTCCAGCCGAAGATCCATCCGGTGATGCCCTGCCGGACATACTGACTGTCGGTGTAGAGATCGACCGTGCACGGCTTCTTCAGCGCTTCGAGTGCCGAGATCGCCGCCATCAGCTCCATCTGGTTGTTGGTGGTGTGCGGCTGGCCGCCGTTCAGCTCCTTCTCCTTGTCGCCGAACTTCAGGATCGCGCCCCAGCCGCCGGGCCCGGGATTTCCCGAGCAGGCGCCGTCGGTATAGATCGTGACATTGGGAAGCTCGCTCACGCGACCAGTCCTGACGGCATCAGCCCGTAATCGCGTACGCTCGACACGCTCTGGTGGAAACGCAGCTTGCGGAAATATTCCAGGGGATCCTTCGGCTTCACCAGCGCGCCCTCCGGCACGTTGAGCCAGTCGACCAGCCGCGTCAGCAGGAAACGGATCGCGGCGCCGCGCGCGAGCAGCGGGAGCGCGGCCTCTTCCGCTGTGGTGAGCTTTCGCACCCGGCCATAGGCATTGAGGAAGGCGCGCGCCTTGGTGACGTTGAAGGAATGGTCCGGCTCGAAGCACCAGGCGTTGAGGCAGATCGCGACGTCATAGGCCAGCATGTCGTTGCAGGCGAAGGTGAAGTCGATGATCCCCGAGAGCCGGTCGCCGAGAAAGAAGACGTTGTCGTTGAAGAGATCGGCGTGGATCACGCCCTCCGGCAGGCTGGTGGGCCAGACCCCGCTCGAGAGATGATCAAGCTCGGCGGAAAGAAAACCGCGCAGGCCCGGCTGCACCTCGTCGGCACGGCTTGAGGCTGCATCGAACAGCGGCCGCCAGCCGGAGACGGAGAGCGCGTTGGCGCGCCGAACCGCGAAATTGGCGCCGGCCAGATGCATCCTCGCCAGCCCCTCGCCGACGCCGGCGCAATGGGCTGCGTTCGGCTTGCGCGGCCAGACGCCTTCGAGAAAGGTGATGATCGCGGCCGGCCGGCCCGACAGCTCGCGCAGCGCCTCGCCGTCTCTTCCCTTCACCGGCAACGGGCAGGTGACGCCATGCTCGGCGAGATGCGTCATCAGCGCGAGGAAGAACGGCAGATCGTTCTTCGCCACGCGCTTCTCATAGAGCGTGAGGATGAACGATCCCTGGCTGGTGTGCAGCAGGAAGTTGGTATTTTCGACGCCCTCGGCGATGCCCTTGTAGGAGAGCAATTCGCCGAGATCGTATTGCTTCAGGAAATCCGCAAGCTCGTCGGCGGCGACGTCGGTGTAGACCGCCATGCAGATTTACTCGGCGGCGGCTTCGGGGCGCACCTGACGCGGCAGCGGGAAGAACTCGTTCTCTTCCGCGGCCGAGACCGTCTCCACGTGCAGCGTGTAGCGCTCGGCGAAGGCGTCCATGATCTCCTCGACGATCACTTCCGGCGCGGATGCGCCCGCAGTGATGCCGAGGCTCTTGATGTTGCCGAACTTGTCCCAGTCGATGTCGGTGGCGCGCTGCGCCAGCACCGCGATCCCACAGCCCTCGCGCTCGGCAACCTCGCGCAGGCGCTGCGAGTTCGACGAATTGGGAGCACCGACAACGATGAGCGCGTCCACCACCGGTGCCACCTTCTTCACCGCGAGCTGACGGTTGGTGGTGGCGTAGCAGATGTCTTCCTTGTGCGGACCGTTGATGTTCGGGAAGCGCTCCTTGAGCAGCGCCACGATTTCCGCGGTGTCGTCGATCGACAGCGTGGTCTGGGTCACGAAGGCCAGGTTGTCAGGGTTCTTCGGTGTGATGGTCTTGGCGTCCTCGGCGGTCTCGATCAGGGTCACGGCGCCGACCGGAAGCTGGCCGAGGGTGCCGACCACTTCGGGATGATGCGAATGGCCGATCAGGAAAATCTCGCGGCCCCGCTTGAAGTGGATCGCGGCCTCGCGGTGCACCTTGGTGACCAGCGGGCAGGTCGCATCCAGCGAGAACAGGTTGCGCGACGTGGCATCGGCCGGAACCGATTTCGGCACGCCATGGGCCGAGAACACCACCGGCGCGGTGGTGTTTTCCGGGATCTCGGCGAGCTCCTCGACGAAGATGGCGCCCTTTTTCTTCAACCCGTCGACGACATATTTGTTGTGCACAATCTCGTGGCGAACATAGACGGGGGCGCCGTACTTATCGAGCGCCCGTTCCACGGTGTCGATCGCCCGGACCACCCCGGCACAAAAACCACGGGGAGAACAAAGCACGATCTTGAGGTCTGGTTTGGCTGACATTGAGCGATCTCGGGACCGAATCACCCGTTTCGCCTTCTGGCGGGGGCGGTCGATGGATGGAATAGGTTTTAAAGGGTCGGCTTGAACCTTACGGCGGTTCAAGGGAATTGGGGCCCCCTTTCGGGCGCTGTCAAGGCACTATCTATAGCAGAACCATTGCGTGTCCACCCCCTCCGGGCTTATATAGCGCGAATTCCCTGTCATCGCTGATGACCACCGGTTTCGCCTCCAGAGGGGTGGGCGAAGCACAAAGGAGATTTGCCATGAGCAACGCACCTCTGATGCCCAAGGCGACCGCCGTTTGGCTGCTCGACAACACCGCGCTGACCTTCGATCAGGTCGCCGATTTCACCAAGATGCATCCCCTCGAGGTGCGCGCGATCGCCGACGGCGACGCCGCCCAGGGCATCAAGGGCATGGACCCCCTCTCCAACGGCCAGTTGACCCGCGAGGAGATCGAGAAGGGCGAGAAGAACCCGGATTACCGGCTCCGCCTCCAGGAGAGCAAGGTGGTGCTGCCGCCCCAGCCCAAGCGCAAGGGCCCGCGCTACACCCCGGTCTCGCGCCGCCACGAGCGCCCGAGCGCCATCCTCTGGCTGCTGCGCAACCATGCCGAGCTCAAGGATGCGCAGATCATGCGGCTGGTCGGCACGACCAAGAGCACGATCGCGAGCGTGCGCGACCGCACCCACTGGAACACGTCGTCCCTGACCCCGATCGACCCCGTCACCCTCGGCCTCTGCTCGCAGATCGAGCTGGATTTCGAGGTGCAGCGCGCAGCGAAGGAAAAGCCGATCGATGCAGCCTATGGCGGCGCCACCCTGCTGCCGGCCTCCGAGACCACCCGCAAGGACGAGTACGAGCCCGCGGAGAAATCCAGCGACGACCTCAATGTCGATGCCGTGTTCGCCAAGCTGAAGACGCTCGGCGGCAAGAAGCAGGAGGAAGAGGAAGAGTAGGCTTCCTTTTCTGCAGCGTCTCCGGTTCGAACGCGGCGGAGCGATCCGCCGCGTTTTCGTTTGCGAGCAGGAACTTTCGCGACGCCGCTGCCGGGAACGATGCGGCCGACCTCGCATTGTTTCCAGCGCGGAGGATCAGCGATGCGGGACGACGAAGACCATCTTGCGTTGATGTTGGGACGCGCTGTCCTGGCAACGTGGGGCGACATGCCCCGGGATATCCAGGAAGCCTTGTTCGAACTCGCCGTCAGCGACCGTCCTGGCGAACGCGACGCCCTGGCGAAGCTGTTGCATGAGCGGCACCCGCGGACGGTGCACGCGGGATAGCCGCCTTCGAGCTAGCGGCGAGGCATGGTCATTCCGCGCCGGCGTTCACGGTCGTTCGGGATGGTTCAGCATGTATTCGCCGAGATCGCGCTGACGGCGGTCGGCGCGGGCGGTGGCCGCATTGCGCTGGACATCGCGATCCTTGCGGCAGGACACATATTCCGGCGAGCCCTGCGCATAGCCGCGGCTCTGGCATACCGCGTCGTCATCGTCGCCGCCCATCGCCACCGGCGTCTGGTAGCGCGCGGAGCAGGCGGAGAGAACGATGGCGAGCAGAACCGCCGTGAGCAGGCGCGACGCGGTGGCGAGTGGCATACGGGGTCCCCTGTTGGCCGACCCTGTTTAGCGCGGAATGCGGAGATTGTAAGTCGGCAACACCGTCATTCCGGGATGGTGCGTAAGCACCAGGAACCTCGAGATTCTTCGATGCTTCGCATCGCCCCGGAATGACAGGCCCAGACCTCACACCCTCCCCTTCAGCGCCTCGCCGATCTCGTCGAGCACCTTCGGATCCTCGATCGTCGCCGGCATGATCCAGGCCTCGCCGTCGGCGATCTTCTTGATGGTGCCGCGCAGGATCTTTCCGGAGCGCGTCTTGGGCAGGCGGCCGACGGTGATCGCAAGCTTGAAGGCGGCGACCGGGCCGAGCCGGTCGCGCACCAGCGCGACGATCTCCTTCTCGATCTCGGCGGGGTCGCGCTTCACGCCCGCTTTCAGCACCAGGAAGCCGCAGGGCACCTCGCCCTTGATCGCATCCTTGACACCGAGCACGGCGCATTCGGCGACGTCAGGGTGCGAGGCCAGAATCTCCTCCATGCCGCCGGTGGAGAGGCGATGGCCAGCGACGTTGATGATGTCGTCGGTTCGGCCCATGACGAAGACATAGCCGTCGTCGTCCTTGTAGCCGGCGTCCGACGTTTTGTAGTAGCCAGGAAATTCGCTCAAATATGCTTCCTTGAAGCGCGCGTCCTGATTCCACAGCGTCGGCAGGCAGCCCGGCGGCATCGGCAGCTTGATGACGATCGAGCCCATGGTGTTGGGGCCGACCGGCTTTGCGGCTTCGTCGACGACGTCGACCTGGTAACCCGGCATCGGCACCGTCGGCGAGCCGTGCTTCACCGGCAGCATGCCGAGCCCGACCGGATTGCCGGCGATGCACCAGCCGGTCTCGGTCTGCCACCAATGGTCGATCACCGGCACCTTGAGCTGCTGCTCCGCCCATTCCACCGTCGGCGGATCGGCGCGCTCGCCGGCGAGGAACAGTGTGCGGAACGTGGCGAGGTCGTATTGCCGGATGAATTTTCCCTCCGGATCCTCCTTGCGGATCGCGCGGAACGCGGTCGGGGCGGTGAAGAAGGCGACCGCCTTGTGCTCGGAGATCACGCGCCAGAACGCACCGGCATCGGGCGTGCCGACCGGCTTGCCCTCGTACATGATCGAGGTCGCGCCGTGCAGCAGCGGGCCGTAGACGATGTAGCTGTGACCAACCACCCAGCCGATGTCCGAGCCGCACCACCAGACCTCGCCCGGCTTGACGCCATAGAGGTTGAACATCGACCATTTCACCGCGACGAGGTGCCCGCCATTGTCGCGCACCACGCCCTTGGGAATGCCTGTGGTGCCCGACGTATAGAGGATATAGAGCGGATCGGTGGCGGCGACAGGCACGCAGGGCGCCTTCTTGCCGTCATTCAGCGCCTTGCGGCGCAGGCTCGCCCAATCGTAGTCGCGCCCCGGGGTCAGGTCGCAGGTGTGCTGCGGACGTTGCAACACGATGCAGGCCTTCGGCTTCGTGCTCGCGAGCTTGATCGCCTCGTCGAGCAGCGGCTTGTACTGCACGATGCGGCCGGGCTCGATGCCGCAGCTCGCGGAGAGAATGAGCTTCGGCTGGGCGTCGTCGATGCGGGTGGCGAGCTCTTTCGCGGCAAAGCCGCCGAACACCACGGAATGCACCGCGCCGATGCGCGCGCAGGCGAGCATCGCGACCACGGCCTCGGGCACCATCGGCATATAGAGGATGACGCGTTCGCCCTTGGCAACGCCAAAATCCTGCATGATGGCGGCGAGCGCCTGCACCTCCTTCAAGAGTTCGGCGTAAGTGAACTTCGTGACGCTGCTCGTCAGCGGGGAATCGTGGATCAGCGCGACCTGGTCGGCGCGACCGCGTTCGACATGGCGGTCGAGCGCATTGTAGCAGGTGTTGACCACACCGCCGACGAACCAGCGGCCGTAGGCTCCTTGCCTGGCATCGAAGATGGTTTTCGGCGTCTCGATCCAGTCGATCTCAGTAGCCGCCTCGGCCCAGAACCCTTGCGGATCCGCCAGCGAGCGCGCGTGGACGTCGTGATAGCTGCTTTTGCCCTGGATGCTCATTCCCGCGCTCCCGTTCCCTTTGTTCGCCCGGCCTGACCTGGCGACATGACGAGCGTCCCGCCATGACCAGGATCAATTGCCGGCCGTGTTTGAAGGGTATTTTCCCGGGAACGGGCCGCGGTTCAAGCTGAAAAGAATGGGCCTTTTGGAGGAGGGCGCCCTCTCGCCGCAGGCGGGGAGAGGTGAAGATCCGACTCTCAGCTTTCCATCGCGTTCAGCCGCAGCAAGCGGTCCTGCATGACCTTCTTCAGATCGTAGCCGGGGCGACGGAAGCTCGCATCGCGCGTGACGAGGAAATCGCGCTGGGACTTGCGCAGGTCGCCCGCGAAACGTCCTTTCGAAGCCCTCAGCACGCGCTCGTAGGCCTCGGCGATCTGGCGGTCGAGCACGCCGAGCTGCGGATCGGCACAGATCACCTTCTCGACCTCGCGCTTGGCGGAGGCGCAGTCGAACGACGGGTCGCTGGCAGCGGCGTTCAGCACTCGGGCCGGCTCGCCGCCAAATTTTGCGATCTCGGCGATCATCGCGCGGCGGCCGTTGAGCGCGTTCTCATTGGCGGGATCGAGCCGCAACGTCGCCTCGTAGTCGGCCAGCGCCTTCTTGCGCTCGCCCATCTTCTTGTAGAGCACGGCACGGTTGTTGTAGGTCTTGGCAAAATTCGGATCGAGTTTCAGCGCGTCATTGTAGTCCGACAGCGCAGCACCGAGTTCGCCCTTGAACTGGTAGGAGTCGCCGCGGTTGGTCAGGAAGTTCACCCGCTGCTCGAGACGGATCGCCTGATCGTAATCGGCGATCGCCTTGTCGTACTCCTTCATGGCGGCATAGGTGAGACCGCGGTTGTCGAAATACTCCGGCACCTTTGGATCGAGCCGGATCGCGTCGCTGTCGTCTGCGATCGCCTTGTCGAGCTCGCCGAGCTTCTTGTAGGCGGCGCCGCGGTTGGTGTAACTGCGTGCCCGGTTCGGATCGAGCCGCAGCGCCTCGCTGAGGTCAGCGACGGCCTTGTCGTAGTCGCCGCGCAGATAGAAGGTCGCGCCGCGGTCGGACCAGGCCTGGGCGAAATCCGCCTTCAGCTTGATGGCCTGGTCGTAGTCTGCAATGGCACGGTCTAGCCGGCGCTGATTGGTGTAGACGACACCGCGCAGCTCGTAAGACTCTGCATCCTGTGGATCGAGCTCGATCGCCTTGGTCAGATCGGCCGCGGCACGATTGAGATCACCGCCGGCCTCGCGCAAGAGGTCGCCGCGCACGCGCCAGGCCTTTGCATTCTTGCCGTCGAGCGAGATGGCGCGGTCGAGATCGCGCAGCGCCTGCGACAGGCCGCCGGAGGTCCGCGCATTGGCTTCGGCGCGAGCGACGAGCGCCGCGGAGCGGTCAGACCCCGGATTTGCGCTCTGGTCGATGATGGCGCTGCACGCCGAGATCAGTTCCGCGGGAGCAGCCTTGCTGCCCAGCACGCAATCGGCGCCGGCCGAGGCGGAGGCGACGAGGGCAAGGCTCATTGCCGCGCCGAGCAGGAAGGCGCGAGGCGAGATCTTCGCAAACGAGGGCATCTGCGCGGAAGAATGCGTGCCGCACATGGCATAGGGCTCCGTGACATCGGGTTCTCACCGTTGTCGCCGCGGCCAAGGGATGGGTTCAATTCGGTGGCTGTCGGCGCCGTCATGGCCGGGCTTGTCCCGGCCATCCACGCCTTGGCCGCGGACCAAAGAACGTGGATGCCCGGGACAAGCCCGGGCATGACGACCTCTCACGAGGCGAAGACCGCCTCAATTCCCATCCACCCCGTTAATCCTCTGCAGGCGCTCCTGCATCGCCTTCTTTAGATCGTATCCCGGCCGGCCGTAACCGGCATTGCGGCGGGCGATGAACTCGTCCTGCTCGCGCTGGAGCGCTTTCGCCTCGGCAGGATTGCGCGCCTCCCGGATCGCGCGCGCGTTCGACCCAAAAATCTCCCGGTCGAGATCGGCGAGCTCGCGATTGCCGCAGATCACCCTTTCCACCGCACGGCGCGCTCGCACGCAATTGAAGCTGGGCTTGCCGGCGACCGCCATCTGCGCGCCGATCCGCTCAAGCTCGCGCGCCATCGCCTTGTGATTGGCCTTGGCTTTCGCGTGGTTCGGATCGATTCTGAGCGCCGCGCCGAAATCCTGCACCGCCTTGGGCTTGTCGCCCTTCTTCAGCCAGAGTTCGCCGCGCGCGTTGAAGAGGTCCGCGAGGCCGGGATCGAGCAGAAGCGCGCGGCTGTCGTCGGCGATCGCTCGGTCGATTTGGTCACGCCGCGCATAAAGTGCGCCGCGGGCGATCAGCGCCTTGATCAGATCTTCCTTCGCCGTCTTCTCGTTGTCGATCACGTCCGCGCAGGCTGCGACGGCCTTGTCCATGTCGTCGGCCGCGGCCGCCGCAAGGCATGGCGCGACGTCGACCTGCGCCACCGAGACCGGCTCGGTGCCCGTCGCGGCATGGGCCGCGGCGAGCAAGAGCACGCAAAGCAGTCCGCCGCCTGACAGTTGAATGAGAAAAGAACGCATGCTCGTGTCGGGAAGTCTTGCCTTCAGCCTTATCGTCAGCCTTGTCCTCAGCCTTGCCTTCAATCTTGCCTTGTCGCCGCAGGATCGATCATTTACGGCCGGATTGGTGCTACGTTGTGGCGTCGCTCAAATCGGTTTTCGGGGATCATCGTGTCGACATTCGAATGGATCATCGCCCTCCTGCTCGGCGCCGTTGCATTATCGGCGCTGGCGCGGCGGATCAAGGTCCCCTACCCGACCTTTCTCGCCATCGGCGGTGCCCTGATCGCCTTCGTGCCCAACAGCCCGTCCTGGACGCTCGAACCCGACCTGGCATTGGCGCTTTTTGTCGCACCGGTGCTGATGGATGCCGCTTTCGACACCTCGCTGCGCGACTTGCGCAACAACTGGGTTCCGGTGTCAACCCTGGTGGTGGCCGCGGTCGGCCTGACCACGGTGGGCGTGGCCTTCGTCGCGCACCGGCTGATGCCTGACATGCCCTGGGCCGCCGCGATTGCGCTCGGCGCCATCGTGGCGCCGCCCGATGCTGCGGCAGCTGTCGCCATCCTGAGCCAGGTCAAGCTGCCCTACCGCATGGTCAAGGTGCTGGAGGGCGAAAGCCTGCTCAACGACGCCAGCGCGCTGCTGATCTATCGCATCGCGGTCGGCGCGGTCGTGATGGAGCACCTGAAATGGAGCGAGGTCGCGCCGACGATTGCGCTCGGGCTGGTCGGCAGCGTCCTCGCCGGTCTTCTCGCCGGGCGCATCATCCCGCTGTTCCTGGAGCGCGTGAAGGAAGCGCCAAGCGCGATCATCGTGCAGTTCGCCACCACCTTCATGGTCTGGATTGCCGCCGAGCATCTCGGTCTCTCCGGCATCCTCACCATCGTCGTCTACGCCATCACCGTCGCGCGCACGGCCGGGGCGCGCATGCCGGCACGGCTGCGGGTGCCCTCCTATGCGGTGTGGGAGACGATCGTATTCGTCCTCAATGTGCTTGCCTTCATGCTGATCGGCATGCAGATGCGCCCGATCTGGACGCGCCTCGATGCGGAAGTGCGCTGGGAATATTGCGTGGCCGCGGCCTGGATCCTGCTCACGGTCGTGCTGGTGCGGCTGCTCTGGATCACGTTCTATCGCACCACGCTGCGCGTGCTGATCGCGCGCGGAATCTATCACCCGAAAGACCCGAAAGCCGTCGCCTCGCCGAAAGGCGGCCTCATCATCTCCTGGTGCGGCATGCGCGGCCTCGTCACGCTCGCCACCGCCTTTGCACTGCCGGAGAACTTTCCCTATCGCGACTTCATCGTCTTCATCGCCTTTGCGGTGGTGCTGGGATCGCTGATCATCCAGGGCCTGACCTTGCGGCCGCTGATCCTGGCCTTCGGCCTTAGGGACGACGATCCGGTCGGTATCGAGGTCGCCCGGGCACGCGCGGTGGCCTATCGCGCCGCGCTCGATACGATCGAGGACGATCCGTCGGAGGAAGCGGAAATCCTGCGGCTCGAATATCGCGCCATCCTGATGCAGGCGGACGACGATCCGAACGGCGGCATCGCCCATGGCCGCTTGCCCGCCGATGCGCTGCGCCTGCGCGCAATCGAGGCCGCGCGCAAATCGATCCTCGGCCTGCGCGACACCGAAGTGATCGGCGACGACGCGTTTCACAGAGTCGAGGAGGAACTCGATCGCGCAGAATTGAGCGCGGGGGGATAATCAACCCGGTGTTACAAACCAGATGTCGTCCCGGACAAGCGCGCAAAAAGCGCGCGCTGATCCGGGACCCGTAGCCACGAAATCGTGTTTGGCGAAGACTCGGAGTTGCGAGCTTCGCGCTACGACCCCTTCCTGTGGCTATGGGTCCCGGATCTCCGCTCCGCTTCGCTGCGCTTGTCCGGGACGACAGTGGGGGCTTGAACCAAACCCTTCGTCCCCAGACTCATTCCAGATGACGACTCTGATCGACGACCGTCGTGTCCGCGCGCGAGATGCGTCGCCTGCACGATATTTTTATCTCCACATGTCACTGGCCTGCGCCGCCACTGCGTTTCTCGGCTTCGCACCGACTTATTGGATCCCGCTTGCGCAGCGGACGTTCTCCGCAAGTCCCGTGATCCATTTTCACGGACTCTTGTTCTTCACCTGGTCGCTCTATTTCGTGCTGCAGACCTGGCTCGCCGCCTCCGGGCGCGTGGTCAACCATCGTTCGCTCGGCATCGCCGGCGTGTCGCTGGCGACCGCGATGCCGATCTTCGGCTTCCTCGCCTCCGTCCATGTGATGCAGCACGCCGCCGCGCTCGGGCAGAAGGAGGCCGGCATCGGCTTCTCGATCGTGCCGATGAGCGGGATCGCGTTCTTCGCCGTGGTGTTCCTGCTCGCAATCATGAACACGCGCAAACCGGAGATTCACAAGCGCCTGATGCTGCTCGCTGCAGTGTCGATCCTCGACGCCGCGATCGCGCGCTGGTTCCTCACCTTCCTCGCGCCTCCTGGACCACCGGGCCCGCCGCCGGTGCCGGTCACCATCGCGCCGGCTGTGGTCGCATCTCTTTTGCTCGTCGTCGCCATGGTGCGCGACTGGCGCACCGAAGGCCGCGTGCATCCCGTCTACATCTACGGCACGCTCGCGCTGCTGGCGGTAAAGGTGCTGAACTGGCCGATCAGCGAGACGGCGGCCTGGCACGCGTTCGCCGGTGGGATATTGGCGCTGGCGCAGTGAACAATCTGCAGCCGAAACACAAATGCAAAATCCGTCACCCTGAGGTGGCCGCTTCTTCAGCGGCCCTCGAAGGGCGGCGGCCCGGCTGTAGCGGGCCGTTCATCCTTCGAGGATCGCAGCGCAGTGCATGAGCACTGCGCTACTCGCACCTCAGGATGACGGTTCTTGCAGTATTGCCTCAAGCCCCAGCCTTGCACGTGATCCCGCCGTCGACGACGAGCTCGATCCCCGTGACATATTTCGACTCGTCCGACGCCAAAAACAGCGCGGCGTTGGCGACGTCGAAGGCATCGCCCATGTGACCCATCGGCACCTGGGCATCGCGCGCGCGCCACATCGCCTCAACGTCGCCCTTGGCGTAGCTGGCGGCAAGGCCGGCAGAATGTTCGACCATCGGCGTCTTCATCAGGCCGGGCAGGATCGCGTTGACACGGACATGGTGCTTGGCGAACTCGATCGCGGTGGAGCGCGTCAGCTGGTTCATCGCCGCCTTGCTGGCGTTGTAGCTGACATAGGAAATCCCGACATGGCGGATCGAGGCAATCGACGAGATGTTGATGATCGAGCCGCCGCCCTGCTTCACCATCACGGGGATGACATGCTTCATGGCGAGGTAGGCGCTCTTGAGATTGACGGTGAAGACGCGATCCCAGCTCTCCTCATCGACCTCGACTACGCTGCCCATCTCGGCAATGCCGACGTTGTTGTCGAGTACGTCGATGCGGCCATAGGCCTTGAGGCACGCCGCCACCATCGCCTCAATCTCGGCATGTCGCGCGACGTCGGCCGTGAACGCGGTCGCCTTGCCACCTTCGCCAGTGATGATCTTCGCGGTCTCCTCGGCCGCCGCGCCGTTGCGATCGACGCAAAACACCTGCGCGCCCTCGCGCGCAAAGGTCACCGCGGTCGCCTTGCCGTTGCCCCAGCCGGGACCGATCGAGCCGGCCCCCACCACCATCGCAACCTTGCCCTTGAGCCGATCCATCGCGTGTCTCCCCTATTTCTGCTGTTGGTCGCAGATGCTCATCGTGGTGACGTTAGCACCGACTTGATGGCCGACAATCTCCGAAAGCGTCTGGCAGCTTCCCTCATGGCACAGCCGCCATTCTCCGGCCGCGCCCGAATTGCCGAGCACCACCTCCGACATCGGCGCGCGGTTCGGCTGCCATTGAAACCAGCCGTCGACCAGCCGCGCCTCGGGCGGCGGCTCCATGCCGGGGCCGGTACCTTTGACGCGGGCCTGCACCAGTTCGAGCCCGGCGGGCGTGACGCGCCAATCCTCCTGCCATTCGACCTTCGCGATCGAATGCGTCCAGGCCAGCGTGAAGGCGGACAGCGTAAGCGCCTTCACGCCGCCCATTGTTGCGAAGCAGAGGCTCACGCCGCCTCGACCGTTACAGGCGGACGCTGCCGCCATTGCCACAGCACGAGCGCTGCGGCGAGCACGAAGCCCGCAGTGTCGCTGAACTGGAATTCGCCGAGCAGGCAGAGCGCGGCGCCGAGCGCGACCAGACGCTCGATCAGCGTCAGCCGCGTGAACAGGAAGCCGATCGCGACCATGCCGAACAGCGCGATCGCCACCAGCGCCTTGAAGCTCGCCAGCGCCACCGCGCCATAAAAGCCGAGCTTGGCCGCCATGGGATCGCCGGCCTGCAGCATCAGGGCGGGCGAATAGACGAAGATGAAGGGAATGACGTAACCGGCGAGCGCGATGCGCATCGCTTCCCAGCCGATCTTGTCCGGGTTCTCCTTGGCGATCGGCGCGGCCGCGAGCGCGGCCAGCGCCACCGGCGGCGAGAGGTCGGCCATGATGCCGTAATAGAATGCGAACATGTGGCTCGCGATCAAGGGCACGCCGAGCTTCGCCAGCGCTGGCGCGGCGAGCGCAGCGGTGATGATGTAGGTCGGGATGGTCGGAATGCCGGTGCCGAGCAGGATCGACAGCAGCATGGTCATGATCAGCGCCAGGAACAGGCTCTTCTCGCCGAGCCCGATCACCCAGCCGCCGAAGATGGTGCCGACGCCGGTCTGCGACATCATGCCGATGATGACGCCGACGATAGCGCAGGCCATGCCGACGGTGATGGCGGATTTCGCGCTTTCAGCGAGCGCATCGCGGCAGGCGCGCAACGCCGCAAAGCCGCCGCGCACGAACGCCGTGATCACGATCAGACCGACCACAACGGTCGTCACCGGCACGATCTGCAGGCCGTCACGCGACAGCGCCGCGACGACGAGCGCAAGTCCGATCCAGAAAATGTAACGGATCACGTTCGAGGAGGCGCCGGTCGTGATGGCGGTGCCGAGGATCAGCGTCACCGTCAGCGCAAGGCCCATGCTGCCGGCATAGAGCGGCGTAAAGCCTTCGAACAACATGTAGACGAGGGCTGCGAGCGGCAGCACGAGGTACCAACGCGTCACCAGCGCCTTCCAGGCGCTCGGGATCTCGGAGCGCTTCATGCCGACGAGACCGTGCTTGCCGGCTTCCAGGTGCACCATCCAGAACGCGGAGGCGAAATAGAGGATCGCAGGGATCGCAGCCGCCTTGACGATCTCCGAATACTGGACGCCGAGCGTCTCCGCCATGATGAAGGCGACCGCGCCCATCACCGGCGGCATGATCTGGCCGCCCATCGAGGCCGTCGCCTCGACGCCCGCGGCGAACGCGCGGCGGTAGCCGAACCTGATCATCAGGGGAATGGTGAACTGGCCGACGGTGACGACGTTGGCAACGCCGGAGCCCGAGATCGTGCCCATCATGCCCGAGGCGAACACCGCGACCTTGGCGGGTCCCCCGCGGGTGCGGCCGAACAGGCCGAGCGAGACGTCGGTGAAGAGCTGGATCATGCCGGCGCGCTCCAGGAACGAGCCGAACAGGATGAACAGGAAGATGTAGGTCGCCGAGACATAGATCGGCACGCCGTAAAAGCCTTCGGTGCCGAACGACAGATGGGTGACGATCTGGTCGAAGTCATAGCCGCGATGGTTGAGCGGCGACGGCAGGTACTGCCCGAAGAACCAGTAGACGAGGCACGCGCCGCACATCAGCGGCAGCGCGGCGCCCATCAGTCGCCGCGTGCCCTCGAAGATCAGCACCGCGAGCAGCGTGCCGACCACGAGATCAAGCCGCGTCGGATCGCCGTCGCGGGCGATCAGGTCCGCGTAGAAAATCCACTGATAGAGACCGCAGAAGAAGCCGGCACCGCCGATCACCCAGCCCAGCGCGCGGCCGACATCGCTCTTCGCCGTGAAGTTCGCGATCAGGCCGAAGGTGAGAAGGACGAGGAAGCCGACATGGACGCCGCGCACCACCTGGCTCGGCAGATAGTTGAAGGCGGCGACATAGAGCTGGAAGGTCGCAAAGGCGATGCCGATCCAGTAGGCGAGCGTACCCCACCAGCCCGGACCGAAGCCTTCCGGAAAGCCGTGCTCGAAATTGTCAAACTCGACCTTGACGGGCGCCGCAGTACCCTCTGCCTTTTCCAGCATTATTCGTCCTCAACCATCCAGCGCTTGTAGCTTGGCACGGTCCCCCCGCGCCGTCATGCCCGGGCTTGTCCCGGGCATCCACGGTCTTTCTCGCCTACCCATAGAACGTGGATGGCCGGGACAAGCCCGGCCATGACGCTCTACTGCGAGAGCCGACCTTACTTGATCAGCCCTTTTTCCTTGTAATAGCGGATCGCGCCGGGGTGCAGCGGAACCGGGCTGCCATTGGCCGCCGTCTCGAGCTTGATCTCCTTGCCGGCCGCATGCGCATTGGCGAGTTCCGGCAGCGATTCGTAGACCAGCTTCGTCATCTGGTAGGCGAGATCGTCCGACACGGCCGAGCTGGTCACGAGGTAGTTCACGACGGCAGCCGTCGGCACGTCCTTGTCCTGACCCGTATAGGTGTTGGCCGGAATGATCGCGGAGATGAAGGGCGGGCCGATCTTGTCGACGGTCTCCTTCGGCACCGACACCACCGTGATCGGACTCGAGGTCGACAGGTCCTTCAGCGAGGCGACGCCGAGGCCGGCCGATTGCAGGGTCGCGGCGAGCTGCCGGTTCTTCATGAGATCGACGGATTCGGCGAACGGCAAATATTCGACCTTGCCGAGGTCCTTATAGCTCATGCCGGCGGCGCTCAGGATCGCGCGGGAATTCAGCTCGGTGCCCGATTTCGGCGCGCCGACCGACAGGCTCTTGCCCTTGAGGTCGGCCAGCGTCTTGATGCCGGATTCCGCAGTCGCGACGATCTGGATGTAGTTCGGATAGATCGCGCCGATCGTGCGCAGCTTGTCGAGCTTGCTCTTGAAGCCTGCCTCCTCCTCGCCGTCCCAGGCCGCCTTCAGCGAGTCACCCAGCGTGAACGCCAGCTCGCCGCGGCCCTGTTGCAGCAGGATGAGGTTCTCGACCGACGCCTTGGTGGCCTGCACCTGCGTCTTCACGTTCGGAATCTTGTCGCCGTAGATTTTCCCGATCGCGACCCCGAGCGGATAGTAGACGCCGGAGGTGCCGCCGGTCAGCACGTTGATGAAGGATTGCGCATGTGCGCAAGGCGCCGTCGCCGCCAGAGCAAGAGCCGCGGCCACGCCGAAGAACGTCCGTTTCATGGTTGTTGTACTCCCCAAACCGGCGGGGAAATTGGCCGGATGAGGGGAGCGGGTCAACCCATCCAAAAGGCAAAACAGGACTGCGGTAAATGGCCGTTCCGGCTCGGCTTTTGGGGAACCCGCGGGTGCGGCGAGGTGGCGCAGCCGAGCGGGCTCACGTGAGGGACTGTTGCTCGTGCCACGGACTCGGTACAGCCTCTCCCGCTTGCGGGAGAGGTCGGCGCGTAGCGCCGGGTGAGGGTTCTCTCCTCCACGGGATTGTCCCATTGCGGAGAGACCCTCTCCCCAGCTCTCCCCCGCAAGCGGGGGAGGGAGCGCACGGTCTATGTGGCGGCGATCGAGCGCTCAATCACCGGCGCATCCTCACTGGAAGGTCATGTCCAGGCATTTGGAGATGTCGGAGCCGAGGCCCGAGGAGATGGTGATGCAGCCGCGCACCTTCTGCGCGCCGACATCGGCGGCCCAGATCGAATAGCCGCCGGGGCCGAAGAACGAGTTGGTGTTCGGCGGCTCGGTCTCGGTGGCGTCGAAATCGTACTTGCCGTCGGTCTCGAAGATGCGCGGTTTCTTGGTGCAGCCGCCATCGGTCTGGACGTTGATGACCTCCTTGTTGTCGCGGGTCAGCGCCAGCGAGACCTGGCAGCGGAAATATTCCGAGGTCTTGGTGTTGAAGAGGTAGGTGTAGGACTTGCAGGTCGCGGTGTTCAACTTGCCGGGGGCAAGGCCGCGGCTGCACGAAATGCGTTGGTTGTGGGTGAGCTGGTAATCATCGGCCCGGGCGGCCGGCGCCATCGCCGTCAGCGACAAGGCAGCAACCCCGCAAAGTTTAATGACATGGCGCATTCGAATCATCCCCACCAATAATTTTGTCGAGTTGCGTTCTAGACGGAAAGCGGAACATAGTCGCGAAGGGACGAAGGGAAAATCACAAACTGCTGGGCGAGACGTGATGCGCTGCGGCGCTTTCGCGAATTGACCCTGAAATACCGTTCGTGATTTGTTCAAACCCGGAATGTCCCGACCGTGGGAGGATGGGAATGACGGCATTTTCAATCAAGCCATTTGCAATCACAGTCGCGCTCGGCGCCTTTGCCGCTCCGGCACTGGGCCAGACTGCAGCGACGCCGTGGGAGCTCAAGTCCGACATGGGCTACGCCTATGACAAGGAGGGCAAGACCTATTCCTACAAGATGGGCACCAGCAATGCCGGCGAGCTGCTCAAGGGCGCCAAGAAAGTGCCGAAGGGCACGCTGTTCTTCATCGGCCACAACGGCCAGCTCTACATGCGCACCGGCCCGTACCTCGAGGGCGACGGCAAGTTCAAGTTCGGGTCGGATCAGTAGATGCCGCAGTGACGGTGCGCTCCCTCGCCCCGTTCTTACGGGGAGAGGGTTGGGGTGAGGGGCCTCTCTCCGCGCATGAGATTGTCGAGGGACCTGTACCCCCTCACCCGGATTGCATCTTCGATGCAATCCGACCTCTCCCCGCAAGCGGGGCGAGGTGAAGCAAGCAGTGTCTCAAAACGCTCCCGCCAGCTCCCTTGCGCCGGGCTTGCTGCTGTTCGAGTCCATGCGCTCATCTGTCACGGCGAGCAACTTCGCCACCGTGTTGTGGCGGATCGCGACCGGGTTGCGCTCGTAGCCGCCACGCTGGAAGAAATTGGAGGTCGGCACCTGCCCGCGCATCGCCTGCGGCATCGTCACCATGTCGAGGCCGGTGCCGTCGCCGGTGAGGTTCATCATCTCGAGCTCGGCCGCGCTGAGCGGACGGGCGTAGCCCTTGGCGCGCGCGAACAGCACCGAGGTCAGGAGCTTGTGGGTCTGGAGCATCGGGCCGACGTCGACGTCGAGCACCATGGCGTGCATGGCCCAGCCCTGCGCGGTGTTGCCGATCTTCTCGTGCTCCGACCAGGTGTCGGGCACCGACTTCGCATGCCCCACCATCTTCTTGAGCACAACGAGCTTGTGCTCGAGTGCCTGGCGCGGCGGGCCTGAGGTCCGCGCCACCTTCTCCGAAAGCGCACGGATCAATTCATGCCCCTGCTCGGCGAGCAGCTCGACGCTGTTGGTGGTCAGGAGCTGATTGTAGCCCATCGCGGTCGAGATCGCGCGCCTGCCGCCATGCTCGATCCCCGCCTGCACGTCGTAACTGCCGGTGCCGCCGGTCTCGAACGAATAGACCCGCACCGCCTGCTCGCGCGTCAGCCCGGAGGCGAGCGCGTAGCGGGCATAGGCACGCTTGAACTCGACCTCGCTGGTCGGGCGCTGCGGCGTGAACTGGTAGAGCTCCTGCGCCGCGCGCAGGAAATCGGCGACGACAGGGATGGGCTTTCGGGGCGGACGCTCCGGCGTTTCCTCCGGCTCCGGGTTCACCGGCCGTTTCGGCCCGTTATAGAGCGGCGGATGCTCCAGCACGTAATCCTCTAAGGTGACCTGTTGTCCGCTGCGCCGCTTGGCGTTGCGGCCGCGCCGCTTCTCCGAGATCTGGCTCCAATAGGCGCCGGCCTCGGCGTCAAAGGCGGCGCGGGCGGCCTGATATTCCGCGAGCTTGCGGCGATATTCGAGCACGGCCGCCGACGCCCCACCTTGCGCAAAAAACTGCGACAGCAGCTGGGCCTTAGCATCGCGAACGGCGGGCGGCAGCGCATCGGCCTCGCCGCCGCGCGCAGCGGGCGCGAGCAGGAGAAGCGCAAATGGAACCAGCGTCAGGGCACGTCGAATCGGTGTGTGGTGCATGCTGCCCTCTTAGCAGGCATCCGGTAACCGTCACGTTAACGCGGCGTTTACCATGTCATTTCCAGGCGAAAACCGGCTGTTCCAGCTCGGTCACGCGGGTGTGTCGGCCCGCCAGCACTTCGCGGAACTGGTAGATCAGCGCCGCCGTCGGCGCGTGGATCAGGCTCATCTGATGATGGAAGCGGATCACGCGTCGCGCACTCTCGGGAATCGCGACGAAGTCGAAAGCGTCCTCGCGCTCGATCGTGGTGAGCGCGATGCGATGGACGGAGGCGACCTCGTCCGGGTTCAGTCTGATCGCTGCACTATCGGAGGCCCAGAGCACGACCGGCGTGATCAGGTAGCCGGAGCGGGTCGGATAGTCGTCGAGCGTGCCGAGCACATCCGCGCGCGTGAGGCGAAGACCAAGCTCCTCGTCGAGTTCGCGCAGCGCCGCCTCGACCGGCGTCTCGCCGGCGTCGCAGCGTCCGCCCGGCAAGGCCCATTGGCCGCGATGCGCGCGTAAGTGAGATGCGCGCAGCGTGAGCAGCAGCGCAGTCTCGTCACCCGCGCCTGCGGCCGTCAGCGCAACCGCCACCGCAGCGCGCTTCAATGCCGCCGGCGTGTCTTCGTCCGGCAGGCGCGCGAAGGCGGCGCAGGCAGCCGCGATATTCCGCCGTGTGGCATCGTCGAACGGTCTCATCATGCTTGACTACACCACGTCCGGCCTCGATGAAATGAGAACGCAAGCACGGGAATGGACGACGACATGACGAGCAAGGCCGCCGCAAGGCTCAAATCAGAAGGCTGGAGCATCCTGGAGACCACGGGCTTCATGCACCTGATCGGCCCGCTGTGGGAGCGCAAGGTCGACGGTCATTACGAGTTCGCGCTCGCGACCGAAGACAAGCACCACAACCGCCGCGGCATGGTCCAGGGCGGCGTGATGATGACCTTCGCCGACCGCACCTGCGGCATGACCGCCCGCTACGTCTCCGGCAAGGAGTTCATGGCGACGGTGCAGCTCGACACCCATTTCGTCGAGGCCGGCCAGATCGGCGACATCCTGATCTCCCGCCCGCGCGTGGTCCGCTCGACGCGCAGCCTGATCTTCATGAGCACCGAGGTGACGGTGGATGATCGCTGCATCGTGATGGCGAATGGCGTGTTCAAGATCTTGAAGGGGCCGGGGTAGGCGCACTCACCACTGTCATTCCCCGCGAAGGCGGGGAATCCGGTACGCCGCGGCCTCTCGGCTCAATCACTGACGTCTCGGCGTACCGGATCGCTCGGTCAAGCCGCGCGTTGACACCGAATGTGTGGGGCACAGCGTGCGCTCCACCCTCGTCATTGCGAGCGCAGCGAAGCAATCCAGAACCTCTCCGCGGACGCATCTCTGGATTGCTTCGCTGCGCTCGCAATGACGGAGTGAGGCGGCTATGCTGCTGCTCACCAAATCGCTTGAGGAAACAGCCCATGCAATACCGCCAGCTCGGCCGCAGCGGCCTGAAAGTGTCGCCGATCTGTCTGGGCACGATGATGTTCGGCGGGCCGACCGATGAAGCCACGTCAAAACGGATCATCGCCAAGGCGCTTGATGCCGGGATCAACTTCATCGACACGGCGGACGCCTATTCGAAGGGCGGCTCCGAAGAGGTCGTGGGACGCGCCATCGCCGGTAACCGCCACGCCTGGGTGCTCGCGACGAAACTCGCAAACCCCATGAACAACGGAACGCACGATGATCCCAATCGCGGCGGGCTGTCGCGGCGCTGGGTGTTGCAGGCCGCCGACGAGAGCCTGAAGCGGCTCGGCACCGACCACATCGATATCTACTATCTGCACAAGGAAGACCATGCGACGCCGCTGGAGGAGACGGTGCGCGCGATGGGCGACCTGATCCGCGCCGGCAAGGTGCGCTATTTCGGCATCTCCAACTACCGTGCCTGGCGCGTCGCGGAGATCTGTAACATCTGCGACCGGCTCGGCATCGACCGGCCCGCAGTGAGCCAGCCCTATTACAACGCCATGAACCGCATGCCGGAGGTCGAGCACTTCCCGGCTTGCTCTTACTACGGCCTCGGCATCGTGCCCTACAGCCCGCTCGCGCGCGGCGTCCTCACCGGCAAGTACAAGCCCGATGCCGCGCCGGACAAGGAGACGCGCGCGGGCCGCAACGACACCCGCATGATGCAGACCGAATGGCGGCCGGAATCGCTCCAGCTGGCGCAGGAGATCAAGTCCCACGCCGAGAAGAAAGGCATCACCGCTGGCCAGTTCGCGGTCGCCTGGGTGCTGAACTCCGCATTCGTGACCTCCATCATCGCCGGCCCCCGCACGGAAGAGCAATGGGACGACTACCTCAGCGCGCTCGACTATCGCTTCACTGCGGATGACGAAGCCCTGATCGATCGCCTGGTGACGCCGGGCCATCCCTCGACGCCGGGCTACAACGACCCCGCCTATCCGATCGAGGGACGCCGCGCACGGACGGCTTGAGAACGGGGAGACGGCCATGACGCCCGAAGATCGTTACGGACTTCCGCTCTCCACCTCTTCGCACGAAGCAGCATCCGCCTATCGCGAGGGCGTCGACCTCATGCTCGCGGGATGGACCGGCACGGCGGAAGCGCTGGAGCGCGCGATCGCGACCGATCCGGAATTCGCGCTAGCCCATATCGCCCGTGCCCGCGTGCACGCCTTCTATCAGCAGGGCGACCTCGCACGCAGCAAAGCGGCGATCGCGCGCGAGCTCGTCGCCAAGGGCGGCACGGAGCGCGAGCGCTCCCATGTCGAGGCGCTGGCGCTCGCGATCGAGGGACGACTGCCCGAGGCGATTGCGGCGATGCGCCAGCACGTCGAGACATGGCCGCGCGATGCATTGGTGCTGTCGCTGCCGCTCGGTGCGTTCGGCCTGTTCGCCTTCTCCGGCATGGCCGATCACGATCGCGCGCGACATGAGCTGTGCGAGCGCGTCGCGCAGCACTATGGCGAGGACTGGTGGTTCCTCACCATGTCTGGCTGGGCGATGACGGAGAACGGCGATGTCGCGCGCGGCCGCGGCGTCACCGAGCGCGGCTTCAATTTGCGCCGCGCCAACGCTCACGCCGCGCATGCCGTGCTGCATGCGATGTTCGAGGACGGCTCGATCGAGGAGGCCGATCGTCTCGTCGACGACTGGATCCCCTCTTACGACCGCGCCGGGATTCTGCATGGCCACATCCGCTGGCACCAGGCGCTCGGCGCACTCGAGCACGGCGATGCGGCGCGGGCGCTGTCGATCTATGCCGACGTGCTCCAGCCGTCCGTCACGCAGGCGCCGCCGCTCAACGTCGTCACCGACAGCGCCTCGCTGCTCTGGCGCCTGTCGGCCTACGGCCACACCGTGCCCGAGGCGCTCTGGCGTGATGCCGACGCCGCCGCGCAAAAACTCTTCCCGAAATCCGGCCTGCCGTTCGCCGATGTCCACATGGCGCTGTTCGCCGCCGCAACGCAGAATCACGAGGCACTTGCCGCGCGTCTGGCCATGATCGAGCAGCGGCTCGCAGACGGCAAGCTGACGGCCGGCCCGGTGGTGCCCGCGATCTGCCGCGCGCTTCTGGCCTTTTCGGACGAGGATTACGCAGCCTGCGTGCAAACGCTCGCGCCGGTTCTTGCCGACGTCGTGCGCATCGGCGGCAGCCACGCCCAGCGCGAATTGATCGAGGACACCTACATCGTCGCGCTCATGCGCAACGGCGAACTGCCCCGCGCCCGCGCCCTGCTCGAGGCCCGCCTGCATCGCCGCCCGTCCCTGCGCGATACGCGCTGGCAGGCGGCGGCGGGCTAGATCTGCCACGAAAAAAACACCAGCCTGACGCCAAGTGCCGGGTGGGATAGGCTGGCGATCTCGATGAATCGCCGTTGAGGTGGCGCGGTGGTATTCCAGTCGGGTTCGACAAGACAAACGGGATCGCAACCAATTTGCGGTTCGATGGTTATCGAACGGAACTTTTCCATGGTTCCCTGGCATGTGAGCCTTCCGATGCGCCTCCGCCGACCGGTCCTCGGTGTCGCCCTCATCGCCTTGGCAAGCCCTTGTTTTGCCGAGCCTTCTGCTCCCATCCCCGTCAACAATCCGCCGGCGCAGCAGAACGACTTTATTGACTTGCTGGCGCTGATGTCCGGCCGTTGCAAGACGCTGAAGATCGCCGGTCGCACCTTGGCGTGTAAGACGGTGGCCTATGCCCATGGCGACAAGGGCCGGGTCAATTTTGCGGTCGCGGTCGACGATCCCGCCGACGAAAATCACGTCGTGTCGTTCTCCGGCGAGAACGGCAAGCGCGCCGACGACAATTCCTACGAGCTGCCGATCGACCGCATGCTGCTCAACTCCAAGGACCGGCCGAAGGTCGACGGCCTGCCGGTGCCGGCGGCGCAAACCTCCACCGGTGTCTGCCGCCAGACCGGCAATTTCGCCGCCAAGAGGGTGAACGACGTCACCTGTTCGGCCACCGACAGCGAGGGCCGCAAGTACGAGCTTTTGTTCGTCTCCGACGGCACGCCGGTCAGTGTGCGCCGCATCCGGCAGTCGGCGCCGTCGATCCAGGATCCGTTCAAGTAGCCGCCCTCCGGGCGCCCCGTCCTCAGCGGAGCGACCCCGCATCCTTCCGTTGAAACCCCAGGTCAGCCCTGTATGCTCTCCCGTGCGTCCTCCTTGAGGAGCCCGATTGCAAGCGGAGGCGGGGTCCGGAAGCAATGCGTATCCTCAGCGGCCTCGCGCGCATCCTGATCGTCTGCCTCTTCACCAACCTGTCGCATGAATGCATAGCGGCCGACGGCCCGCAGCAGCGCTCTATTCTCGTTCTCGAAGAAGCCGATTTTCGCTCGCCCTTCTATCTGGAGATCTTTACCGGCATCCGCGCTGCAGCGAAGCAGAACGGCAAGATCCAGCCCGTGATCTACGGCGAGAGCCTCGATCTCGCCCGCTTCCCTGGGCCGGACTACGAGGAGAGCCTCGTCGGTCACCTCAAGTCCAAATATGCGCAGCGCTCGATCGACGTCATCGTTTCGATCGGCGTCGCATCGGCGAAATTCCTTCAGACGCGGAAGCAGGAGATCTGGCCCGCCGCACCTGTCGTATACGGCTTCGTGCCCGATCTGCCCGAGACGCGCGCGCTGTTCCTGCCGGACACGACGGCGGTCTTCGCCCACGTGAGGCCGGCACATCTCCTGACTGCAGCGCGCGCAATCGTTCCCGACTTGACCCGCGTCGTCCTCGTCGGCGGCGCTTGGAAGAATCCGCTGGTGTACGGCCAATGGAAACAGGATTTTGCGGCCGCAATGCCCGATCTCGAGGTCACCGATCTGTCCGACACAACGTTGCGTGAGGTCCGCAAGCAAGTCGCCGCCCAGCCCGCCCGCTCTGCGATCCTGACCTCGGCAATGTATTCCGACGGTGAAGGCACCTATTATTCCCCCGCTGCAGCGCTCGCACGCGTCGCGGAGAGCGCGAACCGCCCGATCGTCATCACATCCGATACGTTCCTCGGACGGTCGGGAGTGGGCGGCTTCTTGCTACTATCCGACAGCATCGGACGGGAAGCCGGCGAAGTGGCGATGCGGATACTCGACGGCGAAGCGCCGTCGAGTATCCCGCCCTTCAGCGGGGATAACGTGAAGCCGATCTTCGACTGGCGGGAGCTGAAACGCTGGAACGTCGACGAAGCCAATCTGCCCACAGGCAGCGAGGTGCGGTTCCGCGAGCCCAGCTTCTGGGAGCGGTATTACTGGCACTCCACGATCGTCGCGAGCGTGGTGCTGGTGCAGGCGTTGATGATCGCCACTCTGTTACGCGAGCGCAGGCTGCGCTTCCTGGCCGAGGTCGAGGCGCGCCAGCGCATGTCGGAGCTCGCCCACTTGAACCGCCGTGCGACCGTCGGAGAGATGTCCGCCTCGATCGCCCACGAGCTGAACCAGCCGCTCGCCGCGATTCTGATCAACGCCGAGGCGGCCCAGCAGGTGTTGCGGCATCCGGCTCCCGACCTCGGCGAGATCAGCGAGATATTGGACCACATCCGCCGCGACGATCAGCGGGCAGCCGAAGTCATCCACCGGCTGCGCTCGTTTCTGAAGCGAGACCCGGCCGAACGGCGCGAGCTCGACCTCAATGCGACAGTCGGCGAGGTGTTTCGATTCCTCTCCGTGCAGGCCCTGACCCATGATATCGAACTCGCGACGGAGCCGTCGTCCGCGAACATTCGCGTGAAGGCCGACAAGATTCAATTGCAGCAAGCCATCCTGAATCTGGTCGTGAACGCCATGGATGCGGTGGCGCATCTTCCGGACGATCGGCGCCGTGTCGTCGGTCGAACCAGTCTCGCCGACGGCAATCAGGCCCTGGTCTCCATCGCCGATACAGGCGACGGCGTCCTCGTCGAAAAGGTGACCGAGATCTTCAAGCCGTTTTTCACGACCAAGGCGCAAGGCATGGGCATCGGCCTCTCGATCGCGCATACCATCGTCGAGGCACATGGCGGGCGCATCTGGGCCGAAAACGCACCGTCTGGCGGCGCCGTCTTTCACGTCAGCCTGCCGCTGGCAACGTCGCAATAGCTGCATCGCTTATCCCGGCTACAGGTCGTGAAACGAGGGAAGATTGACATTGCGCGTTGTCCTCTTCGCCTCGCATAGTTGGCGCAGCAAGCAAGTTAGAAAGTCGCGCTCCATGACCAGCCCCCTCTCCGCCCTCATCGTGGTCGACGTCCAGCGCGCGTTCGACGAATGGGAGGCGGCGGGCAAGCGGCGCAACAATCCGGATGCGGTGGCGCGCATCGCCGATCTCCTGAAGACGTTCAGGGCCAGCCGCGCGCCGATCTTCCACATCCGACATGAAGGCACCAAGCCGAATTCATCGTTTCTTCCGTCCCGTCCCGGCTACACCGTCAAGGACGAGGCGCAGGAGCAGCCGGGCGAACCCGTGATCGTCAAGCGCGTCAACAGCGCCTTCATCGGCACCGACCTCGAGACGCGCCTGCGCGCGGCTGGCATCGGCACGCTCGTCATCTGCGGCGCCACGACCAACCATTGCGTGGAGACGACGACACGGATGGCCGGCAATCTCGGTTTCGACGCGCAGCTCGTGCGCGATGCGACATGGACATTCGAGCGTATCGGGCCCGACGGTGATGCGCACTCGGCCGAGGAGATCCATGCGATGACGCTGTCGAATCTCGACGGCGAATTCGCGCGCATCGTCACCACTGCCGACGTGGTCGCCTCATTCGCGGCGGAGTGATGGCAGCAATGCGAATCGCGCCGGTGATGCGGCATTAAGACTCACGACGCACACGCATCCGTGCAAATCGGGCGTCGCACACTGCGTCGTTTCGACGCCCGTACTAGCCGGAACGCGCCGGATGCTCATCTGTTGTCACACGACATTCAACTGGAGTGATGACATGAAATATCTCTTTGTCGCGATGGCCCTCGGCGCTGCGGCGATTGCCGGCGGATCGACGGCAAACGCGGCCAATGATTCAAGCGCGAAGCAGAACGCGCAAGGAAGCGGATCGACCGACATCAGCGCGCAGCACAGGCACCGCCATCACGGTCATCGGCACCATCACCACTGGCGCCATCACCACCACGGCCATTATCGCCCCTATTACCGCAGCTACGGCTATTACCCGCGGCACCACGGCTATTATGGCGGCGGACCGTATGGGTATTACGGCGGTGGTCCCGGCGTGACCTTCAGCTTCGGCGGCGGACGCTGGTGAGACAAGAGGCCCGCAGAGATGCGGGCCTTCTTCCTTATCGCCGCAGGATCATCCTCGCCGTCTCCAGCCCGCTCGCCAGCGCCGCCTCGACCGTACCCATGTCGCGGCCGCGATAGAGCGCTTCGCCGGAAAACAGCACGACGCCGTCGGAGCGCGCGAGAATCGCCTGCGCCGCGCGCGTCCGTGGCGTCGCCCAGGAATAGGCGCCGCGGGCGAAAGAATCGTGCGCCCAATTGATCGCAGCCGACGCCACGAGATCGCGCGCGATATCTTCGCGTGACCGCTTGAAGATGCCAGCGAGCGAGTCGAGCCCGGCCTCGATCAGCCCTTGCGGTTCGAGATGCGACAACTCCGCCGTCCGCGGGCCGCCGAACCAACCGGTGAGCAGGGGATGCTGGTCCGGGTATCGCGTCCACCACACCGGTATCGCCTCGTCCGACAGCAGGAAGGTCATATCCCCCAGATCTTCGCCGTGGTCGCGCCACCATGGCCGCGCAAAGCGGAGCAGGACCTTGATGACGTTGCCGAAGCCGATGTCGTCGGCGGCAGCGGCCCTCGCGCTTGCGCTCGCCGGCAGCGCAATCTCGCGCAGCAGCGGCAGCGGCACGGTGAGGATGACGCGGTCGCAGGCAAGCCCATCGCCACCGGCGCAACGCACCGCCACGGCGCCGCCTTCTTGCTCGATCGCCGACACGGCGCAACCGAGCCGGATCGCAACGCCGTAACCGCGGCACTCGGTCACCAGAAAGTCGATCAGCGCGCCATAGCCACCATTGATCCGCGCCTGCAGAGCGTGACCGCCATCCATCCACTCCTCCCGCAGCGCCAGCGTCGAGGCACGCTCGGGGTCTGCCGCATCATAGCCCTCGACCATCCGCTCGATCGAATGGCGCAGCCGCTCATATTCCACCCCAGCAAAATGACGGCGTAGGAAATCGGCCGCAGTGAGATCGTCCTTCAAGTCCCGGAGCACAGCTTGCAGCTCCGCCTCATGCGGATCATGGCGGCCCTCACGCGAGAGGCCTGCGCCGTCAAAGCTCCACTGCGTGCCCTCAATCTCCTGAAGGGACAGCCCCGCCTCGCGCAGCAAGGCCCGCGTGACCGGCGCCTCGCCATGGACGAACTCGGCACCACCATCGGCGGAGTAGCCGAACTGCGACGCCGGCAGCGGACGGATGCGCCCGCCGCAGCGTTCGCGCGCCTCCAGGATGGTCACGCGTCTGCCCGCACGGGCCAGCTCCCGCGCCGCCATCAGGCCGGCGGCGCCGGCACCGACGATGACGATGTGCTCGGATGGTTCGGACATAGCCGTGCTTTACTTGGTCACGGCCTGCGGATCGTTCTGGATCAGATACCGCAGCAGCAGGACGCCGCCGCCAAGCTCCCGCGTGCTCTCCAGCGTCATCGCGGTCAGTGGTGCGCGCTTGTCGCCGTCCGCCTCCGTTGAATCGAACACGAAGGGTGCGCCCTTCGCGCCGTCGATCGCGGGGCTGAGGATCAGATCGAATTCGTCGATGAGGCCAGCGCGCAGGAACGCGCCATTGGCAACGCCGCCGCCCTCCACCAGCAGACGCTTCACGCCGAGCTCGCGATTGAGGATGTCGACCGTCAGCGCCAGGTCGATCTCGGTCTTGCCGGCAAAGATATAGGATACGCCCTCGCTGCGGAGCCCGGCCAGATGCGCATCTGAGACGCTCTCGGTCAGCACTACGACAATCGGATCCCCGCCGATGTCGGAGCGGCCCCAGCCGATCTTGCCCTGCGCGTCGAGCACGACGCCATAGGTTTTCGCATCGCGCCGTGCGAACCAGCTTTCGCGCGGAAATGTCTCGCGCGTCTCGGCCGGGTACGGCTTGCCTTTGGCGAATTCCGAGCCGGTGACGCGGCCGATCACCCAGGCATCGCCGCCGAGCTCGTCATGGATCCTCTCGAACCAGTCCGTGCCCGCACCCTTCGGGCGCCAGCGGCTGGCATGCGTGCGGCCATCCAGGCTGGAGTGCATGAGACAGACGACATAAGGCTTCATGTGCTTCTCCGCATCTCAGGCCGCCGATCCGCCGGCCTTGGCGCGATCGTTCACGATCGCCGCAAGCGGATTGAGCTTTGGCGGCGCGATGAGCTTGAGCGTGTTGGTGTCGTGGTGATTGAACGGCGCGCCGCGCACAAACAACTCGGTCTGGATCAGATATGTCCAGCTGCCGTCGTCGTTGAAGCTGATGTCGCAGCGATAGGAGTCGGTGCGGAAGGCCTGCTCCAGGAAGTCGGTCGAGCAGATCCCGTAGGCGGTGTCGCCGCGCTTCGCGGTGACGGAGATCTTCCTGTCGTCCGGCCCGGCCTTACCCGCGGCGAGCAGCACCTGCCCACGCGGGATCGCCAGCGTCTGCATGATCAGCCCGGTCGCCGGCTCCCACAGCCAATAGCCGACCTGGTCGTGGAAGGTGATGTCCTCCTCGGGCGTGTTGATGTGGATGTGATAGCGCAGCCCGTAGAACAGCTGTGGCCCGTTGGCCTGCGGATCGATCGGGTCCATGCGGATGCGCTCGATGAAGGTGCGCCGCTCCGGTCCCTCCGCCTTCGGATTGATGTCGATGCCCTTGTCGGCCTGCCAGCTGCCGGCGAGACGGCGGAGCGGACCGAGATTGGCAAGGCCGTCGGGCGAGACGTCCTCGGGCTCGGTGAAGATGTCGGCAGGAAAGGGAAGCATGGATGTCCTCGCGCGGATTGCGAGGAGCAGCAATAGCACGGCGGCGGGACCGCGACTCGTGCTCAAGTCTCACAATTGCGAATGGGCGCCGGAAGCAGGAACGATCATCCCACGCCTTGCTTCAGCGAAGTCAGCGGAGGACGTTCAGACGATCGTATACGAAGAATTTTGCCGATGGTTTGCCCCGGTCAACGATCCCCCTTTCTCTTGTGGGCTACGTCCAATCATCCAAGCGTATCGCTACCAAGCGATCGGGCTAAATTTCACCCCTCGGCGAAGAAGTTCTTCGCTCAGGCGTTCAGCTCGCTCCTTGGCAGCAAGCCCCACCAGACGATATTTATCGCCGAGTGCTTTGTCGGCATCGACTTGGCGACGAATGCTTTCGTAGAGGCGGAGAACGCTTTCGTCAGTCAAGTGCTCAAATTTCCCAGAGGGATGCACTTCGGGTGAGCTTCCTCCAACCGTCCGCAAGCTGGACAGGATGTTCTCGATAGCTTTCTTGTTGGGCATATTCCGACTTAGCTTACCTGGCCGCCCCGAGCGAAGCTCGGACAGGACCCGGTCATTGGCAATCTGAGATTGGACCGCAAGACGGCGAGAAGATTGCATTTTTTTCCCGGTCCGGCAGCGCTAGATTTAGCCACCGTGCCATGCGCAGCCGCGTGGCTGAACGTGCTGTTTTGGACTGTCCGCGCTCGAAAATGACGACATAATTCATCGATGCGGGCCGCACCGCAGGCGTTCGCGGTTCTCTATCTGGAACCTTCTCATCACAGCCGCTATTGTACTGTCGATCGTTGAAGGCTCAGCTGGAGGTCGCATAGATGGACCAGCATCGGACAGCCTTGGTCTTGTTTGCAATCGCGTTGGCTGCCGTCATCGTGGTTGCGTCTACAATCACGATGGAACGCGTCAACACTCGTACAGTGAGCAATGACGCACCACCCGGTACGACGGGGCTCGCGAAGCCGCACCCACCGCTGGACCGTGCGCCCGCCGAACCGCTACCGAGACGGTAGGCGCCTGCGTGACGCGCCGCTCTAGATCCGCATTGGCAAAGTTCGGCTCAACAGAAGCGCCGGAATAGCCCAGCGGACGGCGGGTGTTTTTGTGACTTGCGTCGTGTGGCGAGGCGCACCGAGGCTTTGATCGCGAGGTTCATTAGCCCCAATTGGCCCCCTGAGGGACAACGCTCCCTTAGATGCAACCATGGCACATCTCCCTATATGAGCAGGGACGCGGAAGCTGTCTGACTCAGCCGCGGCCGGGCGTGCATAGCAAATGCATGCGGCGGAGCCGCCGGCTGTTGGGGTCGTCCGAGGTCAGGGGAATGGTGCCCAGGGGCGGAATCGAACCACCGACACTGCGATTTTCAGTCGCATGCTCTACCAACTGAGCTACCTGGGCGTGCTCCAAGAGAGGGGCCAAAGCCCATCGAGCGGGCGGTTTATAGTGGGCTGGAAGCGGCCTGTCCACCCACGCTTCGCCTTTGGCTTCGCGGGGCGCGTCCCTTCTGTGCACAAGGTCGGGCAGGGTCGTCGCGGCTGGCCGGCTTCCCAATCAAGTATTTGATAATATTTATTTATTCGACGTCGTCGGTCCCGTCGTCGCGGCCGGGGATGACGTAGGAGCCTTTCAGCCAGCGGTTCAGGTCGATGTCGCGGCAGCGCGAGGAGCAGAACGGGCGGGTCGCCTGCGACTGCGGCTTGCCGCAGATCGGGCAGGTTTTGAGTGGGGTGGCGGGCGTTTTGACGTGGTCGTTCATGATCGGGGCAGCTTTACACGAGGTGAGGCAGTTCAAGCGCCTGTCGGCAAACGGGTTCCTCGGACGGCGGCGTAGGTGTCCCCACCGGGATGCGGCGGGGCCATTCTACTGTGCATGGGGGTGTTTTCGCGATTTTTGCAGGAGCCGCTGTTCGGCTCACACCGCGGTGGCGTTGAGCCAGCCGAAGCGGATCGGAAAGCCCTCGCCGCCGAGCAGCGTGGTGGTCTCGTAGAGCGGCAGGCCGACCACGTTGGTGTAGGACCCCACCATCTTGACCACGAAGGACCCGGCGATGCCCTGCACGGCATAGCCGCCGGCTTTGCCGCGCCATTCGCCGGAGCCGATATAGGCCTGGATGTCGTCCTCGGAGAGGCGCTTGAAGCGGACGCGGGTCTCGACCAGCCGCTGGCGGAAGGCCTCGCGCGGCGTGACGAGGCAGATCGCGGTGTAGACGCGGTGGTTGCGGCCCGAGAGCAGGCGCAGGCACTGTGCGGCCTCGTCGACCAGATTGGCCTTGGGCAGGATGCGGCGGCCGACCGCCACAACCGTATCGGCGGAGAGGATGAAGGCGCCGCGCAGCTCGTCGTCCAGCTGCACCGATTTGAGCGCCGCATCGGCCTTGCCCCGGGCGAGGCGGTTGGCGCAGGCGCGCGGCAGCTCGCCCCGCCTCGGCGTCTCGTCGACGTCGGCGGGCCGGAGCGCGTCCGGCTCGATGCCGGCCTGGTTGAGCAGCGACAGGCGCCGCGGCGAACCGGAGGCAAGTACGAATTTGGGGCGGCCGAGCATCAGGTGATTTGGGGGATGAAGCGGAGTGAATTGCGCGCGGAACCTATCGGAAGGGGGCTGATTTCACAACCCGGGAACCGGAGGTTTGGTGATTCGAGGTTGCCAACACGCGTGTGCCTGCGCTCTGTGACGCAGGTGTTACGGACGCCGCTTGCTACCCGCTCGCCGCGCCCACCTTCGCGAACCGCCGGCGGATGCGCATCAACAGCTGGTCGCAGACCTCGCGATAGGCGGCCAGCTTCTGGTCGCGGCTGCCCTCGATGGTGGTGGGGTCCTGCGTCGGCCAGTATTCGACGTCGGCTGCGAGCGTGCGGGTCAGCTCCAGCGCCTTGTGGTGCGCCTCAGGCGACAACGTGATGATGAGGTCGAAGTTCAGCCCCTCCCAGTCCTCCAGCTCCTCGAAGGTCTGCGGCTTGTGGGCGGAGATATTCTGGCCGAGCTCGGCCATCACGGACACCGCAAACGGATCGAGCTCGCCCTTCCTGGCGCCGGCCGACTTCACGTAGAGGCCTTGCGGAAACATGTGCTGCAACAGGCTCTCGGCCATCGGCGAGCGCACACTATTCATCGCGCAGGCGAACAGCACCGATTGCGGATCGCGTGCGCGTGGGGGCGCAGCCATCCGCGTTTAACCCTTCCAATGAAGGACAGTAATGAGCGTGAACAGCCGGCGCGAGGTCTCGAAATCGACCCGCACCTTGCCCTTCAGCCGCTCCTGGAGCGTGCGTGAGCCCTCGTCATGGATGCCGCGGCGGCCCATGTCGATGGCCTCGATCTTGTCCGGCGTCGCGGTCCGGATCGCCTGGTAGTAGCTGTCGCAGATCATGAAATAGTCCTTCACGATCCGCCGGAACGGCGTCAGCGACAACAGATGCGCGACCACAGGCGTGCCGTCCTCGCGGCGGATGTCGAACATCAGCCGGCTGCCGGTGATGCCGATATGCAGCGTGAACGGCCCCTTCCCGTCGGCACCGTCAGGCGCGAAAAGGTTCTGCTCGATCAGGTCGTAGATCGCGATTGCGCGCTCATGCTCGATGTCGGGCCCGGAACGACCGATCGAGTCCTCGTCGAGCGTGACGCCGACGATGCGATTGGTCGAGTCGTCCTGTTCGGGCGGCTTTGTCATGACAGATTGAGGCGCAATCCAATCGAGCGCGAATGAGCGTCCAGCCCCTCCGCTTGTCCAAGCGTCATCGCGGCCGGGCCCAGCGCACGCAGCTGGTCCGGGCCGCATTTCAGGATCGAGGTACGCTTCATGAAGTCGTGCACCGACAGCCCCGAGGAGAATCGCGCCGAGCGCGCGGTCGGCAGCACGTGGTTGGAGCCCCCGACATAGTCGCCGATCGCCTCCGGCGTGTGGGACCCAAGGAACACCGCGCCGGCGTTGCGGATCTTTGCGGCGAGCGCATCGGGATCACTAGTCATGATCTCGAGATGCTCGGCGGCGATCGCGTCCGCGAGCGGGATGGCATCGGTGAGATATCTCACCATGATGACGGCGCCGAAATCATTCCACGACGCGCCCGCGATCGCGGCGCGCGGCAACGTTTTCAGCTGCGTTGCGACCGCCTTTTCGACATCGGCGGCAAGGCGCGCGGAATCGGTGATCAGGATCGATTGCGCGCTGGCATCGTGCTCGGCCTGCGCGAGCAGGTCCGCGGCGATCCAGTCGGCATTGCCGGTGTCGTCGGCAATCACCAGCACCTCGGAGGGGCCGGCGATCATGTCGATGCCGACCTTGCCGAACACCAGCCGTTTTGCCGCGGCGACATAGGCGTTGCCGGGGCCGACGATTTTTGCGACCGGCGCGATCGTCGCCGTGCCATGCGCGAGCGCGGCCACGGCCTGGGCACCGCCGACGCGGTAGATCTCGGTGACGCCGCCGAGATGGGCTGCCGCCAGCACCAGCGGATTGAGCTTGCCGTCCGGCGAGGGCACCACCATGACGAGGCGCGCGACGCCGGCGACCTTGGCCGGCACCGCGTTCATCAGCACCGAGGACGGATAGGCGGCGGTGCCGCCGGGCACGTAGAGGCCCGCGGATTCGATCGCGGTGTAGCGCCAGCCGAGCTCGACGCCGAGGGAATCGGTGAAGCGTTCGTCCGTCGGGAGCTGACGGCGATGATAGGTCTCGATGCGGTCGCGCGCGAGCTTGAGCGCGTCCAGCGTCGCGACATCGCAGACCTTTGCCGCGGCTTCGATCTCGGCGGCGGTGACGCGCAAGGAGGCGGCATCCAGCGCCAGCCGGTCGAATTTCTGCGTGGCCTCGAGCAGGGCGGCATCGCCCCGCCTGGCGACGTCGTCGACGATCGCGCGCGCGGCGGCCTCGACGTCGGCCGAGACCTCGCGCTTGGCGGCGAGGAAGGCCGCGAATCGCTGGTCAAAATCGGCGCTGCTGCGGTCGAGACGAAGGGGCATTTTGCGATGGTCTTTAGGCTGGTCTTTTGGGGCGGATTGGCTCACCCGACCCCCTGCTCAATGGCGCGGCGGGGAAGCGGCGTCAACCCTTGGGAGTTGTGGTCATCTTCCGTCGTCATCCTGCTTCGGTGTCGTCCTGGCGAAAGCCAGGACCCATTACCCCAACTTGTTGTAATTGAAGCAGGATGTGGCCCCCATCCCCTCTATCACGACCACCGGTGGTAATGGGTCCTGGCCCTCGCCAGGACAACGGCAAGGAAGGGGTACGAATTTCCGTCCCTCACCCCTCCCCCTCGATCCCCAGTCCCGTTCCCAGCGCGTCCGCCCCGAGGTCGGTCAGCTCGCATTCCAGGCATTCGACATCGAGGCGGATGGCGCCGCCCTCGGCGAACAACAGCAGGGCACTGCCGCCAGGCTCCTCGTTGCGGCCGTCCTGGGGGTGAAACTCGATGCCGACCAGGTCCAGAACCTTGTCCAGAGCGCCGAGGTCGATGTTGCGCGACTTGCAGGCGAGCACGCGGTCGAAGCGGAGCGCGGCGACCAGCCGGCGCGGCTCGGCCTCGCCTTCCAGCGTCTGCTCCCAGTCCAGCCGGCTCATGCCGACGACAAGCCGCTTCTCGTTCTGCCGCCAGATGATGTCGGAGGGCTGGACACGGGCGTCCTGGACATGGGTCGAGATGACAGCGAGATCATCGGCGTCGAGTGCAATCAATTTGAGCTGGGGAGACATCGCCGACGCTTCTCCTTCAGGGCGGACGGGGCTCAACGCGCGCGGGCCCCGAAATTTCCGCGGCAAGCTAACGGGCCAGCGAACTAGGGTCTGTACTCAATAGAGATTCCTCTTGAGGCGGGATTGTGATTCAAGCTTTCCAACGGAGGGAGGCTTGGATGGCAAAGCAAGTCTATTGGTTGAGCGATGCAGAGTGGCAGCGAATAGAGCCGTTGTTGCCGCGAGGCCGCCGCGGAGCGCACCGGGTGGATGATCGCCGGGTGATCAGCGGGATCGTCCATATGCTGCGATGTGGGGCGCGTTGGCGCGACTGCCCGGAGGTCTACGGCCCGTATACGACGGTTTACAATCGCTTCAATCGCTGGAGCCGTCAGGGGATTTGGACCGATATTTTCTATGCCCTGACGGGGTCGACTGGCATGTACGGGGCGGCATCTGTTGATTCCACCTACATCAAAGCCCACCGCTCGGCAGCCGGCGCAAAAGGGGGGCCTTCAACAATGCCATCGGCCGCTCGCGTGGCGGGCAAACGACCAAAATCCACGCGCTGACCGATGAGATCGGGCGTCCATATGCCTTGTTGATCACGGCTGGAAACGTCCACGACCTCGACGGAGCCCGCCGTCTGCTCACTTTGGGGCATCGACCGAAGAGTGTCATTGCCGACCGAGCCTATGACGCCAGAAGCTTGCGCGAGGAACTCGCACAGCGGCGGATCAAGGCGGTCATCCCCCCAAATCCGACCCGTAAGCACCCGCATCGCTACGACAAACGCGCCTACAAAGGCCGCAACGTCATCGAGCGCATGTTTTGTCGCCTGAAGGACTTCCGCCGCATCGCCACCCGATATGACAAGCGCGCAGATATCTTCCTCTCAGCAATCCTTCTGACCGCCGCCTTGCTCTGGTGGCTCAATTGAGTCCAGACCCTAGAGGCTATTGATATCCTCCATCTCCAGCACCTTCCGCGGATACCCTTCCCGGGCGACCCGGATCATGGCCCGCCCGATCTGCTCGGTCGAGGTGACGAGCGACGGTGAGATCCGGCGCAGCACCGACCAGAGCGGCCAGGTTGCGGTATACACGGCCTGCACCCAGGCGGTCTTGGAGCGGGCGCCGTGCAGGGGTTGGATCGCACCGGGCCGGAACATGTAGGCGGCCTTGAACGGCAGCTTGAAGAGATCGTTCTCGGTCTTGCCCTTGATCCGTGCCCACATCCGCGAACCCTGCTCGCTGGAATCGGTGCCGGCGCCGGTGACGTAGATGAATATCATCTGCGGGTTGATTTTCGCCAGCGTCGTCGCCGCGGCGAGCGTGAGGTCGTAAGTCAGATGACGGTAGCGCTCTTCGTTCATGCCGATCGAGGAGACCCCGAGGCAGAAAAGGCAGGCATCGAAGCCCGTGAGCTGCGCCTCGATCGCCGAATAATCCATGAAATCGTCGTGGATGATCTCGACGAGCTTGGCGTTGCGCACGCCGGTTGGGCTGCGTCCGACCACGAGCACGCGGTCGATGCCGGGATCGATCAGGCATTCGCGCAAAGCACCCTGCCCGACCATGCCGGTCGCACCGAAGACGATGACTTTCATCGGAACGTCCCCAACGGGCTCGCAGCTCTCACTGCGAACCCCATCTTTTTCGAAGCTCTACGCCTTGAAGAACGCCAGCAAGTCCGCGTTGATGGTCTCGGCATGGGTGGTCGGCATGCCGTGCGGAAAGCCCTTGTAGGTCTTCAGCGTGCCGTTCTTCAGCAGCTTGGCCGACAGCGGCCCGGAATCGGCATAAGGCACGATCTGGTCGTCGTCGCCGTGCATCACCAGCACGGGCACGTTGATCTTCTTCAGATCCTCGGTGAAATCGGTCTGCGAGAACGCGACGATACCGTCGTAATGCGCCTTCGCGCCGCCCATCATGCCCTGGCGCCACCAGTTCTGGATCACGGCTTCCGACGGCTTTGCGCTGGGACGGTTGTAGCCGTAGAACGGGCCCGAAGCGAGGTCGCGATAGAATTGCGTGCGGCTCGCCGCAAGCTGCTTCTGGAGATCGTCGAACACGCTCTTCGGCAGGCCGCCGGGATTGGCAGCCGTCTGCACCATCAGCGGTGGCACCGCGGAGAGGATCGCCGCCTTCGCCACCCGGCTCTCGCCATGACGCGCGATGTAGTGCACGACCTCGCCGCCGCCGGTGGAGTGACCGACATGGATGGCGTTCTTGAGATCGAGATGCGCCGTCACCGCCGCGAGGTCGTCGGCATAATGGTCCATGTCGTGGCCGTCCGCGACCTGCGACGAGCGGCCGTGGCCGCGGCGGTCATGGGCGACGACGCGGTAGCCCTTGGCGACGAAGAAAAGCATCTGCGTGTCCCAGTCGTCCGACGACAGTGGCCAGCCATGGCTGAACACGATCGGCTGGCCCGAACCCCAATCCTTGTAAAAAATCTCGACGCCGTCTTTGGTGGTGATGGTGGGCATGGACTGCATCCTTTCGGTGAAAATCATTGCGTGATGGCCCGCGCGCAGGCGCGAGCCGATGATCCGCAAGATGGGTGTGCGATATCCGGTGTGCGATGCCCTGCATCAGCTCGGAATGACGACAATCGTGTGATCAGGCAAACGTCATCGGCCTGAAGCGGCGCCACGCGCCGATGGTGAGCACCACGAAGAACACCAGCACGATGCCCTGCACCACCGCGAACACCGGCCCCGACGGCGGCGCCGGCGGCACCGCGGGCGCGAGCGCGGCGAGCGCCGGCACCTTCAGGAACGACTGGATCACCAGCACGAAGACATTGAAATAGAGCGAGACCATCGCGGTCACGATGTAAACCGGGCGCCAGGCGCCGGCGAGCTTCATGCCGTAGAGCGCGAAGCAGGCGATCGCGAGCAGCACCAGCGAGATGATGCCGATGATGTGCGAGGGCAGCAGCTCCTTGAACGGAAACAGGAAGCCGGTGGCACTGGTGAGGATCGTGAACAGCAGGAAGACCGCGGTGAGGCCCGGCATCGGCTTAGAGGCGAGCAGGCCGAACATCACGATGATGCCGGCGGCGATAGCGATCAGGCTGATGATGACATGGATCAGCGTAAGGGCGGGCAGGGTCAACCCAAGCACCATGGCATCTCTCCTACTCGTCCAGCATTGAGATCGGAAAGATTAGTATTACGGTCCTCATCGGATTGCCACATGCGTTGGCGCCGCACATCCGCGCGCAGCCATGCCGGTCGTGCGAATTGACAAATGCATGGCTGAATTTTTTGCAGCGCTGCTGCAAACGACAGCGGGCTTTCGACGAAAGTTGAACCGATCGTCGCAACATCGGCCCGCGAGCGGCGGGCCGATGTGACGAAGACTTAGACGTCCTTGGTGTCGAAGATCAGCAGGTCGGCGCCGCCGCTGGCGAATTTCGGCACGTCAGCGCCGGTCGCCTTGCCCTCGGGGCTTCCGAATGCCGCCTGGATGTCGGCAACGCTGTCGAAGGTGAGAATGGCGACGAGGTGGATTCCGGAGGGCCCGGCGGGGGAGGCGACCGGCCCCTTGCTGACGGCGTATTTCTTCAGACCGGGAAGTTTCTTGGCGAGCGGAATGTGCGTCTCGGCGTAGTACTTGTCGAAGGCCTCCGCATCCTTGGGCGTTTTGTAGAGTACGACGATTTCGGCCATTTAGTCCTCCCATGTGAATCTTTGTTCTTCGACGCGCAATCGGCCTCGCGACGAGGCGATAGTCCGAGGGACGCAGCAAGATGGCAAGTGGCATTCCACTTGCCATCTGCTTGTCTTCTCCTTGGCTAAAGCGCCGGTTTTGCGGCGTCACCGAGATAGCCGTGCAGGGAGGCCACGACCTGCGCGCCTTCGCCGATGGCGCCGCCGACGCGCTTGACCGAGCCGGCGCGGACATCGCCGACGGCGTAGACGCCGGGTACGGAGGTTTCCAGCGGCGCCACCAGCCGCCCCTGGTTCTGCTCGGATTGCGCGCCTGTCACGACGAAGCCGCCGCGATCGAGCGTGACACCGCAGCCGTCGAGCCAGCCGGTGGCGGGATCGGCGCCGACGAACAGAAAGAGATTGCGAATGTCGGCAGAATCCTCATCGCTCGACAAGCGGCTTCTCCAGCGGATCCGTCGCAGCAGAGCGGCCTCGTCGCCTTCGAGCGCGGTGATCTCGGTGTTGAACATCAATTCGATGTTCGGCGTCGCTTCGATGCGCTCGATGAGATAGCGCGACATGCTGACCCCCAGGCCGCCGCCGCGGATGATCATCAGCACTTTCTTCGCGTGGCCCGACAGGAACACGGCGGCCTGGCCGGCGGAATTGCCTGCGCCGACCAGCGCCACTTCCTCGCCGGCGCAGAGTCGCGCCTCCACAGGCGAGGCCCAGTACCAGACGCCGCGGCCCTCGAACTTGTCGAGATTCTCGATCTCCGGTCGGCGATAACGCGCGCCACTCGCGACCACCACCGCGCGCGAGCGCAAGGTGTCGCCGCAATCCAGCGCCAACGCGAAGCTGCCGTTGGCCCGCGAGCAATCCAGCGAGCTCACCGACATCGGAATCATGACGTCGGCGCCGAACTTCTGCGCCTGGGTGAAGGCGCGGCCGGCGAGCGCCTGGCCGGAAATGCCGGTCGGGAAACCCAGATAATTCTCGATGCGCGCGCTGGCGCCGGCCTGGCCGCCAAAGGCTCGGGTGTCGAGCACGGCGACCGAGAGGCCTTCGGAGGCCGCATAGACCGCGGTCGCAAGCCCTGCCGGCCCGCAGCCGACGATCGCGACGTCGTAGATGCGGTTGTCTTTGGCGCCGCCGATCATGCCGATGGCGCGGCCGAGCTCGGTCTCGCTGGGATTGCGCAGCACCGTGCCGCCAGCCGTGACGACGAGCGGCCAATCCTCCGGCTTCGGCGAATAGCGCGCGATCAGTTCGGCAGCGTCATGCTCGCTGTTGGGATCGAGCAGATGATGCGGCTGGCCGTTGCGGGTGAGAAAGCCCTGCAGGCGCACCACACCGGCGGAGTTCGACGGCCCGATCAGCACGGGGCCACCGATGCCGCCCTGGATCAGATTGACCCGGCGCAGGATCAGCGCGCGCATGATGCGCTCGCCAAGCTCGGCTTCGGCCACCAGCAGCGCGCGCAGCCGGTCCGGCGGGACGAGCAGGACCTCGACATCGCCCTCGGCGCGGCCGTCGACCAGCGCCGGCCGGCCCGAGAGCTGGCCGAGCTCGGCCAGAAACTGCCCCGGCCCCTGATCGATCACAGGGGTGACGTGACCGAGGCCGTCGCGCTGGGTGATGTCGACCTGGCCCGCCAGCACCACGAACATGCCGGGCCCGGGCTTGCCGGTCTCGAACAGGAACTCGCCGTCCTTGTATTGCCTGAGCTCGCCGAAATGGCGCAGGCGCTCGATCTCGGCGGGTGTCAGCGTCGGAAAGGTCTGCTCGGGACGGGTGAACTGCGTCATCAGCGCCTCCCTGTCGGTTCGTCGCACCTCGTCCTGCGCCATCGTCATTCCCGCTCATTCCAAAAATCTAGCTGCCGGTCTTGCCGGCGGTCCCCTCATTTAGGGAACCATCGTCGTTCTGCGAGGGCTCAACGATTGCGGCGCGCTCGCGCGCCTGCACCTTCCGCCGCTTCAGGTTTTCGCGCAGCGCCGATTTCAGCCGGTCCTGCCGCCCGTCCTGGCCGCGTCCCGCGGCTTTATCGGTCTCGTCGGTCATCGTTCGGGCTCGTCAGGAAAGGGGGTGCCAGCATGCCCAAGGAATACGACATCTCAAGAGGCCTCGCGCGATCCGATCGTGCGAACTTCAAAATGGGCCGAATCCGGCAGCACGGCCAACTGGCCAGATGGTCGGGGACACAACTGGCACCAAAATCGTCCGAAATCGGTCATTTCGGGGCACGAAGACCATCTCTGCCGGGTGACGGAGGCCGATTTTCTCGATTTGGCGGAGCCGGCAAGCTTGCACATGAGGGGGGCTTGTGGCATCCATCGCCCGCTTGGCGGGCCCAGTGGCGGCCCGATTCTGTGCCAGCATTTGCTGCCGTAGCTCAGTGGTAGAGCACTCCCTTGGTAAGGGAGAGGTCGACAGTTCAATCCTGTCCGGCAGCACCAGTGTCCCACACATGACTCAGTGTTCTCGCGGCTCGATGCACCCGAGTTTTGCTTGTTTCCGTGCCCCTCTTCCGTGAAGAGGGCGCAGGGAAGGCCGGGTGCCGGCTGGCACCCATGGTCCGCTGCGCCAAGAATTTGCACACGCAAATGCACAGGCGGACAACAGGTGGGCCGGAAAACACCCGGCCTTCCCTGCGCGATGGGTTGACGGCTTATGCGCGCTCTCCCCGGAGCCGAGTTCCTTCTGGCCTCCGTCGCCTCGCGAATTGACGATGCCTAAAGACCCGGTCGAGCCAAAAGCATCTCCGCGAGGCTTGACCGTAGCAACGACGGTCAGGACCACACGTTTTCGCCGTACGCAGCTCATCCGGCTTCGCTTGAGTAGCTCCACCGGACTTCGGAGTCGTCCGTCTGCACACTGGCCACGACCTCACGAGGTTCATCTCGCCCTGGTCCACCACGCCTGCCCGACGCTGCCGCGTCCACCGCCCCCCGACCCACGTTTCGTTACGACGTACGATCGTCCCTCTCCCCGGGGCCAGGATGCGGGAAGAATGCCGCAATTCCGAATTTCGGTAAAGTGGAATATTTTTGCGATAAGGGATTGACGGGATTTTGCGGGAGGTGGGTGTTTTGCCCGACGGGTCAAATCGGCGCAGAGATGACGGCACTTGACCCAACACGGACCTTTGAACCCAGGCACTCGACGTGTCGCGTATGGTCCCTCGATGTGAGGTGCTCGATGAGCCGCCGTCCGACAGCATGGATCATCTTTTTGGGGTTCCTCGCTCTGATTGGAGTGGCCGCCGCTTTAGGAGTTGGAAACCGCGCACTCCAATACGGCGTCTGGGGTTTTTGGCTGGTCTTATCGGCGATCTTCATCTGGGTATACGCGCGCACTGGATCACCTGCCGACCGGTCACGCCTCATCGATACGCGTGGCATCTATCTCCTCCCGCGGCCTGTGCGGCGTTGGCTGTTCGATGAGTAACAACAACTAAGCGTTCTCATCCGACTTCATCTATTGGCGCGCAGTGGCGTAGCCCGGATGGAGCGCAAGCATAATCCGGGATCGTTCGCCGCGGAGACAACCGGCCCGGATTGCGCTTCGCTCCATCACAAGCGCATCAGCTTTTGTCCCTTGGTCGACATCACACGCGCCGCTCACGCCGGGTTCCATCGGGTCATGCTGCTGACGCAATCTCTGTCTTAGTCGGTGAGAACACAAAACACTGTGTGAGGACCACTCCGGTTCCCACCACGGTTCCGTAGCCAGGGGTTGGCTCGAATCCGCAAAAAGATTGGCGCAAGTTCATGAACGCTTCTGCGTTCGCTTGACCACGTTTGCGGTTCGGGAATCGGACAATCTAAAAAATCACAGGACTTATGATGCTATTCCGCTCGAGCGCCGCAATTTGCGGCGCCCTGGTTACGCTTGCCGTTTCTGTTACCGTTGCTCGAAGTGAAACGCGTGGGGATCACTCAAGTGCCATCGTCGATGCCGCCTCTGGCGATGCGATCGTTGGCAAGGCGTCCACGTACAATCCGTTCAAGCCCGGCAAGGAGGAGGGCGGTCCGAAGACAGCCTCCGGCGAGCGTTATGATCCCTCTGCCTGGACGGCTGCCATCAAGACGAGCTTGCGTCGGAAATTTGGTGGGGTCCAATTTGGCGCGAGGCCGAAATACGCCCTCGTCGAGGCCGTAGGCAAGAAGGTCATCGTCAAGATAAATGACGTGGGGCCACTAAGGCCTGGCCGCATCATTGACCTCAATGAGCGGACGATGCGCCATTTCGATCCAAGCATGGACCTTGGAGTCATTCCTGATGTGAGAGTTAGTCCGCTTGCAGGGGACAATTGGACCCCGGGACCGGTGGGCTGAACATCCCACGCGAAAGAGGCGAAGCACGAGCCATCGAGGCCTTACGAAGACGAAGCAGGATGGGTTTCGCAAGTGCTCTACCCATCCTGCGCGCGATCAATTGTCGTCACCTACCTGATGTCCGGCAAAGCGATCGTCGGCGCGTCGCAGCCGTCGACAGAGTTCGCGATTGATGTTCTGCAGGACGATCACATAGGCGTGGATGTCGGCCTTGAAGCAGGCGTAGAGATTTCCGGCCGTCAGCTCGAACAGCACGGTCGGCGCCTCCGCGACAACAGTGGCGGAGCGATTTTGCATTTCGATCAGCGTCATTTCGCCGAAGAAATCGCCGGGCTCCAGACGGGAAATTGGGACGACGCTCCCCGAACTCGCCCGTTTGCTCACCGCCAGCCGGCCGGATTTGACGATGAACATCGAGCGCCCCGGCTCGCCTTCGACCACAACGGTTGCGCCGGCATCAAAGCGGCACTCGACCAGCATCGAAATCAGGAGATCGAGACTGGGATCCGAAAGGCCGCCGAAGAACGGCGTCGCAAGCAGGAAGGCTTTCAGGTCAGGGGCACTGACAACCATCGCGCGAGAATACGCCTCGTTCCCATCTGCGGCAAGCAGAGCACTGGCGACGCCCAGCCTCCGCGCCGCAAGCTATTTGGGCCGACGCCCCCTTATCGCGTGTGCGCGCGCACTGTAGGTGATGCGACCATCGGCATCCGCCGGCAGGCGCGCGCGGACCTGCGCGATGAGCATCTCGACGTCTCCAGGCTTCATCGCTGCGACGGCAGGCCGAAGCGCGGGAGACTTCAGACTGGTTGCCCAGAAGTCGTCGAAACTCGAAAAAGTCCGTTGCACTGTAATCTCTCGCGTTTGCACGTCCTCGAGACCTGCCCCAAGCCACAGCTCTCGCAACGCTTCCATGCGAGACGCGTCCATTCGTGGTGGGCGGGTTGCCGGAATGCCCATTGCCTTGATCTCGTCGTAGATCGGATCAAGCGGAAAGCCGCCCCCCAACATGTCCCACATGTAGGTCGCGACTGCACCGCCGGGGACAACGACTCGCACCATTTCGCTGATGCCCTTGGCGGGGTCCGGAACGAACACGAGAACCAGTGCCATCACAGCCGCATCGAAGCTGCCGTCGGCGAAAGGGAGCGCCATGGCGTCGCCTTGCCGAAACTGTGCGACGCGCGCCGCGGGTCGTGTCCTCGCAAAAGCGAGCTGCTCTGCCGAGGGATCGATGCCCTGGACCTCGACGGGGCTGCATCGCTCGACCAACAGTTCAGTGAACGCACCGTTGCCGCAACCGATGTCGATCCACCGCAAGCCTGCGGGAGGTGCCAGCCAATCGAGGAATATCTCGCCGGCGAAGCGGCTCCAAACTCCCATCATCTGCTCGTAGGCGGCGCCGTCGTCGAAGTGAATTGTCTGCTCTGCCATTTCGAGAGCCTCCCGGCCCGATGACGATCCTTCGCGCTCGTCATTCTGCCCACAAAGGATGGGATCGGGAAAGGCTCGGATGTGACCCGGTCTCTCAGGCTCACTGCCGCGCGACGTCTTCGCCGCGCAGCGCCCTTCGCTTGCGCCACACCTGCAGGTCGATCATGGCCTTCACGGTTGCCGCGAGGACGAGTGCGCACAATGCCGCCTTCGAGATTGTCTCCATCGTCCCCTCGATCAGGAGGCAATGGGCCACGCTGCCTGCGACGATGACGATCGCGAGGGGAATATGGACGATGCGCCAGGTTCGCAGGCGCAGCCCCAACCGCCGACGCAGCAGAGCCAAAAGCGCAACGATGAAGATGGCCCACATGGCGGTTACGCCGAAGGGGGAGAACGGCGTCGGCGACGAGAAGGTCAGGGCATCGATCATATCGGGCGGACTGGTGATCCAGAGGCCGGCGACGTGAATCACCACCGCGAAGACCAGCGTGCCGCCGATCCAGTGATGGGCCCGCCGGCCGCGATAGGCCGACAGGCCCGGCAAATATCCGCCGATCAGCAGGGGCTGAACGAGCACGAGACCGAGGGCAATGATTCCGGCGAAGCCGGCGAGGATGTAGACCGGGCCCCGCCATGCGAGCTGCTCGCTTGCCGCAGCGGCGGCGACCGGCACGCCAATGGCCAGCGCAAGGGCGCCCCAGATCAGCAACGCCCGGGCCGATCTCCACCCCGTCATCCCTAGGCCCGGTCAGACCGGCTGAAGCACGAAGTGCGCCTCGAGGCTGGTTTCCTTTGCACTCCGCATCACCGGCCGCAGGAAGACGGTCTTGAATTCACCGCTGTCATAAGCGAGGTGGCCATGCGGCTGGCCGAAGATCGGAATGATCTGCGGCATCTCGAGCCGGAACTTGCCGTCCTTGTCGGTGAGCGTGGCGCCATGACTCTGGGGCTCGTGCTCCTGGCCTTCGACCGTGTGCGCCCAGATCTGGATGCGCTGTCCGGCGAGCGGAGCTCCGTCGCCGGCGCGGCGCACGGTGCCGCTCATCCAGAAGCCGCCCTTGCCGATCCGATCCATGATCGCCGCGCCCTTGCGGTAATTATTCGCCCCGCCCGACATCGACTCGGTCGGTGCGAGGCCGCTGGCGCGGGCGGGCAACAGCAGCCCGGACACTCCTGTTGCCAAAACCCCAGTTGCGAGGACGGAGCCGCCAGCGGCGAGCAGGCTCCTGCGGTTGAAGACGACCGTGGTCATGTCAGTTCCTCCTGGCAGCCGTGCAGCTGTTTCGCCAAGGGTACAACAACAGGCGCAAAACGCCCAGTTCAGACGAAGGGTGCCATAGGCCGCAATAACACTGTTGTGAACGGAGGGTGCAGGCCGCTCAAACAGCGTCGTTGCCTTTCGGAGCGGCGCAATCATCCAACAAAGCCGGCAGATCCGTCATTCGATGAAAGACGTCGTCGCAAATGGCTGCGAGCTCCGGCTCAACTCCCGGATCACCCCCGGTAAAGCCAAAGACTCTCATTCCTGCGGCCTTTGCCGCGCGAACTCCGGACAACGAATCCTCGACAACGACGCAACGTGAGGGGTGCGCGCCCAACGTTTGAGCGGCATGCAGAAACAGGCCGGGGTCCGGCTTCCACGAGCCAACCTCGTATGCGCTAAAGATGCGTCCTTCGAAACGCTCCAGCAGTTTCGTCAACCCGAGTGCATGCGTGAGCTTCGACATGGGTCCGTTGGACGCCACGCAAACCGGAGCGGTAATCTCAGCCAACGCTGCATGAATTCCTTCGACGGGCTTCAGTTCGGCATCAAAAGCCCGAGCGGTTGCTCGTCGTACGTCGGCGACGAAAGTGTCGCGGACGCCGCGGCCTAATCGACGCTCGATTTCGCGTACGCAATCCGCCATCTTTACCCCTCGGAAAGAGCATATGGCCTCCTCCACGCTGATCGCCGCACCTTCCTCCGCTGCAATTCGGGAAAGGACGGTCAGCGCAATGACCTCGCTATCAACCAGAACCCCATCCGAGTCAAAGATAATGAGCTCGGGACTTGCACACGTCATCCTTGCGATGCTCCAAGCGGGCAGGTGATCAGAACGTCCCGCTATATCCGGGACTGCGGATGGAATCCATACTCGGCTGCCTGGCGTTTCCAGCGCTGGCATTTTTGACAGCAGGCACTACGTATCGGTCTGAATCTCCCGCGCCTCCAGCCGGTATACCCACATGATCCCCTTCTCCGTGCTCGACCTTGCTCCCATCCGAAGGGGTGGCGACGCGTCGCAGGCATTCCGCAATTCGCTCGATCTCGCCCAGCATGTCGAACGCTGGGGCTACAAACGGTTCTGGCTGGCCGAGCATCACAACATGACGGGGATCGCGAGCGCCGCGACATCGGTGGTGATCGGGCATGTCGCGGGCGGGACGAAGACGATCCGCGTCGGCTCCGGCGGGATCATGCTGCCGAACCATTCGCCGCTGGTCATCGCCGAGCAGTTCGGCACGCTGGAGTCGCTCTATCCCGGGCGGATCGATCTCGGGCTCGGCCGCGCGCCGGGCACCGACCAGTTCACCGCACGGGCGCTGCGGCGCGATCTCGCCACGACTTCCGAAAACTTTCCGCATGACGTGCTGGAATTGCAGGCGCTGCTCGGCGACGTGCAGCCCAATCAGGCGATCCGCGCAGTGCCCGGCATGGGGACGAAGGTGCCGCTGTGGATCCTGGGATCGAGCACCTTTGGCGCGCAGCTCGCCGCGATGCTCGGCCTGCCCTTCGCGTTCGCCTCGCATTTCGCGCCGCAGATGATGATGCCGGCGCTGCGCGAATATCGCGCGCGGTTCGAGCCCTCGGCACAGCTCGACAAGCCCTATGCGATGGTCGGCGTCAACGTGTTCGCGGCGGACAGCGACGCGGAGGCGCAGCGGATGTTCTCATCGCTGCAGCAGCAGTTCATCAATCTGCGCCGCGGCACGCCCGGCCCGCTGCCGCCACCAGTCGAGGACGTGGACGCGCTGTGGTCGCCGGCCGAGAAGGCCATGGTCGGCCAGTCCCTGTCGTGCTCCGCGGTCGGCTCGCCTGAGGTGGTTGAAGCGAAGCTGAAGACGCTGATCCTTGAGACCGGCGCGGACGAGCTGATGACGACGGGGCAGATCTACGACCATTCCGCGCGGCTGCGCTCGTTCGAGATCGCGGCGGCGGTGCGGGATCGGCTGGCGGCGCAGCCGGCGGCGTGATCATTGCGCATCGTGAATGTCACGTTGGCGGACGTTCATGGGGCCGCGCAGGTGAAGCTCTCGGCCTTCTCGATGCTGCCCTGCCCGAGATAGCGAGCCTGGCGCGGATAAGGACACAGGGGCCGGCTGCGCCCGGGCCAGGGCGTCTTCGCACCCGCGCTAGCTTCGATGCGCTCCGGCGCGCGGCCCTGCTCGACCCAAGCGACCAGCGGGGTCAGCACGTCAAAGCTGTCAGTGGAAGGACCTCCCGAACAGTGATTCATGCCGGGCACGAAGAAGAGCCGCGCAAATTCGGCCGTCTCCTTCTCTCCGCCCGCCGCGTCCGTGAGCCGTTTGTACCAGTCCAGCGTATCGAGCGCCGAAAACGTGGGATCGCTGACGCCGTGATAGAGCAGCAGCTTGCCCCGCCGCTGACGGAAACCGGACAGATCGACTGAGTTCGCGGAGATCGTCTGCACGGACGATTCCGGCATCGCCGCGCTCGTGCCGAAGATTCGCGCGTGGGCGGCCGTCACATCCACAGTGCGGTAGAAGTCGTAAACGGCTTCCGCCTCATTCGCTAACGGCGCCTGCGGAGGGGTCATATAGAGATATGCCAGCGTCGCGCCAAAGGACACGTTGAACGCGTTGACTCGGCTGTCAGGCGCCGTCCCGAGAATCCAGCGCCGCCATCCGTCCGTGGCAATTCCGGAATCATAGGGATATGGCGCATAGATCCGGCGACCCTCTAACCCGGTTGGCCCCTCGAAATAGTTTTCGAGAGCGGCAATCTGAGCAGTAGAGAGGCAGTTGGCCGTCTTCTCGGCGGTACACTGCAGCACGCGCGGCGAAAAACGACAGGCGGGCACATTGTCGATGATGCCGTCAGCAAGGCCATCGGCTTCATCGCAGGACCGAACGATCGCCCTGGACAGTAATTCCATATCCGCCTGAGACAAGGCCTGCGCCAGGATAGGGCGGCCGTCCGAGGCTTTCGGTGCGATCGCCGCAAAGCCTTGCGTCGAGGCGGCCCCTGCAAGACCCTTCTCGGGCATTCGAAAGGCCGGTGCGCCGGCCGCCACCCCATCGAAGTGCTCCGGGAAGCGCTGTGTGATCGCCATGCCGTGCCGCCCACCGTTGGAGCAGCCCAGGAAATACGAGTATCTGGGCAAGCGGCCGTAATAGGCCTGGATAAACTGCTTGGCCTGCCGTGTCACGACGTCGTCGGCGCGATAGCCGAAGTCGATGCGCGCTTGCGGATCGAGACCGAAGCTGGCGCCGCCGAGGAGACCCGGCGCGTTGCTGTGCCCGGCATCCGTCGTGACGGTCGCGTATCCCTGATTGAGCGCGCTTGGCTGTCCGCCGCCGGGCTGCGCATCGCCGCTGCCGAGGACGCCGTCAGTACCCCCCTGCCCCTGGAATACGAAGCGACCATTCCACGCGTCCGGCAATCTGAGATGCAGGCCGATCGCGAACTTCTGACCGTCGGGGCCGGTTCGCTCGTCCAGATAAGCGATCACTTCGCAATGAGCGGCCAGACCTCCGGCCGCCGGACGCGGCTGGGCCTCGCTCACGCGCATCGTCGGAGCGGCCTCCTGGTGGAGCCGATCGCATGCGGTCACGGGCGAGACGGTGTCGCTGCCCGCGGCCTCGGTTGCGATGGACACGGCGCACCCCACGAATGCAAGCGCCGCACTCAGCCAAAACGGGCGATGCAGCCTTCGCCTTGCCGAGACAATCAACATGCGACACCCCCGATCGTGAAAGCCCCGGCTAGTCCACAAACCCGAACAGCTTCGCCGGATTGTGCACCAGGATCTTTTCAAGCTCCGCCTGGTCCGGCGCGTAGCGGTACATCAGTTCGAGCAGATCGGCATCGTTCGGCGGCTGCTTCACCGAGACCGGATGCGGCCAGTCGCTGGCCCAAACGCAGCGGTCGACCGCTGCCTCGATGTAGGCGCGCGCGATCGGGATCACGTCGTCGTAGGGCGGGCCAGCCTTCGAGGTCTTCTCGCCGAGCGACAGCATCACCCAGAAATTGCCCCTGCCGAGGAGCTCCAGCATCTTGCGCAGGTTCGGATCGTTCTTGCCGCCTTCGGGGGCCGGGCGCGCCATGTGGTCGATCAGCACGGGCACGTCGAGATTCTCGTACTTGGCAACGCTGGAGACGATGCCATCTTTCTCCGGCTGGATCTTGACGTACCAGCCGAGCTCGCGGATGCGCGCAATCGCGCGGGCAAAATCGGCATCCGACAGCACCGCGCCGAGCTCCTGGCGGAAACTGAAGCGCGCGCCGCGCACGCCAGCGTCATGCAGCCTGGCAAGATAGGAATCGCTCGCCTCCGCGAACACCAGCGCGTTGGCGCAGCCGCGATAGTTCGGGCCCATCGCGGCGAGACCGTCGAGCACCACGGCATGGTCCGCGCCATAGGTCGTGGTCTGCACGATGATGCCGCGCTCGATGCCGAGCGCCTTGTGCATGCGCAGCGCGGCTTCCCAGGTCGCGGTCGGCATCCGATAGGCGGCGCCGGGACGCTCCGGATATTTGTCCACGGGCCCGAGCACGTGAAACTGGCTGTCGACCGTGTTCGGCGGCGCCGCCTTGATCGGTCGGCGCGGATTGGGATCGAACGGCAGATAGGTCGGCATGCGCAAAACTCCTTCAGTCGATCACGGCGGTGAAGTCGCACTGCACCAGCGCGCCGCCGTCCATGTTGTCCATCGGCAGCGCGTGGCGCGCCGGGCGCGAATGCTCGTCCGGAAACATTTTCAGCCACTCGACATTGACGGGACCGCGCTGCGTGCGGTCCTTCAGCCATACCGTCATCTTGATGATGTCGTCGGTGATGCCGCCGGCGGCCTCCACCGTCGCCTTCATGTGCGCGAACATGTTGGCGCATTGCGCGTCGAGGCTCTCGGGCATCGCATTGGTCGCGGGATCGCGGCCGAGGATCACGCCCGACATCACGAGATTGCCGATGCGGCAGGCGTTCGGAATGGGATTGGCGTGCTTGAAGCCGCCGATGTGAATGCTCTTGCGCCGCGTATGACCCGCCATGGTGCGCTCCCTCTCTGTTGTTGATTCAGACGAACTGGCACGACACCGAGCCAAACGCGCCATAGTCGGCATGGAACGTGTCCCCGCGGCGGATGTCGACCGGGCGCGTGAACGATCCCGCCAGCACCACCTCGCCGGCCGCGAGATGTTCGTCGTGCGGCGCCAGGCGATTGGCGAGCCAGGCGATGCCGTTCGCGGGGTGATTGAGCACGCCGGCGGCAAGCCCGGTCTCCTCGACCTCGCCATTGCGGAACAAGAGCGCGCCGATCCAGCGCAGGTCCGCGTCCATCGGGCGGAACGGGCGGCCGCCAAGCACCAGCGCGGCATTCGCCGCATTGTCAGAGATCGTGTCCACGACCTTCCGCGCCTTGCCGGTCTCGGGATCGACGCGATGCATGCGCGTCTCCAGGATTTCCAGCGCGGGCGTCACGTAGTCGGTGGCGTTGAGCACGTCGAAGATGGTGCAGTCGGGTCCACGCAGCGGCGCCTTCAGCACGAAGGCGAGCTCGACCTCGATGCGAGGCGCGTGGAAGCGGTCGAATGGGATCGGCGTGGCGTCGGCATAGAACATGTCGGCGAACAGCACGCCATAATCGGGCTCGGAGATGCCGACTGCGTTCTGCATCGCCTTCGAGGTCAGGCCGATCTTGTGGCCCTTGATGACGCGGCCGCGACCAAGCTGGAGCCTGGTCCAGGCGCGCTGGACGGCGTAGGCATCCTCGATGCTGAAGTCCGGATACTCCTTCGAGAACATCGGGATCAGCGTCTTGGTGCGCTCGGCTTCATCGAGGCGCGCGGCGAGGCGTTCGATCGTGGCGGCATCCAGCATGATCTACTGCTCCGCGGCGACAGTGTTGCGCAGCACGCCGATGCGGCTGGATTCGACCTCGACAACGTCGCCCACCTTGAGCCAGCGCGGCGGGTCGAAGCGGGCACCTGCCCCGGTCGGCGTGCCCGTCACGATCATGTCGCCGGGCTTGAGCGTCGCGAAGGTGGAGAGATAGGAGATCAGGAAATCGAACGGGAACATCAGTCGCTCGGTCGTGTCCTGCTGCCGCACCTCGCCGTTCACGCGCGTGATGATGTCATGGGGGCCCCGCGGGTCGAGCTCGTCTGCGGTGACGATCCACGGGCCGATGCTGCCGGAACGGTCGAAATTCTTGCCCTGCGTGACGTTGAACTTGCCGTGGCGCAGCCAGTCGCGGATCGTGCCTTCGTTGCACAGCGTCATGCCGAAAATATGCGCGAAGGCCCTCTCGCGCGGGATGTGGCGGCCGCCTTGGCCGATCACGATGACGAGCTCGCCTTCATAATCGAGCTGGTCCGAGACCCTGGGCTTCTCGAGCGGCTGGCCCGAGCCCGTCATCGAGGACATGCTGCGCACGAACAGGCTCGGATACTTTGGCAGGTCCGAATTGTCCTTATACTCGGCATTGCGCTCGGCGTAGTTGACGCCGATGCACCAGAGCTTTTCGGGCGCGAGCACCGGGGGCAGCAGAACGAGCTTTTCCAGCGCGTAGTCTGGCTGCTGCCCAGCAATCGCCTCCTGCGCGTCGGCAAGCGCATTGGCCGCGATCAGCGCCTTCACATCCGAATAGTCGCGACCGATGCGCCGGGTCAGATCGACGACACCGCCTTCGATTGCCGCGCCGTAACGCGGCTCTCCGTCCAAGAGATAACTGACCAGTCGCATCGTCGGTCTCCAATGGTGTCGCGGCGCGTCCGGGGGCGCGCGCTCAGTCTTTCGATTTGGGAGTCTGGAACACGGTGTTCAGCGTCACGATCTCGCCGAGGCGGGCGTAGCGGGGACCGCCGATGCGCGCGATCGGGTCGAGCGCGGAGGTCTCGACCTTGCCGTCATTCACGAGCCCGTCGCGGATGTGGAACATCACGACCTCGCCGACGATGAGCCGGCTCCTGGCCTCGCCGAATTCGAGGCACTGCCGGAAACGGCATTCCATCGCGACGGGTGCCGCGGCCAGCCGCGGCACCTTGATGCGTTCGCCGGCAATCGTCTCAAGGCCGAGCTCCGCGACCTCGCTGATCTCGGGCGGATGCTCGATCGAGCTGTCGTGCACCGCCGACATCAGCGGGGTGTCGGCGATGTGGATCACATACTCCTCGGTATCGAGGATGTTGTGCGCGGTGTCCTTGTAGTCGGCACCCTTGCGGCCGACGCTGATGGCGAGCATTGGCGGCTTCTGCGAGACAAAGGTGAAGGCGCTGAACGGCGCGAGGTTGAGTACGCCGGAACGTGACAGGCTGGTGACCCACGCGATGGGGCGCGGCACCACGATGCCGGTCATCAGGCGATAGATACGCTCCGCGCCGAGCTCGGTGGGATCGATCCGCATCGATCAATCAGCCCTGATGTTGGCCTTGCGCACGACCGGAATCCATTTGGCATCCTCGCGCGCGAGATAGGCCTTGAACTCGTCAGGCGTCATCGCCGTCGCTTCCCCGCCTAGCTTCTCGAACTTGTCGATCACGGCGGGGTCCTTCAGGATCGCCACCAGCGTCTCGTGCAGCTTGTCGACGATGGGCGCCGGTGTGCCCGCGGGCGCGAACAGGCCGGTAAAAGTCTGGCCGTCGAAATCCTTGTAGCCGAGTTCAGTGAAAGTCGGCACGTCAGGCAGCGACTTCAGGCGGTGGGGGCTCGTGACCGCGAGCGCGCGGAACAGGCCGGCCTTGATGTGCTGGAGGCTGACCGTGAGCTGGTCGAACGCGAACTGCACCTGGCCGCCGAGCAGGTCGTTGATCGCAGGCGCGTTGCCGCGGTAATGCGCGGTGACCCATTGCAGGTCGAGGTTCGACTGCATCAGTTCGCTGAGGAGGTGGTTGGTGGTGCCGGGACCGGGCGAGGCCATCGTCAGCTTGCCGGGCTCGCGCTTGGCGAGATCGATGAATTCCTTGAAATTCGTCGCCTGCACCGAGGGATGCACCTCGAGCACCAGCGGCGTCATCGAGATCGTCGAGATCGGCAGAAAGTCCTTCTTCCAGCTATAGGCGTCGCGCTTGTTGATCTCGGTCGCGAACAGGACCGGGCCGTTCGCGCCAACGAACAGCGTGTAGCCGTCGGACGCCGATTTCGCGAAGGCTTCGCCCGCGATCATGCCGCCGGCGCCGGCCTTGTTCTCGATGATGAAGGGCTGGCCGAGCTTTTCCTGGAGCTTGTCGGCAATGATGCGCGCGGCGCTGTCGACGTTGCCGCCGGCCGGATAGGGCACGATCAGCTTGACGTTGCGCGCCGGCCATTGCTGGCCGGATGCAGGCCCCGCCAGCATCGCCGTGACGGCTGCGATGGCAATCCAGATTAATCTCATATCAACCTCCCGGCGGCGCTTCCAATTCATTTCGAATGCCCTGGCGTGCGCCTGGCATCTCGAATTGGTCGCAATCTCCAAATGCCCGCTTGTCCTGTCGAGTGAATTGTGGCGTTGTTGTCCATATTATGGACAAGCCGGAGCTCGCTCGCAACGCAACGGGACCGCGCCAGGGCGCGCAGGCGATCCGGCGCGCGCTTGCGGTGCTGCGCATTCTTGCCGCAGGGCGTGAAGACGGCGTGCCGCTGGCCGAGGTGGTGCGGACCACCGGCCTCACCCGACCGACCGTGCATCGCATCGTCCACGTGCTGATCGAGGAAGGCATCGTCGAGCGGCACGAGCGGACCGGGCGCTATGCGATCGGCAACCAGGTGCCGGAGCTCGCGCTCGCACGGCCACGGCCGTCGCGGCTGCTGGTCGCCGCCAATCCGTCGCTACGGCGCGCCTCCACCGAGATCGGCGACACGCTGTTCCTCACGGTGCGCACCGGTAACGATACGCTGTGCGTCGATCGCAGGATCGGCGTTTATCCGATCCAGGTGCTGTCGATCGAGGTCGGCGCGCGGCGACCGCTCGGCGTCTCCAGCGCCGGCGTCGCCATCCTCGCCGCGATGCCGGCGCAGGACGCGCGAAAAATCGTCGCGGCCAACGAGAAGAGGTTCGAGGCTTACCGGACCGACGTCGCAACCGTGATGGGCGAGATCACTGCGGCGAGGCGGTTGGGATACGGCATGAGGGAGATCGGCCTCGTCCAGGGCACGAAATCGATCTCGACCTGGATCAAGACCCCGGACGGGCGGCCGGCGGCGGCGATGACGGTCTCCGCCGTTCGGACGAGGCTCGGCCCGCGCCGCGAGCAGGAGGTCGTGGAGATTTTGCTGCAGGAGGCCCGGATCATCGAGCAGGCCATTCGCGGTTAAGCGCGGACGGCGCGTTCCTTCGCCGCTCCCCGCCTGCGGGCCCCGTGAGAACGGGGCGAGGGAGCGCACCACCGATGCGGCTAGAGCTCACTCTCCTCATCACCGCTCAGCGCTGCACGCCGTCGCGCGGCCCTGTCAATGGGCTGACGCCGCATGCCATTTTATGGCACAAGAACCGCCCTACGACCGACCAACGAGGCCACGCATGCCCGCGCCCAAACCGCCCGCCTTCGAGACCCTGAGCCTGCATGCGGGCCAGCACCCGGATCCCGCGACCGGCGCCCGCGCGGTGCCGATCTACCAGACCACGTCCTACGTGTTCCAGGATTCCGACCACGCCGCTGCGCTGTTCAACCTGGAGCGCGCCGGCCACATCTATACGCGCATCTCCAATCCGACCACAGGTGTGCTGGAGGAGCGGCTTGCGGCGCTGGAGGGCGGCGTCGGCGCAATCTGCACCGCCAGCGGCATGGCCGCGCTGCATCTGGCCATCGCGACGCTGCTCAACGCCGGCGACCACATCGTGGCATCGAGCTCGCTCTATGGCGGCACCATCAATTTGCTGGCGCATACGCTGCCGCGCTTCGGCATCACCACCACCTTCGTCAAGCCGCGCGATCTCGACGCCTTCCGCGCGGCGATCAAGCCGAACACGAAGCTCGTGATCGGCGAGACCATCGGCAATCCCGGGCTGGAGGTGCTTGATATTCCCAAGGTTGCGGCGATCGCGCATGAGGCAAAAATTCCGCTGCTGATCGACAACACCTTTGCCACGCCCTATCTTAGCCGGCCGATCGAGCTTGGCGCCGACATCGTGATGCATTCGGCAACCAAATGGATCGGCGGCCATGGCATCGCGATCGGCGGCGCCATCGTCGACGGCGGCCGCTTCGACTGGCGCGCATCGGAAAAATTCGCCGTGCTGACCGAGCCCTATGGCGGCTATCACGGCATCGTCTTCGACGAGCAGTTCGGCACGGCCGCCTTCATCATGCGCGCGCGCACCGAAGGGCTGCGCGATTTCGGCGCCTGCCTGTCCCCGACCAATGCGTTCCAGCTGCTCCAGGGCGTCGAAACGCTCGGCGTACGCATGGACCGGCACATGCAGAACACGCATCTCGTGCTGGAAGCCTTGAAGGCGAACAAGGCCGTCGACTGGGTGCTGCATCCCTCGCTGGAGGATCACACCGACTATCAGCTCGCCAAGCAATTGCTGCCGCGCGGCGCGGGCTCGATCGTCTCGTTCGGCATCAAGGGCGGGCGGCCCGCGGGAAAAAAATTCATCGAATCGCTGCGCATGATCAGCCATCTCGCCAATGTCGGCGACGCCAAGACGCTGGTGATCCATCCCGCCTCGACCACGCATCAGCAGATGGATGCCGAACAGCTCAGGACCGCCGGCATCGGCGAGGAGCTGGTGCGGCTGTCGGTCGGCATCGAGACGGCAAGCGACATCATCGACGATCTCGCCCAAGCGCTGCGCATCTCGCAAAAGGTCTGACACCATGAAGCTCTCCGTCAACGGCACCGAGGTGTTCGTCGCAACCGGCGGCCGCGAATTCGACAAGTCGCTACCCGCGGTCGTCTTCATCCACGGCGCCGGCTTCGATCATTCGACCTGGGCGCTGCACACGCGCTGGTTCGCTCATCACGGCTTTGGCGTGCTGGCGCCGGATATGCCCGGCCATGGCCGCTCGGCGGGACCATCGCTCTCTGGTATCGCAGAGATGGCCGACTGGACCGCGGCGCTGCTCGACGCCGCAGGAGCTGCGAAGGCGCATCTGATCGGCCATTCCATGGGATCGCTGATCTCGCTGGAGACGGCGGCACGGCACCCCGACAAGGTCTCCGCGCTGAGCCTGATCGGCACCGCTGCGACCATGTCGGTTGGCCCGGATTTGCTCAAGGCCGCCGAGGCCAACTCGCAGGATGCAAACGACATGGTCTCGATCTGGGGCCTCGGCTTCAACGCCGAGCTCGGCGGCAGCCTCGCGCCGGGCCTGTGGATGCATGGCGGCGCACAGGCCGTGCTTCGGGCCTGCGAGCCGGGTGTCCTGTTCAGGGATTTGTCGGCCTGCAATTCCTATGCGAATGCGCTTCAAGCCGCCGCGAGCGTGAAGGTGCCGACGACGTTGATTCTCGGCGAACGCGATATGATGACGCCGGCGAAAGCGGGCAAGGCACTCGCGGCCGCAATTCCGCATGCCAAGACCGTGGTCGTGCGAGGCGCAGGTCACATGATCATGGCTGAGCGCCCGGACGAGCTGCTGGCGGCGTTGAAGGGTTGATAGGATCAATCTTCGCGCCAGCGCGTTGCGGTCGGACATCCCTGCGACTCCAAAGGGGAACTCGACCCATGCCAAGATAGGAAATCATTCGTAAAGCCAAGCAGGACAAGCGCGCCGGAAAATCCGCGAGCACGCAGGCCGGCGAGTTCGTCAAGGACGAGATCGACAAGATCCGGAAAGGCAAACACGGCGCGCGCTCGACGAAGCAGGCGATTGCCATCGGCCTTTCCGAGGCGCGCCGCGCCGGTGTCGACCTGCCGCCTCCGCGCAAAGGCCGAACCAAGAAGTCGACGCGCCGCAGCGCCAAATATGCCTATGAAGTCGGCCAGGGCAAACGCACACCCAATCGGCGGCCGCGCGTGTCACGTGCCGTGGAGAGCGTCCTGAAGAAGGAGCCGCGCTCGACGGCGTCCCGCAGCGCGCTGTCGAAGCAAGGTAAGCGCGCCGCGAGCCGCCGAACCGCGGCGTCCCGGTCTGCCGCCGCGCGGAAAGCCAGCCACACCAAGGGCGCCAAGGCCCGCTCCACCGCCGCGAAGAAGGCTGCACGTACCAGGGCGCGCCGACGCTGATCAGCTCAGACGCCGGCTCCGCTCGGAGAGCACTGCGCGTGCCGCGCGCTCGGCTTCGCGCGCCGAACGGAACTGGCGGCCTTCGAGGCTGTCGAACAGGCGCTCGGAGGAGAAGAAGCGAAAGCCACGCTGCTCTCGCGTGACGATGCCGGCGGCACGATCGTGGATCTCGATGATGTAGGCGTTCGATTGAATTTGAGACATGGCTGCTCGTTCGCCGAACTCTCGGCGTTCCTGTCGTGGGATTTGCGGAGTGGGATGCTGCTAGAAGGCGATCAGCAACAACAACAGGCGCCGGTTGCCGCCGAGAAACAGCGCCGCGTCATGCACGCATGCATGTCGTTCTGATTGCGCTGGTGATCGGTTCTCATATCGCGGCATCAAGCTCGAGGAGCAGTTTCGTAGCTTGCGACTATCGAGCGATTGGCGCGGTTGGTCAATGAAATGGCTATCCATATTTGCCGTGAGCGCGCTGGAGCACTTCTCCCGCAGGAAGCACTGACAGGCGGATTCATCTCGCGATGAGTTCAACACGCTCGCACGGCCGGCATGGTACGCTTTGGCGGCCAATCGCGCTGAGCGGCGGGATGGCGTTCAATTGAGTACCTTCTTCACCTCGCCCCGCTTGCGCGGAGAGGTCGGATTGCATCGAAGATGCAATCCGGGTGAGGGGGTACAGATCTACCGACGACCCCATACGTGGAGAGAGCCCCTCACCCCGCCCTCTCCCCGCAAGAGCGGGGCGAGGGAGACGAGAGAGCGCGGACGTTCACCACATCGTCGCCGCGGCGCGCTCGGGCCAGATGCGATCGTACTCCTCGCCGCCGACCTTGTTCTCGCTCATCTCGGCGAGGATCTGGCCGGGTGTCGGCAGCGTCTTCGGATCGACGCGCTTGTCGGGATTCCAGAGGTCGGAGCGGACGATGGCGCGGGCGCACTGGAAGTAGATTTCATCCACGTGCATCACCATGACGCTGCGCGGCGCCTTGCCCTCGACCTTGAACGAGGCCAGCAACTCGGGATCGATCGAGAGATGCGCCCGGCCGTTGACGCGCGTCGCATTGCCGGAGCCGGGAATCAGGAACATCAGCGCAACCCTGGGATCGCGGACGATGTTGCGCAGGGAATCGACCCGGTTGTTGCCGCGGCGATCCGGCAGCATCAGCGTCTTGGGATCGTGGATGCGGACGAAGCCGGGGAGATCGCCGCGCGGCGAGCAATCGATCCCCTCCGGTCCGATGGTCGCGAGCGCGGCAAATGGCGCCTTCTCGATGAAGATCCGGTAGAGCGGCGTGACGTGGTCGGCGACTTTCACGGTCGAGGCGTCACCAACGGCACCGTAGATGGCCTCTAATTGTTCGACCGTATTGATCACCGTCATTCCACTCTCTCCGTGTTGCGCCGGCCGTTACTCGTGCCAGCTTTCGTTCCTGATCACGCGCAGAAGGTGGCGGCCGTGATACTCCGCGCTGCCCGCGTTGAGAATGGTGACATCGGCAATGGCCGATGCGTCGTCGACGCTGCGCGCGAGGCGATCGACGATATTGCCGTCGCTGTGCCGGGCACGGGCGGCAAGCCGCTGCGCCAGCACATCCGGCGGCGCGGTGATCGCGACCACCACGACGTTTGCATAAGCCTGGCGCAGCGTGCCAATCACCGTGCGCGAGACATTGACGACGACCGTACGCCCGGCGCGGATGTCATCGTTGATCTCGAGCGGCAGCGCGTAGGAATGCCCGTGCGCCTCCCAATGCACGGCGAAGTCGCCATGCTCACGCGCGCGGCGGAAGTCGTCCTGGCTCACCGCGATGTTGTCCTCGTCGGCGGTGGAGGCACGCGTCACGACACGGCGCGGAAAGACAACCTCGTGATCGTCGGCGCAGGCCGCCTGCGCGAGGCGCAGCAGCGTGTCCTTGCCGGCGCCGCTGGGACCGACCACGAGCACGAGCCGGCCGGGCCCGATCGCCCCCGCCTCGCCCTCGGCCATGGTCGCGGTCTCGCTCATGCGACGCGGTTTCCTTCGCGCCAGACGCTGCGGACGACGGGAACGTGGCCGGCGACGTGCACGCGGATCAGGTCGGCGCGCTTGCCGGCCGCGATCTCGCCGCGATCGGTGAGCCCGACGGCATCGGCAGGCGCCTTGGTCACGGTGCGGATCGCCGCGGGCAGGCTGATCGCGGGCACATGCTCGGGCAGCTGCAATGCCCCCATCAGCAGGCTCGACGGGATGTAATCGGACGAGAGGATATCGAGCAGGCCTTCGCGGGCGAGATCGACTGCGGCGATGTTGCCGGAGTGCGAGCCGCCGCGCACGACGTTGGGCGCGCCCATCAGGATGTCGATGCCGGCCTGATGCAGACCGCGCGCGGCTTCCAGCGTGGTGGGGAATTCCGCGACGGCGACACCGTCGCGCACGGCGTCCGCGACGTTCTCCTCGGTGGTGTCGTCGTGGCTGGCGAGCGGGATCTTGTACGCTTGCGCCAGCGCCACGATCTCGCGCATGTTGGTCGCGGCATATTGCTTCTGGTACTCGAAGCGCTTTGCAAACAGCTCGTCGAGCTCGGCATCGGTCTTGCCGCCGCCCTTGCCGCGGTAATAGTCGCGCAGCTTGACCTCGTCGCGGAACTGGCGCTGGCCCGGGGTGTGATCCATCAGCGACATCAGCTTGACGTCGGGACGGTCGATCAGCTCCTTGGCCTCCTCGACCACGCTCGGCATCGGGATCTCGCAGCGCAGATGCAGGAAATGGTCGGCGCGCAGCAGGCTGGCATCGCGCGCGGTCGTGATTGCGGCAGCAAGCACGCCGGAACGGCCATCGACCTCCTCGGCGCCGTCCTCGCGCCAGACCCGGAGCGAGTCGAACACGGTGGTGATGCCTGAGGTCGCGAGCTGGCCGTCATAGGAGATGACGGCCGCGACCGGGTTCCAGAACACTTTTGGCCTCGGCACGTAATGCGCCTCGAGATGATCGGTGTGGAGCTCGATCAGGCCGGGCATGACCAGGTCGCCGCCGGCATCCTCCGCGCCCGCGGGCGCCCTGCCCTCGCCGATCTCGGCAATGCGTCCATCGGCAAGAGCGAGCCAGCCCTGCTCGATCACCCGGTCGGCCAGCACGATTCTGGCGTTGGCGATCACGGATTCCTTCGGCTTGGCGTTCATGTCCCTCTTCCTTTAGGCCGCGGCGGCAAAGCTGGTGACGTCGACGATGCGGTCGGCAATCAGATGCCGGATTTCGTCGTCATGGACAATGGCGACCATGGCGACGCCGCGGCGCTTTTTCTCGGCGATCAGCTCGACCACGACGGCGCGGTTGGCGGCATCGAGCGAAGCGGTCGGCTCGTCCAGCAGCAGGATGGGCAGGTCCGAGATGAAGCCGCGCGCGATGTTGACGCGCTGCTGCTCGCCGCCGGAGAAGGTCGCGGGCGGCAGCTGCCAGAGCCGCTCGGGGATATTGAGGCGATGCAGCAATTCGCCGGCGCGCGTCTGTGCCTCCGTGCGGGCGATGCCGTTCACGATCAGCGGCTCGGCCACGACGTCGATGGTCGCGACCCGCGGCACCGCACGCAGGAACTGGCTGACATAGCCGATGGTGGAGCGGCGGACGTTGAGGATTTGGCGCGGCTCGGCGCTGGCGAGATCGATCAGCGCGCCGCGATGGCGAATGCCGATACGGCCGGAATCGCAGCGGTAGTTGCCGAAGATCATCTTCAGGATCGACGATTTCCCGGCGCCCGATGGCCCCGACAGCACGACGCACTCGCCGGGATCGACGTGGAAGGTCACGCCGCTGACGACGGGCAGTTCGATGCCGCCTTGCAGGTGCATCGTAAAGGTCTTCCTGGCGTCGGTGATGTCGATCATGGCGGTCATCGGCTGGCTCATCTTGGAAGGTTCATGGCGGCAGGATCGAGGAGACGAGGAGTTGCGTATAGGGCTCGCGGGGATCGTCGAGCACCTGGTCGGTGAGGCCGGTCTCGATGACGCGGCCGCCCTTCATCACCATCACACGGTGCGACAGCAGCCGCGCGACCGCGAGATCGTGGGTGACGATGATGACCGCGAGATGCAGCTCGGCGACCAGGCTGCGCAGGAGATCGAGCAGGCGCGCCTGCACCGAGACGTCAAGGCCGCCGGTCGGCTCGTCCATGAACACCAGCCGCGGCTCGGTCACGAGATTGCGGGCAATCTGGAGGCGCTGGCGCATGCCGCCGGAATAGGTGCGCGGCGCGTCGTCGATGCGCGCGATGTCGATCTCGACGCGGGTCAGCCAGTCGGACGCGGTATCGCGAATGCGGCCGTAGTGGTTCCACCCCACCGCCATCAGCCGCTCGCCGACATTGGCGCCGGCCGAGACCGCCATGCGCAGGCCCTGCGCGGGATCCTGATGCACATAGCCCCAATCGGTGCGGAACAGGAAACGCCGCTCGGCTTCGCCCAGCGTCGTGAGATCGCGGGTGATTCCGTCGCGCATGCGATACGACACATGACCGGCGCTCGGCGCGAGCTGGCCCGACAGCATCTGCAGCAGCGTCGACTTGCCAGAGCCGGATTCGCCGACGATCGCCAGCACCTCGCCGGAATAGAGCGAGAACGACACGTCGCGGCACGCCGCGATGCGACCGAAGGACTTGCTGAGCGACTCCGCGATCAGCAGTGGCTGGTCGTTTTCGAGCATGTCGAGATCAACCAAGTCTTGATCAACCATGTGAGCCCGCCTTCTCCTTGTACGGCGCGGCGCTGAGGCTGCCGTGATGGCCGGCGGCCTGGCGGCCCTCGCAATAATCGGTATCGGAGCACACGAACATGCGGCCGCCCTTGTCGTCGGTGACGATTTCGTCGAGATAGGAATTTTCGGCACCGCACAGCGCGCAGGGCGCGTTGAAGCGATAGGGCTCGAACGGATGATCCTCGAAATCGAGCGACACCACCTGCGTGTAGGGCGGGATCGCATAGATGCGCTTCTCGCGGCCGGCGCCGAACAATTGCAGCGCCGGACAATCGTCCATCTTTGGATTGTCGAATTTCGGCGTCGGAGAAGGATCCATCACATAGCGCGCATTGACCTTCACCGGATAAGCGTAGGCGGTCGCGATATGGCCGAAGCGCGCGATATCCTCATAGAGCTTGACGTGCATCAGGCCGTATTCGGCGAGCGCGTGCATGCGCCGCGTCTCGGTCTCGCGCGGCTCGAGGAAACGCAGCGGCTCGGGGATCGGCACCTGATAGACCAGCACCTGATTCTCGTGCAGCGACGTTTCAGGAATGCGGTGACGGGTCTGGATCACGGTCGCCTCAATGGTCGACGTCGTCGTGGCAACGCCGGCGGTCTTGGCGAAGAATTTTCGGATCGAGATCGCGTTGGTGGTGTCGTCGGACCCCTGGTCGATCACCTTCAGCACGTCCTGGGGACCGAGGATCGCCGCCGTGACCTGCACGCCGCCGGTGCCCCAGCCATAGGGCATCGGCATCTCGCGGCTGGCGAACGGCACCTGATAGCCGGGGATCGCGATCGCCTTGAGGATCGCGCGGCGGATCATCCGCTTGGTCTGCTCGTCGAGATAGGCGAAATTGTAGGCGGGCGCGTTCATTCCGCGGCCTCCTTCATGGCGTCGGGCGCATTGGCGTCGGCAAATTCCTGACGCAATTTGCGCAGCAGACCGAGCTCGGACTGGAAGTCGACATAGTGCGGCAGCTTCAGATGCTCGACAAAGCCGGTGGCCTGGACGTTGTCCGAATGGGACATCACGAACTCTTCATCTTGCGCGGGAGCGAGCGCCTCTTCGCCGAGCTCGCGCGCGCGCAGCGCGCGGTCGACCAGTGCCATCGACATGGTCTTACGCTCGCTCTGGCCGAAGGCGAGGCCATAGCCGCGGGTGAAGCACGGCGCTTCCGTCGCCGATCCCTTGAACTGGTTCACCATCTGGCACTCGGTCAGCTCGATGGAGCCGAGCGGCACGGCGAAGCCGACATCTTCCGCGAAGAATTCAACCTCGACCTCGCCGAAGCGGATCTCGCCGGCAAAGGGATGGTTGCGGCCATAGCCGCGCTGGGTGGAATAGCCCATCGCCAGCAGGAAGCCCTCGTCACCGCGCGCAAGATTCTGCAGCCGCAGATCGCGATCCGCCGGGAAGTTCAGGGGTTCGCGGGTGAGGTCGCCGACGCTGGCGCCCTCCTCGGCCTGCGGCGAGGATTCGATCAGCCCGTCGCGACCGAGAATATCAGTCACGCGTGGCGTGGCCGCGGTCGAGGCTTCGGCTGTCGCCGGCGCCCCCGGCACAAAACCTTCCGCGAGCGAGGGATCGAGCAGCCGGTGGGTATAGTCGAAGGTCGGACCGAGGATCTGGCCGCCCGGAATATCCTTGAAGGTCGAGGACACCCGCCGCTGCACCCGCATCGCGCCGGTGTCGACCGGCTCGCTGGCGCCGAAGCGCGGCAGCGTGGCGCGGAAGGCGCGGACCAGGAAGATCGCCTCGATCAGGTCGCCCCGCGCCTGCTTGATCGCGAGCGCCGCGAGCTCGCGATCATAGAGCGAGCCCTCGCTCATGACGCGGTCGACGGCCAGCCCAAGCTGCTCCGAGATCTGGTCGAGCGTGACTTCCGGAACACCGGGGTCACCGCGCCGCGCGTTTGCGAGCAGGCGATGGGCGTTCTCGATGGCGCGTTCGCCGCCTTTGACTGCGACATACATGCTTCAGCTTCCCTTGTTCGCGACACGCGTGGTGCGGGGGATCGCGACCACGGCATCATCGGCGACCAGCACTACATCGATGCCGCGCGGAAACAGCGGCTCGTTCATGCGCAGGCGCTCGAACAGATCGAACGGCTTGATCGACGCGTGGAGCGTCGCGGCGCCGTCGATGCCGGGACCGCGCAGCTCGAAGCTGCGTCCCGAGCCCAGACCATCGACCTGGAGGATCAGCGTGGTCGAGCGATCCGGATATTCGTTGGTGCCGAGTGCGAAACGCTCGAGCGGCGGAAGCGCGGAGCCGTCGCTGATCAGCGCGAAGCTTGCAATCGACGTGTCCTGCACCACCGGCGCACCGGTGTGGAACTTGAGCCATTTCACCACATCGGAGCTTTCCGACATGCGCGCGTCGAGCCAGAGCGGCGTGTCGTGATCGAACAGCGTCAGCGCGATCGCGGCGGTGCCTCGCATCACCGTATCAGGCGTTCCCGCCATCGGCACGATGCGCTGGACCGATCCCGGCCGCGCCATCGCATCCATCACCGAGCGAAAGGTCGATTGCGCCGACAACACCTTGTCGGCGAATCCCGGCGGCAGTTCCGCAATCGTGGTCATGATCTCACCCCTCACCGCGCACCATGGTGTAGAAATCAACCTTCGTCGCGGCGGTCTCGGCCGCCGCCTGCTGCCTGCGAATCATAAGCTGCTCGCGCAACGGCGCGATAACGTTGCGCTCGACGGCCGCACCGAAATCGCCGGACTGCACCAGCGCGTCGCACAGCGCGATCAGCCGCGCCTTCTCACCGTCGCGCCCGAGCGTGTAACCGAAACCGACCTCGCCACTCGCAAGCTTGACCGCGGCGCGCGACACCGTGGCCTCGCCGAGGTTGAACGGCGCACCATCGCCGCCGACCCGGCCGCGCAGCATGACGAGCCCGTTTTCGCCTTCGCGCAGGTCCTGGTGACTGGGCAGGGGAATTGTGCGGAGGCGAGCGGCGATCTCGCCCGCCTCCGCGTGCGCCAGCACGGCCATCGCGGCCTTGCGCTGGGCTTGCTGGTTGTCGTGCTGCGTCACCTGATCCACCGAACTTTTCTACAGAACTTGCCGAATCCAAGTTGTCTATGATACTAGACAACTTCATACGGACGCGCCATGACTGTTTCGTGACAAAGATGTGATTTTCGGGCTAGGCTGACCGCGACATGAGCATGCAGGACACAGCCTCTTCGGGCGTCGCTTTGTGGCGCCTCGTTGCCGACGGCATCGAGCGTGGCATTGCCGACGGCCGCTTTGCCGCGGGCGACAAGCTGCCGGGCGAGATGGAGATCGCCGAAACCTATCGCGTGAACCGCCACACCGTGCGGCGCGCGCTGGCCGCCCTTGCCGAGCGCGGCCTCGTGCGCGCCGAACGCGGCAGCGGAACCTACGTCGAGGCGCAGAAGCTCGCCTATCCGCTGCGCTCGCGCACGCGTTTCTCCGAGATCGTCGGCGCCGGCGGCCGCGAGCCGCGCGGCCAGTTGATCGAGGCGTCCGAGGACGTTGCGACCCGCGAGCTGGCGCGCGAGCTGGGCTTGAAGGCCGGCGCGCCGCTGGTGCGAATCGAAGCGATCCGCCTCGCCGATCACACGCCGATCTGCGTCTCCACGACCTGGCTGTCAGCGGAATTGTTTCCGGGCGCGGGCGAGGTCTTTGCCGCGACGCGCTCGATGACGAAGCTGCTGGAGCATTACGGCATTCGCGACTACCGCCGCGGTGCGACCCGGATCACGGCAGGCATCGTCGACGCGACCGACGCCGCACGGCTCGATCTCGCATTGGGGCGTCCGATCCTGGTGGTCGATGCGACCGACCAAGATCTCGACGGCAAGCCGCTGGTGACCAAGCACTCGCGGTTCGCGGCGGAGCGGGTGGAGTTTCTGGTGGAGTCGTGACGGTCGGCTGCTTCCGCCACCCTCCCTCCACGAATCCGGAATCGTAGGGTGGGCAAAGGCGCACTTGCGCCGTGCCCACGATCATTCCAAGATTTCGGCAAAAATGGTGGGCACGCTTCGCTTTGCCCACCCTACGGCAGCCGGGACTAGGCCACTGCCCTTTGTCCGATGATCGCAAACCGCAGCTTGCCCGAGATGAAATCGATCGCGGCCACCGCGACCAGGATCATCAGGATCAGGAACGATACCCTCTGCCATTCCAGCACACGGATCTGCTCGGCGAGCTGGAGGCCGATGCCGCCGGCACCGACGATACCGATGATGGTGGCCGAGCGCGTGTTGGATTCGATGAAGTAGAGCACCTGGCCGGCGATGACAGGCAGGACCTGCGGCAACAGGCCGAACCGGATTTCGTGCAGCGAGTTGCCGCCGGCGGCGCGGATGCCTTCGACCTGCTTCTGGTCGGCGCCCTCGATCGCCTCCGAGAACAGCTTTCCGAAGGCGCCGAAATCCGACACCGCGATGGCGAGCACGCCGGCGAACGGGCCGAGCCCGACCACGTTGATCCACACCAGCGCCCAGATCAGCGTGTCGACGCCGCGGATCGAATCCAGGAATCGGCGCACCGGGAAGCGCAGGATGCTCGACGGCACGATGTTGCGCGCGGCCAGCAGACTGATCGGGAGCGCGAACACGGCGGCGAGCGTGGTGCCGAGCAGCGCGATCGACAGCGTCTCGCCCAGCGCCTTCAGATAGACCGGCAGCGAGGAGCCGGGATCTGGCGGGATCATCATCAGGCTGATCCAGCCGAGCTGGCTGAGGCCGGCGAAGAACCGCGACGGCGAGAAGTCGAGATCGACCAGGCCATAGGCCAGGATCGCGAGCGCCGCGACGATCATCGCCGGCATGGCGAGCCGCGCCGAAGCCGGCCGGTCGAACACATCAGGGTAGCGCGCGCGAAGCGCGGCGGTGTCGACCTCCTGCGGCGTCACGACCGCGCCTCCTTGCCGAACAGGCGGCCGCGCAGCCAGCCGGTGGTGATGTCGATGATGAAGACCGTGACGATGATGGTGATCAGGATGGCGCTGACGTCCGAATAATAGAACTTGCGGATGGCGACGACCAGCTCCTGGCCGATGCCGCCGGCACCGACAAAGCCCATCACGGAGGCCTCGCGCACGTTGATCTCGAAGCGCAGCAGCGCGTAGCTGGCATAGCCCGCGGTCACCTGCGGCACGATCGCAAAGCGCATGCAGGAGAGCCAGCTCGCACCGGTCGAGCGGATGCCTTCGACCGGCTTCATGTCGGCGTTCTCGACAATCTCCGAGAACAGTTTTCCGAGCGCACCGGTGGAATGGATCGCGATCGCGAGCACGCCGGCCATCGGCCCTAACCCAAAGGCGATGACGAAGACCAGCGCGAACACGATGCCGGGAACGGTGCGGGCAAATTCGAGCAGGCGCCGCACCACGAAGCGCAGCCAGGGCGCGGGCGAGGTGTTTTCGGCCGCGAGGAAGTTGAGGGCGAAGGCGAAGGTCGCGCCGATCAACGTGCCGACATAAGAGATCAGCAGCGTCTCGCCGAGCATCTTCAGCCATTTGCGCCAGCCCCAAAACCACTCGCCGAGATCGGTCCAGACGCGCTGGCCGCTGTCGAGCGTGAAGATGCGATCGAAATAGCTGATGAAATTGCCGAAGTAGGTGAACAGCGTGCGCAGATTCACTTCGGCGCCGACCGCGGCCAGAAGCAGCGCCGCGGCGAAGACCACGGCTCCCAACAGGAGACGCCACCGGCGGCGCGCGACCGCCTGGCGATAGGCGGCGTCGAGCACGGCAAGCTGTTGCTCGGGAAGGATCGAAACCGCGACTGTCATCTTGTCAGGGAACGTGGCCGATCAAAGAGAAGGAGCCGGGCCCATCGACCCGGCTCCAGTTGCGTCGCCCTGGGATCAGGACGCCTTCTTCTTACGCAGCGCGTCGACGAACTTGATCAGCTCGATCGTGCCATCCCAGTCCTTGGTGGTGGCGTGATGAAAACCCTTCTTCTGGCCGTCCTGGAGGCGATCGAACGCCGCCTTGTCCTTCGCCGGCGCGTCGAAGAAGGCCTTCTCGATGGCCGCCTTGGCGTCATCAGGCAGGTCGGAGTTGTAGGCGTAGGGACCGTTGATGATCGGTGCCGACTTGTGGATGATGCGGAAGTCGTCTTTCTTCATCGCCGAGCCGTCGGCATTCTTCAGCATGCCCTTGGTCAGCATCTGCGCCAGCGTCGAATCGTCGTCGGTGGTCCACTGGTTGGCCGCGACGTCGACCGTGCCCTGCGCCAGCGCCAGCATCGCGTTCTCGTGGCTGCCGGTGAAGACGACCTTGCTGAAATAGGTGTCGGCATCCGGGATGCCCATCTTGTCGAGCTCGAAGCGCGGCACGTTGTTGCCCGACGTCGAGTTCGGATCGACGAGGCCGAGGTTCTTGCCCTTGAGGTCGTCGACCTTCTTGTAGGCACTGCTCGCCTTGACGAAGAACACCGAATAGTAGCCGGTCGAGCCGTCGGCGTTGATGTCGTTGGCGAAAGCGTCGGTCTTGACGCCGGTCAGGCGGGCGCGGGCGAACGAAGCCGAGCCGTAGCTGGCGATATGGATGTTGCCGGCGCGCTGGCCTTCGATCACGGCGGCGTAGTCGTTGGCAATGCGCAGCGTGACCTTCACGCCCAATTCCTTGGAGAGATAGCTCATGAACGGCGCCCAGCGCTCGGTGACGCCCGAGGCGTTCTCGGCCGGGACGACCGCGAAGGTCAGCTCGGGATATTTGGCTTTCCAGTCTTCGGCAGAAGCGGAAGCGGTGAACGCGAGCGCGGCGGCGCCGGCAAGAACGAGTCTGCGAGTGATCATAATACCCTCTTCGTCGGTTGGGGTCGGTTGACGCAAAACTGGCAGTTAAACGTGCGGCTCAGGCCGCCGCGGCGGTTCCGAGCGCCGGAACGCCCTCGGGCGCCGGGACTGGCACACCGCCCATGACGTCGGCGGCTTCGAGATCATAGAGCTCGCGCGCAACGTGGTCGGTCAGCTCGGACGGCACGCCGTCGAACACCACGCGGCCGGCGGCCATGCCGATCAGGCGGTCGCAATAGGTGCGGGCGAGATCGAGCGAATGCAGGTTGCAGAGCACCGTGATGCCGAAATGCTTGTTGATGCGCAGCAGCGCGTCCATGACGATCTTGGTGTTGCGCGGGTCGAGCGAAGCGATCGGCTCGTCGGCGAGGATGATGTCGGGCTGCTGCACCAGGGCGCGGGCGATCGCGACGCGCTGCTGCTGGCCGCCGGAGAGCTGGTCGGCACGCTGCGCGGCGAGCGCGGCAATGTCGAACTGCTCGAGGGCCGACATCGCCAGCGCCTTGTCCTGCTCCGGCCAGATTTGCGACAGCGAGCGCCAGGCGGGCATCGTTGCCAGACGGCCCATCAGGACGTTGGTGAGGACATCGAGCCGGCCGACCAGGTTGAACTGCTGAAAGATCATCGCAGAGCGCGCCCGCCACTGCCGCAGTTCCTTGCCGCGCAGCGCGGTGACGTCGATACCGTCGAACTGGATGCGCCCCTCAGTCGGCGTCACCAGGCGGTTGATGGTCCGCAGCAGCGTCGACTTGCCGGCGCCGGATCGTCCGATCACGCCGACGAAGCCGCCGGGTGAAATTTGAAACGAGGCGTCGTCCACCGCGGCTTTCGCGCCGAAGCGACACGTCAGACCTTCCACCACCAGCATGCAGGACTCCAGAGTAGCTGGAGCCCACCGCTAACGCCGGCGCTTAACACTTGTGTGACATCCGCATTGCGGTGCGGCGATCCAACACACGTCATCCCCTGTCATCGCCACGTCATGACATCGTCATCAAGCCACTTGAAGAGGAACGCCCGCCCCCCGTGCTTCGGATGCAACATGGCCGCCAAAGCTCTTTCGGTGCAACCGACGATCGACCCTTCCGCCAAGCTGCACGACACCAGGCTCGGTGCCTACACCGAGGTCGGGGCACGCACGATCCTGCATGAAGTGACGATGGGCGACTATTCTTATGTCGTGAACGACGCCCAGATCACCTACACGACCGTCGGAAAGTTCTGCTCGATCGCCGCGATGACGCGCATCAATCCCGGCAATCATCCGATGCATCGCGCGACCCAGGCGCATTTCACCTACCGCTCCAGCGCCTATTTCGAAGGCGAGAGCGACGACGTTGAGTTCTTCGACTGGCGGCGCCAGCATCACATCCATATCGGCCATGACGTCTGGATCGGCCATGGGGCCATTGTGCTGCCGGGACGCAGCATCGGCACCGGCGCGGTGATCGCGGCCGGCGCCATCGTCACCAAGGACGTGCCGGCCTACACCATCGTCGCCGGCAATCCGGCGCGCATCGTGAGGCGGCGATTCTCCGAGGAGATCGCCGGACGGCTCGCCAGGCTCGCCTGGTGGGACTGGGATCACGACAAATTGCGTGAAGCGCTGCCCAATTTCCGCAAGCTCGGGATTGAAGATTTCCTCTCGGCATACGAAGCACGGGCAAGCTCCACAACCAGCAAACGAAGCGCGGTCGCGTGACAGACATATTCCTTGAAGGCGGCCGGGCCCTGATCGGCGCCGAGCTCGTCGAAACTTCGCTAGGCGTGTCCGGAACGGACATTGCGCATGTCGATGCCTCGCGCGGCCGTGCCCGGCTGGCGATCGATGCACGAGGCCTTCTGGTGCTGCCCGGCATCGTCGACCTGCATGGCGATGCCTTCGAGCGGCAGATGATGCCGCGCGCCGGCGTCGATTTTCCGATCGACGTCGCGCTTGCCGACAGTGATCGTCAGGCGATCAGCAACGGCATCACCACCGTCTTTCACGCCACGACCTGTTCATGGGAGCCGGGCCTGCGCAGCGCCGACAATGCGCGCGGCCTGATGGAGGCGATCGAGCGGCAGCGCCCGCAATTCGCCGCCGATACCCGCGTTCATCTGCGCCACGAGACCTACAATCTCGATGCCGAGCCTGAAATCAGCCAGTGGCTCGCCGAGGGCCGCGTCGACCTGTTCGCCTTCAACGACCACATGGACGGCACCGTGGCCGACATGGCCAAGCCCCGCAAGCGCAACCGCATGGTCGAGCGCACCGGCCTTTCGAGCGAGGATTTTGATCGGCTGGTCGAACGCATCGTCGCGCGCGCCGCCGACGTGCCGGCCTCAGTGTCGCGGCTCGCCGCGATGGCCCGCGGCGCTGAGGTGAGGATGCTCTCGCACGACGATGCGACGCCGGTGATGCGTCAGGAGTTTCGCGAGCTCGGCGCCACGATCGCCGAGTTTCCGATCAACGAGGAGACGGCGCGGGCGGCGGCAAGCCATGGCGATGCCATCGTCTACGGCGCGCCGAACGTCGTTCGCGGCGGCAGCCACACCGGCTGGACCAGGGCGTCGGACATGATCGCCAAGGGTCTCTGCTCGGTGCTGGCGTCCGATTATTACTATCCCGCACAGCTGCTCGCCGCATTTCGGCTTGCCGCCGACGGCGTGCTGCCGCTGACGGAAGCCTGGAACCTGGTCTCCGCCGGGCCTGCGCACGCAACCGGCCTTACCGATCGCGGCGTGCTCGCGGAAGGACGCCGTGCCGACATCCTTCTGGTCGATGACAGCGTGAAGCTGCGGCCGCGGCTCATCGCGGTGATATCAGGCGGCAAGCTCGTGCACCTCACCGATGCGACGCGGCTGCTCGCAGCAATGACGACACCGCGCGAGGCTGTCGTCGCGGCCTAAATTGGTTATGCTTAGGCGATGACAGGTTTTCCCCGCTACGCGATCTATTTTGCCGCAGGCAGCGACAGCGCCCTCTCCCGATTCGGCGCCGAGCTGCTCGGCTACGATGCCTATACCGGTGACGAGCTGCCGTTTCCGCGCGAGACAGTGGATGTGGCGCCGGACTGGCGCGATATCAGCGCGGATCCCCGCAAATACGGCTTTCACGGCACGCTGAAGGCGCCGATGGCGCTCGCGCCCGGCAGGACGGAAGCCGAGCTCGCGGCGGCCTGCGTGGCTTTCGCCTGCAAGGCTCGATCGATCCCGATGATCCGTCCGGTCGTCGATTCCATCAGCGGTTTCATTGCCGTCATTCCGGCCGAGCCGGTCGATGCGCTCGAAGAGCTCGCCGCCGATTGCGTCCGCGATTTCGATTCTTTTCGTGCTGCACTGACGGCGGAAGACCGTGCACGGCGCAGACCTGAGAAGCTGAGCGAGCGGCAGCGGGATTATCTCGACCGCTGGGGCTATCCCTATGTGATGGAAGAATTCCGCTTCCACATGACCCTCACCGGCCGGCTGGATTCAGAGCGCCGCGGACCGATCCTTCAGATGCTGCGGACCCGGTTTGCGCCGCTTCGTCTCGACACGCTGGCGATCGACCGCCTCACGCTATTCAAGCAGGACGACGCGAAGGCTCGCTTCCGCATCATCGGTGAGTGGGCGTTAGCAAGTTAGTCCACTTCCACCGTCATTGCGAGGAGCGAAGCGACGAAGCAATCCAGACTGTTTCCAGAGGGAAAGTCTGGATTGCTTCGCTTCGCTCGCAATGACGTTGGGGAGACATTCTCAGCCCCGCGTCAGCTCGCAAGATTGAAGGCGAGCGCCACCGCGCCAACCAGAACGAGGCTGGTCGCCCAGACTGCATCCAGATTGAACCAGCTTCGCGAGACGAACTTCAATCCCAGATAGCGGTAGACCAGCCACGCCAGACATCCGCCGGCGCCGACCATGGCGACAACGTGCACCAGGGACACCAGCGCCGCCATCCCGAGATTTGCCTTCATCAGCGCGCCCGCCGCCTCATGGCCGGGATCGAGCTCGAAGGCCCGGCAGAGCCCGAGATAGATCGGCACGAGCATCAAGGCAGCGCCGTGGGCAATGGCGACGGCAAACGACCAGAGCGCCAATTGCGTCGGCGGAATTCGCGCCAGCGCGCGGGGGTGGCGCCGCGCGATCAACCGATAGACGCCGAAGCCGATGACGAGAAGGCTTGCACTGATCTGGATTGGACGCTGCCACTCGGCCAGCACGAACAGAAATGCGAAGGGCAGCAGCACGAGAAGCGTTGCCAGGAGATGCCCCGCCGACAGCGCCCACAACGCGCGGAAGAGCGCGCGTGGGCTCTTGTCCATGAGCCCGGCCGAAACGGCGAGCGGCCATCCCATCCCCGGATTGATCCCGTGGTAGAGACCGCTCGCAACAAGAGCGAGCCAGAGCCACCCCATCGCCGGGCTCGCGTGCCCCCAATCTAGGCTGACGGATAGCAAAAAGAGTCCGTCGAACAATCGCCGCCCTCGAGCCTGATCTGGTGCGCACGATATCCGTCGGGGAAGCTCACGAAATAATCCTTGTCGAGCTCGAGACCGCCGTCGCGACCGGCATTGGCCATGACCTCCACGCCCGGAACCCCGTCGGGATAGAACTGATCGTCCCAGGTGGAATAGAGCGAATTGGTCCAGTACACGCGTCTGCCGTCGCGGCTGATCTCGACCATCTGCGGCCCTGCCGCAAAGGCCTTGCCATTTGGATGCGGGGTGCGGCGCGCGATGCCGCCGATGTGGACCGAACCCGCAAGCTTCGGCTTTCTGGGATCGCTGACGTCGTACTGGCGCATTTCACCCGTACCCCAGCACGAGACATAGAGAAACCGGTCATCCATCGACAGGTCGATGTCGGTCACCAGGGGCGGCACCGCGCCAAACCCCTGCAGCAGCGGCGGGAGCTTCTCCTTTGGCGCGGGCTCGGGCGGGATCGTCGCCGTCTTCTCGGCATGGAATTTTCCGCCTTCGCGCCACCAGGTCCAGATCGATGCTTCGAGGTTCGTGGTGTCGACCACGACGCCGACGAAGCCGTATTCGCGAACCGGATCGTGCGCCGGTCGTACCTCCAGCGCCATTTGATGATTGGCGCCGAGGTCGATGGTTTGCACATTGCGCCGGGCGCGGAGATCCCAGAAGTGGAGAGAATGGCCATATTTGTTCGACAGCAGATCTTCCGGAACGATCCCGTTCTCGAACTGCGGCGGCAGCGCCCATTCGCTCGTCACCATGTAGTCGCGCGGCAAGTTCCACCAGAAATCATAGTGCCGCGTCTGCGGGCCACGATCGATCTCCCAGCGTCCGAGGACCTCGAACGTCTCGCAATCCATGATGAAAACGCCCGGAGGTCCGTTGGTGCCGTCCTTGCCGCCGCCGCCCAACGTGCTCACATAAATGCCGTCCGGCCCGCAATGGATCGTGTGCGGCCGCGAGTAGCCGGTCTTCTTGAAGACTTCCTCGGGTTCGATGATCTTGTGGATCTTGGCTTTGGTCGGATCGGGCTTGGTATCGATGATGTAGATGCGCGACGAGCGCAGCCCGGGGATGATGAGATAGCGCCGCTCGATGAAGGCGTGGCCGGCGAGCGGCGACAGAGCGGAGGAGCAGGCATTCCAGCCGAAGTGATGAAACTCGTCACCCTTGTTGGGCATCGTCACGGTGTGGACGATCTGGCTATAGGTCGGCGATCCGGGCTTGACGTCGATGACCGCAAGAGCATCCGGCTTTGAGAAATCCGGACTGAGCAGCAACGTGTAGGCGAAGTTCTCCGCAGGTGCTTCCATCGCAAGCCTGGGCGATGCGTGAAAGGTGGGATCCGGCCTCATCGTCATGGCACTGCCTCCCTGTTCTGTCGGTTCGCGCCAACCTGGCTCGGGATAACGGCATAATGAAGAGGTGTTAGGCGGTGTCTTGAGACTGCTCCGCAGGGTCTGGTTGGCCGGGATACGATACTTGATCGCCGGCTCGGGGGAAACTGGCGGAAACGCGCCAATTCGACGCCTTCAGCCGAAAATGGGCTTTTGCGATGAGGCCAGCGCGCCGCCTCTTCTCCGATGTCGTCCTGGCGAAAGCCAGGACCCATTACCCCAGGGAGTAGTTGGCGCGAACTGCTAACGGCGAATCTTCGTCAAACCACCAGCTGGGGGAATGGGTCCTGGATCGGCGCTCACGACGTTCGCTTGTCCAGGACGACAGCTGAGATAATTCAGGCAACCCAGCAAGTGGCTCCGCTACTTCCCCCAGCGCAGCGCGAGCGCGTCGCGCTCCTGTGCGAGCTCGAGCAACCCTGCCCGCGTTGCCGGATGCAACGGCTGAAGCGGATGGCGAACAGCGTCCGATTTGATCACGCCGCCGGCCTGCATCATCACCTTGCAGGCGCTCAAGCCGCACTGACGGTTCTCGTAGTTGATCAGCGGCAGCCAGCGCTCATAGGCGGCCTTCGCTTCCTCGCGCTTGCCGGCGAAATAGGGATCGATGATCTGGCGGATGCCGTCGGGATAGCCGCCGCCGGTCATCGCGCCGGTGGCGCCGGCATCGAGATCGGCCAACAGCGTGATCGCCTCCTCGCCGTCCCAGGGTCCCTCGATGTCTTTGCCGCCCGCCTCGATCAGGCTGCGCAGCTTGGCGGCGGCGAAGGGCACCTCGATCTTGAAATAGCGGATGTTGGAGAAGTCGCGCGCCAGTCGCGCGAGCAGCTCGACCGAGAGCGGCGTGCCGGCAACCGGCGCATCCTGGATCATGATCGGGATGTTGATTTCGCCCGACAGCACCTTGAAGAACTCGACGATGCCCTTTTCGGGCACGCGGAAGGTCGCGCCGTGATAGGGCGGCATCACCATCACCATGGCGGCACCTGCCGCCTCGGCCTGCTGGCTTCGCGCGGCGCACACGGCCGAGCTGAAATGCGTGGTGGTGACGATCACGGGAACCCGGCCGGCCACATGGTCCAGCACCGCATGCATCACGGTCTCGCGCTCGGCGTCGGTGAGCACGAACTGCTCGGAGAAATTGGCGAGAATGCAGAGACCGTTCGAGCCGGCATCGATCATGAAATCGATGCAGCGGCGCTGACCCTCGAGGTCGAGCTCGCCGCGCTCGTCGAAGATGGTGGGCGCAACCGGGAACACGCCGCGATAGGGGCGCTGGGCGTTGTATTGTGGTGTGACCGGCATCGAACTCTCCATCCCTGATGCATCTTACGTCTGTCTCGGCGCTCGCGGAGCGAGGCGCCACAGATGTACCCGCCGCACGGACCGGCGGCAATGCCCGCGCGACGTGGGATGAAGAACTGAGGGAGACGACGCGGGGCTATCGCATATGAAGCAAAGACGTGGCGCGAAGCTCGCCTGCGGCCATCCTTCGAGACGCCTGCCTGCGGCGGGCCCTCAGGATGAGGTCTCGTTTCGTGGCAAAATAGAGGACCCTCATGGTGAGGAGCCCGCCAAAGCGGGCGTCTCGAACCATGCAGGCCAAGCTCGTCCGGCAACTTCTCAGCTGCCATATGCGATGACCCTTGGAGACTAAGCGGTCTTCACCGCTCCCAAGAAGCCCTCGACCGCGACGCGGAGACGATCGGCGTCGGTCGACATCTTCTTGACGGAGTCCGACAGCACCGTACCGGCGTTGCCGGTCTCCTGGTTGAGCCTGGCGACGCTGCCGATGGTGTCGGTGACCTCGCGGGTGCCCTGCGCGGCCTGCTGGAAGTTGCGCGAGATCTCGGTGGTGGCCGCGCGCTGCTCCTCGACGGCGGCGGCAATCGCGGTCATCTTCTCGTCGATGCCGCTGATGGCGCCACCGATCGCGCGGATGGCGGTAACGGCCTGGCCGGTGGCACCCTGGATTTCCGCGACCTGGCGCGAGATCTCTTCCGTCGCCGTCGCCGTCTGTGCCGCGAGACTCTTGACCTCGCCGGCGACCACGGCAAAGCCGCGGCCGGCCTCGCCCGCGCGTGCGGCCTCGATCGTGGCGTTCAATGCCAAGAGGTTGGTCTGGCCGGCGATGGCGTTGATCATCTTGACGACCTCGCCGATCCGACTTGCGGTCTGGTCAAGGATCTCCACAGTCGCGTTGGTCTGCTCGGCCTGCGCTACGGCCTCGCGGGCCTCGCGCGCGCTCGACTGCACCTGCGCGGAGATCTCGCCGACGGATGCGGAGAGCTCCTCGGTCGCCGCCGCAATGGTCTCGAGATTGTTGGTGGCCTGCTCGGCCGCGGAGGACACCGCCGCGGTCTGGCTGCTCGATTCCGAAACCAGCGAGCGCACGTCGGTCGCGGTGGCATCGAGCTCCCTCGTCGAGGTCGCCACGCTGTGAATGACGGCCTGCACGGCATCGTCGAAGCTGCGGCAGGCGGCATCGACGGTGCCGGAGCGGGCGAGCTGAAGCGCCTGCTGCGATTCGCGCTCCTGGCCCAGCCGTTCCGCGGTCGCCGCGCTCTCGCGCAGGCTTTCGAGCGCGGCGGCCATGGTGCCGAACTCGTCGGGATGGCGCGATTGCGGAACCGGCGTCGCATAGTCGCGCGCGCCGATGCGGGCGATGGCGTCGAGAATGGCACGCACCGGGCGCATGAGGCGATTGCGCACCACGAACACACCGGCCAGGGTCACGGCCAGCGCGAGCAGGAACGCGAGCGACTGCACGATGAGATTGGTGAGGGCTTTCTCCTGAACCGTCTCCGCGCGCGCGATCGACTGGTCGAGGGCCTTGTTCGCGACGGCGACGATGGACGCGAACGGCGACTGGCACAGTGCGTTCCATTCCGAGGCGGGCATCGCCGGACGGCCGCTGCCGTCGAAGTTCTTGGTGAGATCGCCGATCTGCTTGAGGACGCCGTCGGTCTTGGCGCGCGCCTCCTTGGCCGTGTTGACGAGGTCTGCCGTCACATCAGGCGCAGCCAGCAACTCCTCCATGCCGGTCCAGCCGGCGGTGACGATGCCGTTCCAGCCGGCCACGGTCTGCTTCTGGGCCTCGTCGAGCGGCTTGGAGCTGTTGACGTTCGGGCGCAGGGTCGAGCACTGGATGCCGTAGCGGTCGCGCACCTGCCAGGCGAGGCGGCGGGTCTGAATCATGCGGGCGATGAAGGGATCGTTCATCCAGGCACGGTTCGACACCGCGGTGGACGCGAGATTGGCGCTTTCGATCACCTTGGTGACGGCATCGTACCAGGGCGCAGTGCGCTCCATCTTGCGTTCGGCACGCGGGTGCTTGGCTTCGTCGTAGAACAGCTGGAACTTCGGCGCGGCCTCGCTCCAGCGCTGCTTCAGCGTGCTTGCGAGCTCGTCGCGCCGGGCGAATTCGACGGTGGCGAGTGCTGCGATGATGGCGTCAAAGCCGGCCTGCTCTGCCTTCTCGGCGACGCCGAGCTTGGCGCGCGGATCGTCCTCGCCGAGCAGCGCGCTCTGGGCATCGCCGCGATTGTTGCGCAGCGCGAGCACGCCCTGGAAGATCGCCTTGTCGGCATTCGCGAGCCGTTCGGTCTCCAGACTGTCGCTGTAGCGGCCGAAGGCCCCGAACATCTGGATCGCCGTGCTGGTCAACGCCCCCACCGCCAACAGGGCCATCAAGGCCAGGAGAAGCGTGCTTACCGATTTCTTAAAAATGGACATGGGTCGGAAGGCCTACTCGTCACAAGGTGGCCACCTTGCCTCGCCACATGCCAATGTTTGGTTAAAACTTTAATCAAACACCTGCGGTTGTGCCCGCGGCGCTGCGGGCGGCCGCGTCTCCTCACGCGACCTTGGTGAAATCCGGCGGCCGACGCTCGGCAAAGGCGGTGAACGCCTCGCGCGCCTCGGCGGTGCGCAGGCGCTGCGCGAACTGCTCGCCTTCGGCCTGCATCTGCTGAACCAGCGCCTCGCCATTGCGCATCAGCTTCTTGGTGGCCGTGAGCGCCCCGGCTGGCTGGCGGGCGAGACGCTGGGCGAGCGCGAGCGCCTCGGCGTCGAGCTTGTCGAGCGACACGACGCGGTTGGCAAGGCCCCATTGCAGCGCGGCCTGCGCCGGCACGGTCTCGCCGAGCGCGAACATCTCGTAGGCGCGGGCGTAACCGATACGCGCCGGCATCAACAGGCTGGAGGCGGCTTCCGGTACCAGCGCGAGGCTGACGAAGGGCGTCGACAGTTGCGCGTCGTCGGCGAGCACGACGAGATCGCAATGCAGCAGCATCGTGGTGCCGACGCCGACGGCGCGGCCCTGCACGGCCGCGACCAGCGGCCGGGTGCAGCGCGCCAGCGACTGGATGAAGCGCACGACGTTGCGGCTGCCCTCCGACTTGCCCGCGGCGACGGCGGCGAATTCGCCGACGTCGTTACCGGCGGTGAACATGTCGCCCTCGCCTCGGATCAGGATCACGCGGGTCGACGGATCGAACTCGGCGGATTCGATTGCGTCGGCGAGCTTGCCGTACATCGCATCCGTGAGCGCGTTCTTCTTGTCGGGGCGCGCCAGTGTCAGCGTGAGAATTCCGCCGTTGCTCTCGATCCGGACGTGCTCGGTCATTCGTCTGCTCCTCTTGGAAACTTGTCCTGTATGCTCATCAGCCAGCGCGCGACGATGTCGATCTCCGCACTGGTGAAACCTTCCGTCAGCGCCGCGTTGACGTCCGCAGCATTGGCTTTCGCCTGCGCCAGCGCGGTGCGTCCCTTCGACGTCAGCCAGATCCGCCAGACGCGTCCGTCGTCACGGTCGGCCCGCCGCTCGATCAGTTTTGCGGCTGCGGTGCGGTCGACGAGGCCGGAAATGCCGGCCGGGCCCAGATCGAGCGCCGCGCCCGCCTCGCCCATCAGCACGCCGTCCTTTCGGCCGAGGATGAACAATAGCCCGGCCTGCGCCGGCGTCACCTCGCTCTCGGGCCGGGCCGCCATCCAGCGCTGCAACCGGCGCTGCGCAACGCTCAGCAGATAGACCAGCCGGTGGTGCCGCGCTGCGGCGTCGTTATTTCGCATGCGAAGTATTTAGTTGGGGCGAGGAACATTGTCAACAAGGCCGCTACTCCCGTGCTACGCGGCAGCCGTGCAGGAACAGGGCCGCGCAGGTATGCACGCGGCGCTCGATCTGCTTGCCCGACGGCAGCGGCATTCCGCCATAGATCGCGGCCCGCTGCGGCGCCGACGCGACCATGCCGATCAGCATGCCGGCGGCCTCGTCCGCGTCCTCGATTGCGATAAGGCTCTTCTTCACCTGGACGCGGAGCCAGCGCGCGAGCGTGGTGGCGGTGCGCGAGATGCCGTTCTTGTAGAAGTTTGCAGCAAGATAGGGGAACGCGGCCGATTCCTGGAGCACCATGCGCTGCAACGCCACGACCTCCGGATCGAGCGCGAGCTCGGCACAGGCGAGCAGCGCGGCACGGAGGCCCGTCTCGATATCGACATCGCCGCTTGCCTGAAGATCGACGGCAGAGAGCAACCGTTCGAGCCTGTCGACGCACATTGCCTCGAACAGCGCCGCTTTGCCCGGAAACAGACGATACAGCGTCTTGGTCGAGATTCCGGCGCTGCGCGCCAGCGCTTCCGTGCTGGTCGCGGCATAACCCTCGACTGCGAAGGCGTGGCGCGCGGCGTCGAAGACTAGTCTCTTCGTCTCCTCGTCGCTGCGGACCGGTGGCCGGCCGCGCGGACGGGTTTCACCTGATGGTTTTGCCTGAGCCATGTCTTTAAATGATGCCTGTCATTCCATTGACAATTCCAAAGCTAATCTCATTTTGGAAATCGTCAAGTTTCCTAATTCAGGGAGCCGGCCATGACCGTGCACACCGACCCGTCCAAGACCGAAGCCATCGCGGTTCCTTCCCATGCGTTGGAGGGCGCTCTGCCCGCCCCGCCGGCTCTGGCCCGCACCAAAAAGCTCAACTTCCGCAAGCTGCTGCTGGTAGGCGTCGCGGCCGCCGCGCTAGCCGGTGCGAGCTGGTACGGCTACGACTACTGGACCGTGGGCCGCTTCCTCGTCTCCACCGATGACGCCTATGTGAAGGCCGACAACACCACCATCGCGCCAAAGGTCAGCGGCTACCTCGACCGGGTCCTGGTCGGCGATAACGAGCATGTGAAGGCCGGCCAGATCCTCGCCAGGATCGACGATCGCGACTTCCGCGTCGCGCTGGACCAGACCAGAGCTGATGTCGCCGCCGCGAACGCGACGGTGACGAGCAAGGAAGCACAGCTCGACGTTCAGGAAGCCGTGATCGCCGCGGCGAGAGCGACCATCGATGTCGACAATGCCGCGAAGGTCTTCGCCCAGCAGGAGAACAAGCGCTACACCGACCTCGCCAAGACCGGCTATGGCAGCGTCCAGAACGCACAACAGGCGCAGGCGCGCGACGCCGGTGCGGACGCGGCGATCCAGCGCGACACCGCCAATCTCGCCTCCGCCCTGAAGCAGGTCGAACTGCTGAAGGCCGAGATATTGCAAGCCAAAGCCGCCGCCGCGCGCGCGGCCGCGCTCCAGCGTCAGGCCGAGCTCAATCTCGGCTACACCACGATCGTCTCGCCGATCGACGGCGTGGTCGGCAACCGCACGCTGCGCATCGGCCAGTACGTGCAGGCGGGCACGCAGCTGATGTCGATCGTGCCGACCGATGGCGCCTATGTCGTCGCCAATTTCAAGGAGACGCAGCTCACCCATGTGCGCGCCGGGCAAGAGGTCGAGCTCGAGGTTGACACCTTCCCGGGCCAAATCGTGCACGGCCACGTCGATTCCATCGCGCCGGCCAGCGGCCAGGAGTTCGCCCTGCTGCCTCCGGACAATGCCACCGGCAACTTTACCAAGATCGTGCAGCGCATCCCCGTGAAGATCGCGCTGGACGCCGAGACCGCGCCCGCGATCGCGCTGCGGCCCGGCATGTCCGTGATCCCGACGATCGCAACCCGTTCAGCGCCGGCCGCGCATGCGGCAACGACGCCCCGAGCAACTTCAAGGGCAAAGCTGGTTTACGGAGGGTCGTGCCATGTCAAACAGCCTCTCACTTTCGACGTCCGCGACATCGGCCGCGACGCCTGAGCGCACCGCAGCCGATCCCAACCGCGCCAGCGCCACGATCTGGATCGCCGTGTTTGCGGCGATGATCGGCGCCTTCATGGCCATCCTGAACATCCAGATCACCAACGCCTCGCTGCTCAACATCGAGGGCGGCATCGGCACCGGCGCCGACAACGGATCCTGGATCTCGACCTCCTACCTGATCGGCGAGATCATCGTGATCCCGCTGACGGACTATTTGTCGCGCGTATTTTCGTTCCGCAACATCATGCTGAGCTTCGCGACGCTGTTTGCGGCATTTTCCGTCGCCTGCGCCTTCACGCATGATCTGCCCTCGATGATCGCGATGCGTGGCTTCCAGGGCTTCTTCGGCGGCGTGCTGATCCCGATGGCTTTCACGCTGGTCTTCACCAAGCTGCCCAGGGGCCAGCAACCGATCGGCCTTGCGATGTTCTCGCTTGCCGTGACGGTCGCGCCGGCGATCGGGCCGACCATCGGCGGCTATCTCACCGAGAACTACGGCTGGCAGACCATCTTCTTCGTCAACGTCCTGCCCACGGCGATCATGGTGGCCATCCTGTTCCTCACCCTGGAGCGCGCCCCGATGAACCTCGGGCTGCTGCGCGAAGGGGATTGGTTCGGCATCGCAACCATGGCGGTGGGCCTTGCCTCGCTCCAGGCCGTGCTCGAGGAGGGCAACAAGGACGACTGGCTCGGCTCGCCCTTCATCGTACGGCTCGCCATTATCGCGGCCGTCAGCCTGTCGCTGTTCATCTATAACGAGCTCACAGTCGAGAAGCCGCTGCTGCGCCTGCGACTGCTGACGCAGTGGAACTTCGGCGTCGGCACGATCGCCGCGGTTTTTCTCGGCTTCGCACTGTTCGGCTCGGTCTATCTGCTGCCCGCCTATCTCGGCCAGGTGCAGGGCTACAACGCCGAGCAGATCGGCAATGTGCTGGCCTGGACCGGCCTGCCGCAGCTTCTGCTGATCCCGCTGGTGCCGAAGCTGATGCAGCGGTTCGATGCCCGCTACATCGCGACGATCGGCCTGCTGCTGTTCGCCGCCAGCTCGTTCATGAACATCCAAATGTCGCTCGACTATTCCGGCGACCAGTTCTTCGTCCCGAACGTTGTGCGCGCGATCGGCCAGGCACTGACGCTGGCGCCGCTGTCAGCGCTCAGCCTCGGCAGCGTCGCGCCGCAGGATGCGCCGGCCGCCTCCGGCATCTCCAACATGATGCGCAACCTCGGCGGTGCCATAGGCACTGCGGTGCTCGCAACCATCGTGACCAAGCGCGAGCAATTCCACTCCAACATCATCGGCCATTCGGTCACGCTCGGCCGCGAGGAGGTCCGCGCCCGCATTGCGCAGATGACCGATTACTTCATGGCCCACGGCGTGCCCGATCCCAACGCCGCACGCGAGCAAGCCATCATCGCGCTCGGCAAGACAGTCAAGCGCCAGGCGCTGGTGATGGGCTATTCCGACACCTTTGCCGTGATCGGCGTGGTGTTGGTGCTCGCAGCGATCGCGGTGCTGCTGACGCGAAGGGTGAAGGCAGCGGGCGGCGGGGGTGGTGCGCATTAGGCTATTCTCCCTCTCCCCGTTCTTACGGGGAGAGGGCTGGGGTGAGGGGCCTCTCTCCGCGGGTGAGATGCATCGAAAGACCTGTACCCCCTCACCCGGATTGCATCTTCGATGCAATCCGGCCTCTCCCCGCAAGCGGGGAGAGGCAAAGGGTCACGGTGCGCAGGTAAAGCTCGACGCCTCCGTCACCGCACCCGCCTTGTAGTGCGGCCAGGCCGGCCAGCGGCACAGCGGCAGCGCGCGCAGCGTCGCGAACGAGGGCGCCTCGACCTTCTGCTCGGTGACTTCGAGATCTCCGGGCGCCTTGCTCTTCTCGACCCAGTCGACCAGCACGCTCAGCATGTCGACATTGGCCGGCGCGCCGGAGCCGACATGGTCGACACCGGGCGCGGTGTAGAGCCGTGCGAACTCGGCGGTCTCGGCCTTGCCGAGCTTGCGCTCGACGCTCTCGAAATAACGGATGCCGGCATAGGGGCTCTGCGCGTAATCCGCCATGTGCTCGAGCATGATCAGCCGGCCTCCACGGCCGCGGAAGCGGCTGAGATCGGGATCGGTCGAATCCATCAGCTTCGAGACCTCGAGCAGCCGCGCCTTGTGCTCCTCCACCTTGTAGGTGGTGACGTCGAGCTTTGGATCGCGCGCAAACACGTATTGAATGCCGCCGGCGCCGTAGATCCAGGCGATGCCGTTGTTGGGCGCGGGCGGCTGCGCCGGCGGCGCGGTGCCGAGCCACCAGGCAACCCAGCCGCCGGTCGGCCCGATCGCCGGCGTGTCCTCGCCGGAGATGCCCCAACCCGGATAGTCGTCGAGACCATTGGCGAGCGCGAACGGGAATTTGTAGGTCCCGTGCAGCGTGTTGATTGCCTTGATCTGCGCGTCGGTGAGGCATCGATCGCCGCTCTGGCCCGCCGCGCAGCGCAGCGTCTCGACCTTGAACGCCGCCTTGCAGGCCACAGGATCCTGCACCAGCGCATCATCGGAGCCGTCGGCCTTGTCGCATGCCGCGCGCACCGCGTCGCCCACGAGCTTGACCTGCGCCGGATTGATCCAGCCCTCGCCCATGGTCACGAGCCCCGAGCGCGTACCGGCATGCTGCAGGCCGACCCAGTTGATCACGGGCACGCGGGCGAAGATGCCGTCGAAATCGTCGGGATAGCGCTGCGCCATGGTGAGACCTTCACGGCCGCCCTCGGACGAGCCCATGAAGTACATCTTGTCCGGCTTCTTGCCGTAGGCGCGCTCCATCAGCGCGACGGCGGCGTCGCGTACCTTCTTGTAGGCGCGATGAGCAAAGTTCTCGAACGCCTCGTCGTTGAGCGCGAACACCTGCGGCGGTTCGCCCTGCTTGGTCTCGTGACCGGAATCGGTGCCATAGGTCACGAAGCCGCGCGCCAGCGGCGACGGCTTGTCGAAGGGATAGGCCGGCGGCAGCGCAAGGCCGGTGATCAGCACGCCGTTGAAACCGCCGCCGCCATATTGCAGCGAGCGGCCGTTCCATTCGACGGGGAGATTGACCTGAAATTTGATCGGCGGCGCCTTGGGATCGGCGGCGTCGATGTGTCCGAGCACCTTGCAGAACGCGGGATTGGCCGGCGTGACGCGCCCTGATGGCGTCGGCCCGCGCTCCGCAACGGCAAGCTGCGACGGCGCCTGCAAGGTCGCGGAATCAATCTTCACGGCGTCAGTGCCGCCAACCAGCCCCTTGCAGACGGTGTCCGCATCCTCCGCCAGCGTCGCCGCGGAGGCGGCGCTCACGCCCGTGGCTGTCATTGCACCCACGAGCCATCCACAGACTTTCGCTCTCATTCGCGTCATCGTTTCCCCCCGGTGTCCGCAGCTTTGTTGGATTTGGTCAGTTGGCCGCATTGAACGCAACCTTCGCCACCCCGTCAATCGCTTACGATCGTATTCGGCCTAGAACGAGCCGAACGCGCTGCCCAATGCGATCACGGCCACCAGCGCAAGGAGCGAGGTCACGATGCCCACCATCACGATGTCGAGATAGCTGTCGCGATGCGTCAGGCCGCAGATCGCGAGCAGGCTGACCACCGCACCATTGTGCGGCAGGATGTCCAGCGTTCCCGATCCGATCACCGCCACGCGATGCATCAGCGCAAGGTCGGTGCCGGTGCGCGTTGCAAGCTCGACATAGGTCTGGCCGAGCGCATCGAGGGCGATGGTCAGGCCGCCTGACGCCGACCCGGTCAGCGCAGCCAGGATGTTGGTCGCAACCGCGAGCGAGACCAGCGGGCCGCCTTCGATGGCGAGAACCCAATCGCGCACGATGGTGAATGCCGGCAGCGAGGCGACGACCGCGCCGAACCCGACCAGGCTGGCGACGCTGAACGCCGGCAGGACCGACGCATTGGCCCCGGCATCCATGGTCTGCCGCAACGCCGGCAGGCGCCTCCAGTTCAACACGATGGTCGTGGCGATAGCCGCTGCCAGCGCGACCGCAACCGACCACACGCCCGCGACTGCGGCAAGCGAGGTGCCGCCAAAACGTTGCTCGGCAAGATAGGAGACATCGAGCCTCGGCAGCACCGCGAGCGACATCACGAGATTGACGACGACGACGACGAGCAGCGGCAGGATCGCGCTCGCCACCGGCGACGGTGCGCTGCTACGGTGTCCGCGTCCCAATTCCGCCGGATCGAACTCTCGCGCCGTCGTCGCGCGCTCGCGCACGAACTCGTCGGCCGCCGCACGCTCGGTCGCATCCTCGACGTCATCGCCATAGCCCTCCCCGACGCGCCTGGCTGCAGCTTCGGCGCGACGCAGCCACCACAATCCTGCGCCGAGCATGATGAGCGAGGCGATGATGCCCAGACCCGGCGCGGCAAACGGCGTCGTGCCGAAGAACGGCATCGGGATCGCATTCTGGATCGACGGCGTGCCCGGCAGCGCCGACATGGTGAAGGTCGACGTCCCCAGCACGATGGCCGCCGGGATCAGCCGGCGCGGAATCGCAGCCGCACGAAACAGCGAACGCGCCATGGGGACGATGACGAAGAAGGCGACGAACAGGCTGACGCCGCCATAGGTGACCATTGCGCCGGCGAGCACGACCGCCAGGATCACGCGGCGCTCGCCAAGGCGCTCCGCCATGAAGGCGGCAACCGACGTAACCGCGCCGCTGTCGTCCATCAGCTTTCCGAACACGGCGCCAAGCAGGAAGATCGGGAAGAACTGCGCCAGAAACCCGGCGGCATTCACCATGAAGACCTGCGTGAGGTTGGCAAGCAGCGGCTCGCCACCGAACAGCGCGGCCACCAGCGCGGCAAACGGCGCGAGCAGGAGCACGCTCCAGCCGCGAAAGGCGAACAGGACGAGCAGACCGAGCCCGACGAGGAGGCCGAGAAGACCCATTCTCAGCACTCCGACAGGAGCACGTCGAGATCGGCGGTCGATTGCCTGCCGATATCGGCACCATGCTCGCCGAGAAACGCCTCGGCCGCCATGCGTCCCTCCGCGCGCAGCATCGAAACGAACTCCCACTCCGCGTTGAGCTTGGACGAGGCGCCGAACTTCGCCAACATGTCGCTCTTGACCCGGTGCGTCCGCATCTTCGCCCAGCGCGCCCCTTCGCCGCTGCCGGGATCGGCGGCCTGCCGCAGCAACGCGATCATGCGCAGCTCTTTCATCAGGGGCGAGTTGAAGGAGATCTCATTGAGGCGGTTGAGGATCTCCGCAGCCGTCCGCGGTTCCTCCGGTCGCTCGGTCGGATTGATCTGGACGAGAATGGTGTCGTGCGCGTCGCTCTCGCGGACCAGCGGCGTGATCGTCGGGTTGCCGGCGAAGCCGCCGTCCCAATAAGGCTCGCCGTCGATCTCGATTGCGCGGAACATGGTCGGCAGGCAAGCCGATGCCAGCAACACATCCGCCGTAATCTCGGCGTTACGGAAAATGCGGCCTCGGCCGGTGCGGACTCGCGTCGCAGTGATGAACAACTGGATCGGCGAGCGCGCCAGCCGTTCGAAATCGATGCTCTCGGCCAGCACTGCGCGCAGCGGATTATAGCCCATCGGATTGAGATCGTAAGGCGACAGCACGCGCGACATCAAATCGGTGAGGATGTAGAAGGGCGACGTATCGAGCGTCCAGCGTCCCATCAGCCGGTCGAGCGGCGAGCGCTGGAGCGGGCTGAAGGCCGCGGCCTTCGAGACGCGGCGCCAGTATTGTTCAAGCGCATCGCGCGCACCCTCGGCGCCGCCACCCGTCCAGCCATCGGCCAGCACCGCCGCATTCATCGCGCCTGCCGACGTTCCGGAGATCGCGGCGATCGTGAGCCATTTCTCTTCGAGCAGGCGATCGAGCACGCCCCAGGAAAAGGCGCCGTGCGAACCGCCGCCCTGAAGCGCGAGATCGATGAGTACGGCGTCTCGTTCCATGGCGCCACCCACGCAACTGAAACTCAAATTCGACGCGATTTGTAGCACGCCGAGTATGACAGCAGTGTAGAGAGCCGCGGCCGCGGATTGCAACCGGAACGTGGAGCGGGCTAGTGCTCGAATACCAGCCTTGCGCCAACGGTACCTTCGAGGGTGCGGATCTGCTCAAGCAGCGCGCCTGAATCCTGGCCTGCGAGATCGGCATCGAGCACGACATAGCCGAGGTCGCCCGCGGTCTCCAGATATTGCGCGGCGATGTTGATGTCGCGCTGGAGGAAGACCTCGTTTAGGCGCCGCAGCATGCCGGGCACATTGCGATGGACATGACTGAAGCGCGCGCCGGAGGGGCGAAGATGCAGCTGCACCTCCGGAAAATTCACCGCGCCCATGGTCGATCCCGTGATGAAGTAGTCGACCAGCTTGCGCGCCACCTCGCCGCCGATGCGCTCCTGCGCCTCCTCGGTCGAGCCGCCGATATGCGGGGTGAGGATGACGTTCTCGAGGCCCTGCACCGGGCTGTTGAAGCGATCCGCGTTCGAGGACGGCTCGACCGGGAACACGTCGACGGCCGCGCCGGCGAGATGGCCGTCGCGCAAGGCACGCGCGAGCGCATCGAGATCGACCACGGTGCCGCGGCTGTTGTTGATCAGGAACGAGCCCGGCTTCATCGCCCGCAGCTCCTTCTCACCGATCATGCCTGATGTCTCCGGCGTCTCCGGCACGTGCAGGCTGACGACGTCGCTCTGCGCCAGCAGCTCCTCCAGTTTCTCGACTGGCTCGGTGTTTCCGTGGCGAAGCTTGTCGGTGCGGTCGAAATAGATCACGCGCATGCCCATGGCTTCGGCGAGCGTCGAGAGCTGCGAGCCGATATTGCCGTAGCCGACGATGCCGAGCGTGCGGCCGCGCACCTCGCGGCTGCCGGTCGCCGACTTGTCCCAGCCGCCCTCATGCGCCGACACCGAGCGCGGAAAGATCCGCCGCAGCAGCATCACGATCTCGCCGATCACGAGCTCGGCAACGCTGCGGGTGTTGGAGAACGGCGCGTTGAACACGGGAACGCCGCGCTTGCGCGCCGCCAACAGATCGACCTGGTTGGTACCGACGCTGAAGCACCCGACCGCAAGAAGCTGATCGGCGGCTCCAAGCACCTCATCGGTAATCTGGGTGCGCGAGCGGATGCCGAGTAGGGAGACGCCCTTGAGCGCCCGCCGCAGCGCCTCGCCGTCCAGCGCCTTGGTCAACCGCTCGACATTGGTGAAGCCCGCGCTTTTGAACAGGTCGACAGCGCTGTCATTGACGCCTTCGAGCAGCAGTGCCTTCGCATTGCGCTCGGGGCTTTGGCCTGGGGCTGGCATAGTGTCTCCGTAAATAGCAGCTTTGCCCGAGCACATAGACCGCGGACGGTACGCGGCACAATAGGGCCTGGATACGGGGAGAAGATGGCGAGATAAGACAGGGACGCACCCTGCTCGATGTCGTCCTGGCGAAGGCCAGGACCCATTACCCCAGGGAGTGGTTGTGGTGCGAGCTGGTGGTTGCCAGTCTTCGCTAAGCTTCTCCCTGGGGTAATGGGTCCTGGATCAGCGCTCGCTACGCTCGCTTGTCCAGGACGACGGGCTGAGGGGTGACCTCAAATCACGTAGAACCCGTGCGTGCCGTCGCGGCGGAGCTGGTCGACCAGACCATACTCCCAGTCGAGATAGGCCTGCATCGCGCCTTCAGTGACGTCGGTGCCTTCATAGGGCCGGCGGTAGCGGTGTGCCGGGTCGGGCTTCGGCAAGGCGCGCGGCGGGCCGATTTCGAGCGGGCCGTCATAGCCGCCTTCGAGCACATAGACCTCCCAGCCCATCTGGGCGAGCCATGATGCGGTCATGTCGGCCCGCACGCCTTTGTCGTCCGTCAGAAGGATGCGTGCCCCGCGCACCGGCGCGGCCATGTCGGTTTCCTGAACGAGCTGGCCGCCGGGATAATGGCGGAAGCCTGAGAGATGGACGGCCGCGTATTCCTCGGGCTCGCGCACGTCGAAGCGATAGAGCGTGCGATCGGTCTGCGCGGCGAGCGCCGCCATCTCGCTCGCGCCGATATGACGAACACCGGCGCGATAGGCGACGTCGCGGGCATTGGCCGGGCCGCCCTCGAACGGCCCGATTGCGCCGCGCCGGTCCGCGCCATGGCTGAGCGTGTGCCGCGCCAGCGTCCAGCCGATGGTACCGTTGCGTAGCGCGCGCACCTTGTTGGGCACGCCGGCATTGATCAGAGACTGGGTGCCGATGATCGAACGGGTGCGGCCGGCGCAGTTGACGATGATGGTGGTGTCGGGATCGGGCGCGGCATCCCCGGCCCGCAGCACCAGTTCCGCACCGGGCACGCTGACCGAGCCCGGAATGTTCATGGTCGTGTATTCGTCGAAGCGGCGGACGTCGAGGATGGCGATGTTGGCCTTGTCCGCGATCAGTTTTGCCACTTCGTCGGCACTGAACGAGGGCGTGTGCCGCCGTGCCTCGACCAGTTCGCCGAAGGCCTTGGAATAGGAATTGACGTCCTCGAACACCTGATAGCCCGCCGTACGCCAGGCCTTCAGCCCGCCTTCGAGCACGCTGATATTGGTGTAGCCGAGCGCAGACAGCCGTTCGGCACCGGTCGAGACCAGCCCGTCACCCCCATCGTAGAGCACGATCGGCACATTTTTGCGCGGCAGCCTCACTTCCGCTTCGACCGCGATCCGGTCGGCCGCCATGTTGGCGGCGAACAGCGGATGTCCGGTCGCGAACGCCGCCTCGTATCTGAGATCGAGCAGCGCAATCTCCTCGCGCAGCAGCAGGGCGCGGCGGATCTCGGCGGGCGTGACGGAAGAAAGCTTCATGGCGCGGACCTTGAGAGGAGGGCCAGAAGCTTTTGAACCATTGCGGCGGTATTGGCTAGCCATATCGAAGAACAGGACAACCGCAAGTTCAGCGCGCAGTGATCGGGCTAGTCGCATTCGTATGTGGCGACGGCTTGCGAAAAGTCTCGCCGGGCAAGAGCGTCCCGATTGATCCAAAAATGCAGCACACCGCCGACATTGGAGTGCCAATCGAAAAACGCAAGATCACCTTGCATCTGGAGCAACAACATGTCCTCCAAATGCACCTCGGTCGCATCTTGCGGGCCGCTGCCATATCCCAGCATCTGATGAAGCGCCGTGCGGAAACGGCGACGCTTCCCATCTTCCGCCGCCGGCGTCTTCCAGTGATTCTGCCGCACGAGATTCGCAACGTAGCCGGCAGGGGCGTCGTCGCAAGCATCAGCATGTTGGGCCGCCATGCAACGGATCGTGTGGTTGATGGCATTGCCAAGGTCCGCTGCCAGTTCGCCCGTGTATGTGCGTACCTGCCCGTCCATCTTCTTATAGGCCTGCACGACGTCGACCCACCAGGATCTGAAGCTCGCCTTCGTGTCCGAATCGACGTCATCCATCGGGGTCAGCGCCCGACACCGCTCCAGCCATCCGACGGCACCAGCGCGAAGGCGCTTCAATTCCACAGTTGCTTCGTCGGTGAGCGGCTTGCCGTAGTATCCCCGCGTCAGATCGCGTTGGACGTGCCACAATACCGACCGAACCACGTAAGTGATCAGGAGCCAGTTGAAGGGCCAATCCTCGTCCTTCTCGTATTTGGCCGCGCCTCGAAATTGAAGCAGGTCATTGTCCTGCGGCTCCCCCGGACCCAGAGCCTTGCGCAATTCCTCGATCATGCGCTCCCCTCCGACGGCATCGTCGCGGAAATAAAAGTCGCGGAACAGCCGGAAAGAAAGCGGATACTTGAACTCGACCTTGGAATGAAAATCGAGCGCCGGATCGAGCCACTTGACCTGGGCATCGCCGTCGGTGCCTGCCAACGGCATCAAATTTGACGGCGGCGCACGCTCAGGATAGGCGCCGCCCTCGGTCGGACTATAGAGCACACGGCAAGGTGGATGCCCTTCGCCGACGAACACCGAACTGCAAAAGAAATAGAGCGTGCCTCGTTTTGGAAACGGCGACCAACCTGAACCAGGCAATTCGGCCAGGTCAATTTGAGCCACGAACGTAAGCGCAACCGTCTCTAATGTGTCGTTTGCCCTGACTTCCGCCGTCGGCCATTCGAATTGCGGGGGTAGCTTGGGAAGACCGCCGAAAAAGCTTCGCGCCGGGTGAGTAAGGGGCACGGGCAGATCGCTACGTCGGACGAGCACCGCAGGCAGCGCCGTTTCTTCAAGCTCGTCTCGTTCGGACCGCGCCATCAAGCTCCCCCACGACCTTCGCGTGTATCGAACCATTTCGCGAAACCGCAGACAAGTGCCTCTTGTTCACCGCGCGACACGCGGTCGTTGTGCCCCTGCAGTGGACTATTCGGGAGCCGCCGATGGTCGGCTCGGCGCGTCCGCTCACTCGCCCGGAACGAGCCGCCCGAGCGGTGGCTGCGCCGGGCGCCGCAGCTTGCGGCGCGACAGATAGAGCAGGATGCCGGTGACCGAGAACAACGGCATCAGCGCCGCCGCGATCATGAACGCGAGCTTGCCCGGCCAGCCCAGGACGGCGCCGCGGTGAATGTCGAGCACGCTTGCAATGATCTTCTCGCCAAGACTCTTGTCGGCATATCGTTCCGCGGAGACCACCTGCCCGGTGACCGCATCGATGCGGAATTCGTCGCGCGTGGTGTCGAGCGTCGTCTCCTTCCCCCACGACCGGATCCGGATCACCGTGCCGGGGCTCGCCGGCAGCGTCAGCAAGGCCTTCGCGAAGCGGCCGCCCTCCTCGCGCTGGAACGTCGTCCACGCCTGATCGAATCCGATCGGCTGGTCCGGTTCGGGGCGGCCGGCCGCGCGCGCCGGCTTTGCGGACGTCTTGGACTGCATCTTCGCCGCGGCGACATGCGGGCGCGACAGCAGCCAGACGACGCCATCCTTGTACCAGTCGAACGAGTACCAGAGCCCCGTGAGCGTCATCACCAGATAGATCGGCAGGACCCATGTGCCGATGACGGCGTGCAGCGACCGATGCAGGCCGCGGCCGCTGAGCGAAAGATTCGGCTTCAGCCACATCTTCGCGCTGCCGGCGCGACGCGGCCAGCGCAGCACGAGGCCGGAGACCAGCATGACGATCAGGCCGAGCGCGATGACTCCAGTGACCTGACGACCCCAGCCCTTGGCATCACCGGGGATGAGCAGCCAGCGATGCAGCCTGCGCACGGTCGCGAAGAACTCTTCGCCCCGCGGCGAGCCCAGCACGCGCGCGTCATAGGGATCGACATAGAGCGAGGTCGGCCGCGCCCCCTGCTCGTCGCGGCCGAAGCGGACACGCACCGCAGCGCTCGGATCACTCGACAACATGACGGCCGAGACCTTGCCGACATCCTGCGCCGCCTTGAGCCGGGCGACTAGTTCGTCCGGCATCAGCGCCGGTGCGGACCGCGGCGCGACGCGCATGATGCCGGCGTTGAGACGGTCGACGATCTCGTCCTCGAAACTCATGATCGCACCGGTCAGTGCGATCAGGGCAAGCAGCAGCGCGAGCACGAGCCCCGCAATGGAATGGACCTGAAGCAGGGCCGCCTTGATCGCGCGTCGCCCCTCACGCATCGGCGCCGGTCCTTCCGATCCGCGCGCCATGTTCATCGCTAGAACTTCACCGTGGCCGACATCGACACGCGCCGCGCATCGCCGATGGCGACGTTCAGATTGTTGACGGCGGAGGGGTAGTAGACGGTGTCGAACAGGTTCTTGACGTTCAACTGGTAGATCACCGGCGTGTTCTGGTGTTTCGTCTCGTAGGTCGCGAAGATATCGGCGACGATATAGGACGGCAAGAAGAAGGTGTTTATCGAGTCGCCGGGCCGGTCGCCGACATAGCGTGCGCCGCCGCCGAGGCGGAGCCGGCCCGGCAGAGTCGTTCCGAAATCATAGACCAGATAGAGCGAGGCCGTGTTCAGGGCGACGTTTTGCAGCTTCTTGCCGAGCAGCGTCAGATCCTCGGACGCCGTCACCCGCGCATCGGTGTAGCCGTAGCTTCCGATCAGGGCCCAATTGTCGGTGAGCCTGCCTGTGACATCCACTTCGACGCCGCGCGAACGTGCACGGCCGACGGTGTGGAGCTCGACGATGCCCGCGCTGTTGGTCTTCGTCGTCTGCACGTTCTTCTTGTCGAGGTCGTACAGCGCCACGGTGCCGGAAATGCGCTGGTTGACATCGAACTTGAGGCCGGTCTCGTACGACACGCCTTCTTCCGGCGCGACGTTGGAATCGATCACGACGCCGATCGGCGCGATGGTCGAGTTCGGCTTCAGCGATTCGGTGTAACTCGCATAGAGCGAGATCTGGTCGGTGAGCTTCAAGATGGCGCCGCCGAGCGGGAGCACCTTGTCCTGGGATACGTTGGTGTTGGTGACGAAGGGCTTGCCGCGTCCGGCGATCTGATCGTAGTCCATGTAGCGCACGCCGCCGACCAGCGCGAACCGCTCGGTCAGATGCAGCGTGTCCTGGAAGAACAGCGACCACTGGCCGAGCTTGTCGGTCTGCGCGCTGTCGCTGTTCGAGACGGTGGTGCCTGGACCGATCAAGCCGTAGACGGGATTGTAGATATTGATGGCAGGCGTTGCCTGCCGGATCAGATTGTCGCGGTAGATGGTGCGATACTGGCCGTCACCGCCGAACAGCACCTCGTTGCGCATCTCGCCGAGCCAGAAGCCGCCGGAAACGTAGGACGTTCCGTAGCTGGCATTGCTGAGCGAGCCCTGCGTACCGTCATTGCTGCGCGTCTCCGCGCCGGTCGTGAAGTTGATGCCGGTGATGCGGAGCTGGTTCGCGCTGAAGGTTTCGGTGTTGTAGCTGTAGCCAGCGTAGAGCTTCCAATCCTGGTTGAGGCGGTGCTCGACCGAAGCCTGGATCAGGTCGGACGTACCCCAGGTGTTGTTGAAGGGCTCATCCAGCCGCCGCGTGGCGGGCACGGCCAGCGGCGCCTTCGTCACCGGGTTGAACGCAGTGCCGCGGTCGAACGGATAGATGAATTCGCGATGCTCGTAGTTGAGCTGGACCGTGGTGTCCTGGCCGTACCAGGCCAGTGACGGCGCGACCAGCATCTCGCGGTGCCGGCCGAAATTGCGCCAATAGTCCTCGCTGACGCCGTAGCCGATGAAGCGATAGGCAAGCCCCTGATCGCCGATCGGGCCGGTGACGTCGAGCAGGCCGTCGGCGCCGGTTTTCGAGGCACTGAAGGCCGAGCCGAGCAGCGTGACGGAGCCGTGCTGGTAGAGCTCGGGACGTTTGCTGATGGTGTTGACGATGCCGCCTGGGTCCATGATGCCGTAGAGCAGCGATGCCGGTCCCTTCAGCACCTCGACGCTTTCGACGGCGGGATTGAGGCTGCGGCCCTGCACCAGCGGCATGCCGTTGCGCATGATCGAGCCGTCGCGATTGTCGCCGAAGCCGCGGCGGATCACGGCGTCCTGGCTGCCCGCCAGCGTGTTGGTCTGGGTGATGCCGGAGACGTTGATGAGCGCATCGTCGATGTTGCGCGGCAGCTGGTCCTTCAACACCTGCTCGGGCACGACGTTGACCGCCTGCGAGGTGTCGAGCGGCGAAGCCCCGCTGCGCAGCGTGGTCGCGCTCGGCATCGCGCGATAGCCAAGCTTCGCGGCCTGTTGCGCGGCAGCTTCCGCGGCGGCGCGCTCCGAGAGCGTCGGCGCAGCGGGCGCTGGATTGCGATTGCGCTGGCGCGCGGCGATTTGCGCGCGGCGTGGCGACTGGTCGGATGCGCGCGCCGGCCTCGGCCGCTGCACGGGGGCTTCCACCGTCACCGGCGGCAGTGCCGATTGCGCCTGCGCGGTCGTCGTGTTGGAGGGAGATTCGGCGAGCAGCACGGCCGCTCCGATGAGAAGACCTGCACGGCTCTTGCCGGCACGAGTTCGACGGCCGCTGACGCGTTGGCCGTCCAGATGGGCACGCACTTTCGATTCACTTTCAAGTCAGACGCAGCATTGAAGCCGGTGCGTCTAACAGCCACCGCGCGTGAAGAGAACCGCGGGCGGACTTGAATCGCTCCAGTGTTGAATCATTCTAGTCGTTGGTGGGCGCCAATCGGCAATCATCGATTGATTTTGTACCGAGCGCGACACGCAGCGCGCGAATTCACGGCAACGTGTCGCGATTTGGCGCAGCCTCACGCGATGGCGGGGGCCATCAGCTCGTCGAGCTTCCGCTTGAACGCGGCGCCGTCGGACAACGCACGGAGCGGCGGACGCACGCGCAGCCAGCCGGCATCGCCGGTCTGTGCCGCGAGAATCGCCTTCAGCGTCGCGAGGAACGACGGCGTCTTCAGCACAACGTCGACCGCGGCTTGCATGCGCGCCTCGACATCCCTGCCGTCGAGCATGCCCTTGACCAGCTCGGGCACGACATTGGCCATGCCGCAGATGGTGCCGGCGCCGCCGGCGGCGATCGCGCGGGCAATGTCGGCCTCGTTGCCGACGGTGATGGCGAGCTCGGGCGCGGCCTCGCGGAACGCCTGGAACTGCTTGAAGTCGCCGCTGGAGTCCTTGAGGCCCGCAACCAGCTTGCCGTAGCGCCTGCGCAGATTCGCGGCAGCGCTGGTCGGGATCGCAACGCCCGAGACCTGCGGGATGTGATAGAGCGAGGCGCGCAGGCGATCGTCGGCGACGCCATCGATGATCGCGGCAAAGGCATCCTCGATGCCTTCAGGCGTGACGCTGCGGTCGAAGTAGGGCGGCAGCAACAGGACGTGACGCAGGCCGAGGCCGAGAACGGCGCGCGAGAGCGCGATGCTGTCGGTGATGGCGGGGAAGCCGCCGCCGATGCCAATGCGCTCTGCGGGGACGCCGGCCTTGAGCACGGCTTCGATGGTCGCAATGCGCTCGGCGACATTGAACGAAGTGCCCTCGCCGGTGGTGCCGAACAGCACGACGCCGTCGACGCCCTTGCCGAAGAGGTGCTTGGCATGCGCTGCAAGCTTGGCGGAGTCCACACTGCCGCCCGCCGCCAGCGGTGTCGCTGACGCCACCCAGAACCCGCGAACTGCCTCCGTCATCACACCACCCTTTGCTGCGGCTTCGGACTAAGCCTCTGATCCCGAACGATCTTCGGGCCGCCTAGCGAAGCCTTGTTTTTGCTTTACTTTTCATCTTGTACCTTACATACAAGAGAGGCGCAAATCCTTTACACCGTCACGGCGCGCATGAGACGTAGCCGAATCCAGAGGAGGTCTCGCATGAACATGGTGACCCCCGTTGAGCATTCCGACCAGTTGCTCGACGCACTTCGCGACAGGCTCGGTGCGGCCGCCGTGCTGACAGGCAGCGAGGTGCCTGCACGCAATTGCAACGATTGGAGCGCGAGCCTGCCGCAGACGCCGCTGGCGGTGATCCGTCCGCTCGACGCTCAAGGCGTTGCCGATGCGATTACGACCTGCCGGCAGGCACATTTGCCGTTCGTGCCGCAGGGCGGATTGACCGGGCTGTGCCGCGGTGCCTCGCCCGAAGCAGGCTGGGTCGCGATCTCGCTGGAGCGCATGACCGGGATCGAGGAGATCGATCCCGCGTCGGCGACGATGACGGTGAAATCAGGCACGCCGCTGGAGACCATCCAGAAGGCCGCGGACGAAGCCGGCTTCTTCTTCCCGCTCGATCTCGGCTCGCGCGGCTCCTGTGCCATCGGCGGCAATCTCTCGACCAATGCCGGCGGCAATCGCGTGATCCGCTACGGCATGACGCGCGAGCTGGTGCTCGGCTTGGAGGTAGTCCTGCCGGACGGCACCATCATCACCAGCCTCAACAAGCTGATGAAGAACAATGCCGGCTATGATTTGAAGCATCTGTTCATCGGCTCGGAAGGCACGCTCGGCATCATCACCCGCGTGGTGCTGCGGCTGTTCCCGAAGCCGCGCTCGACCATGGCCGCGCTCTGCGCGCTGAAGGATTATGCCGCGGTAGTCGCGCTGCTCGGCGCGTCGCGCAGCGGGCTCGGCCCGCTGCTGTCGGCCTTCGAGGTGATGTGGCCGGACTATTGGGACGTGATCACGACGCGCGCCGGCGTGAAGCCGCCAGTCGCAGCGGGCCATGGCCTCTACGTGCTGGTCGAGGCGCAAGGCACCGACGAGAGCGTCGACGCGCCGCGCTTCCAGAACTGGCTCGAAGAGCTGATGGAGCGCGGGCTGCTGGCGGACGCCGCCGTGGCGCAATCGCTGGCGCAGACGCAGGCGTTCTGGCGCGTGCGCGACATCTGCGCCGAATTCGGCCAGGTGCTGGGGCCGCACATCTCCTACGACATCGGGCTTGCGGTCAAGCGCATGGACGAGTTCGCGACGCGCTGCAAGGCCGCGCTCGCAGGCGGCATCAAGGACTGCGAGAGCGTCTATTACGGCCATATCGGCGACGGCAATCTGCATCTCGTCTCCTGGGTCAGCGGCCTTCCCGTCGAGCAGCAGCCGAAGGAGGAGATGGACGCGATCATCTACGGGCTCGTGCGTGAGCTCGGCGGCAGCGTCTCCGCCGAGCACGGTATCGGCACGCTGAAGAAGAAGTGGCTTGGACACGCGCGCAGCGAACCCGAAATCGCGCTGATGCGGACGCTGAAGGCCGCACTCGATCCCGATCATCTGCTCAACCCCGGCAAGGTGATCTGAGCGCACCGATGCGATCGCTGAAGCTCGATACGCCGAAATCGCTGTCGCAGCGGGTGATGCAGCGGCTGCGGCAGGCGATCATCGACGGTGAGTTCGCGCTCGGCGCTGCCATTTCTGAGGAGATGGTGGCGAACTCCTTCGGCGTCAGCCGCACGCCGGTGCGCGAGGCGATGGGCCAGTTGCAGGCGCAAGGCCTCGTCGTGATCCGGCCGCAGGTCGGCAGCTTCGTGTTCACGCCAAGCGCCGAGGACATCCATGCGCTCTGCACGTTCAGGATCGCGCTGGAGCCCAAGGCCGCCGAACTCGCATTTCATCATGATCGCGACGGCGCGGTCGCGACGATGAGCGAGGCGATCGCAGCAATGGAACCGGCGATCGCGGACAGGGACAACATCGCCTATGGGCGCGCGGATGCCGCCTTTCACGAGGGGCTGTTCTCCCATTGCGGCAACCGCTACCTCGCCGAATCCTATCAGCTCGTCTCGGGCCGCGTCGCCGCGCTCCGTACCAATTTGACCTCGCCGATCGACGTGCGCACCCGTACGTCCTTCGACGAGCATCGCAAGCTGCTCGATTTGTTCGCGCGCGGCGAGCACGCGGCCTTCGAATCGCTGATGACCACGCACATCACCAATTCGGGCGTGGTCTATGCCAAAGCCTTGAAGGTGGAAACACTGGACGTGGAGTAAGGGCGCTTACCGCGCGTCCTTCGATCCCGGCCTATCCAGAAAATCCAGCGCGGTGTTGATCTGTTCGAGCTGGTGCTCGAGCTTGTCGCGGTCTTCGACCGACGGCGCCGTCTCGAGCTGTTCCACGAGCCTCTGCTTCCGCAACAGCAAGTTCTCTATGACCGTGCTCACAATTCCCCCAGCGCCAGAGGCGAAGTTTAAGGCCATGTCGGATCCGGACGCGAGCGCGCGCGACCTGGACCGCATCGACCCTTCATCAGAATGTTCGCGGTAGCCGATGGTTCCTAACGGTGAACCACCGCGCGTTCAGATGGAACTATCGGCGCAGGCTGGCCCAGACGCCCCCCAGGATCAGCAGGCCGCCGAAGAGATGGATCGGCTTCGGCGGCTCACTGAGGATCGCAAAGGACAACAGCGCACTTGCGATCGGCCCGAGATAGAGTACGAGCGAGGTCCGCACCGAACCGAACTTGCCGCCCAGCCAGGCAAAGCCGGCATAGGCGAGCAGGCCGGGAACGATCCCGGCGAAGACGTAGGCCGATAGCGCCTTGGTGCTGAAGACCTGGGCGGGCATCGTCCACATCTCCCAGGCCGCCAGCGGCAGCGAGAACAAGGCACCGGCGGCCGAGAACAGGCTGATGCGTGCAAGCAGCGACGCCTTCGGTGCGGCGCGCGATTGCAGCAGGGTATAGCCGGACCAGCCCAGCATCGCGATCACGACCAGGCCATCGCCCGACGCCGTCTCCAGTTCGAGCAACGTCGCCGGATGGCCACCGGAAATGATAAGCAACGCACCCGATAGCGCGAGTGCCGTACCGAGCCATTGCAGCGTGCCGACATGCTCGATTTCGAGCGCCGCAGAGATCATCAGCACCGTGATCGGCGAGAGCGCCATGATCAGCGCGATGTGGATTGCCGTCGTCGACACGCCCGCGGCATAGACCGGGCCGCCGCACAGGAACATTCCCATGAAGCCGGCGGCGAGGATCGGCCAGATGTTTTTGCCGAGCGGCACGCGGCCTTCCCAGATCTCTTTGAGCGCGATCGGCGCGAGCCCGATGGCGACAATGCTCCAACGGAAGAAGGCGAGCGCAAAGGACGGGACCGAGCCCGCAAGCCCGCGCGCGAGAATCTGATTGGAGGCCTGCGCGGTCGCCACCAGAATGAATCCGATCAGCGCGATCGCGCCGAGCCAGGCGCCTGCGGATGACGCTGTGCCCGCGACCGCACCGCTGCCGCCCTCTGATGTTCCCATGCCCATGGAGTGACCGAATACTCCATGGCCGCTGCGGTGAGAACCCGGATCGCCGCATGCGACGATTGCAGCGCTCAACGGGTCGAAACGAGACCTGCAATCTGCACCGGCCCGACATGGGTGGTTGTGACGGAGACCGAGAACGCCGCAAGCAGCGCGCAGAGCATGCAGAGCCGCATCCGCACCGTCCTGCGATCGGTGATCGGCAGGAGCAGGAAGAACAACATCGCCAGGATCAGCAGCACATCGACCAGAAGCATGGATCTCTCCCTCGAAACTGGCGGAAGCATGTCGCGACAGAGCTAGCTGGTATGTGGACAGCGTCACACACCTGATGACGCTGTCCTCATGCTGAGTGGGTGATATGGTCATGCGAAACAAGTGCCGCAGGTCGCGGCGGATGAGGAAGGCGCGCCATGCACAAGGTCTGGATCGAGGCAGCGTTGAATGGCCCCTGGAGCCGCGCGCTTCAACCCGGCATCCCTGACACGGTCGACGCGATCATCGCCGAAGGCATTGCCTGCGCCCGTGCCGGTGCTGCGATCGTTCACACCCATGCCTATGACGGCAGCGGACCGCAGACGTTTGACTGGCAGGTCTATGCCCGCATCATCGAGGGTATTCGCGCCAAGGCCGACGTCCCCGTTTATCCCTCGATCCCGGGCCTCGATGCGCGCGGCAATGTCGCCGACCCCAAAGCGCGCTTCGCCCATATCGAGGCGCTGGCCGAACGCGGTCTGCTCGAATTCGCAGTGGTCGATCCCGGCAGTGTCAACTTCACGCTGACCGCCACCGCCGCAGAGGCCAAGCCGGCGGAGACCTATCTCAATCCGGAGACCCATATCCGGCACGGGCTTGGCGTCGCCAAGCGCCACGGCATCCACCCTGCCTTCGCCATCTACGAACCGGGCTTCATCCGCGCCGGCGCAGCACTGGCGCGCGCACGCGGCGTGAAGACGCCGGTCTACCGCTTCATGTTCTCGCAGCAATTCGCGTTCTGCTTTCCGCCGAAGCCGTACGGCCTTGCCGCGCTCGTCACGCTGGCGGAGGAGGAAGCGCGTGGCGCGCCCTGGATGGTCTCCGGCCTCGGCGTCGACGTCACGCCGCTGATCGGCGAGGCGGTCGCCCGCGGCGGCCATATCCGCGTCGGCCTCGAGGACGCACTGCTGGGCTCGGCGGCGACCAATCTGCGCCTGGTCGAGGACGCCGTACGGATGGTGCGCGAGCATGGTGGCGAGCCTGCGACGGCTGTTGAGGTCCGGCAGGCGCTCGCGCGCGGTTAACGCGCGCACGACCTGAGATCAGGCGGAACCGCTATTTTCACGCGTCTGTCGGTTGTATTCGCGGGCCCGGAGTCCTATGGCTGTGCCCCATGGACACCCAGATCATCACCGCCGAAAAACCCCTGATGGCGCAGGCCCGCCCGCGCAAGCCGGCGCCGTTCCTGCCGATGAGCCGCGCCGAGATGGATGCGCTCGGCTGGGACGCCTGCGACATCGTGCTGGTGACCGGGGACGCCTATGTCGATCATCCCAGCTTCGGCATGGCCATCATCGGCCGGCTGCTGGAGGCGCAAGGCTTTCGCGTCGGCATCATCGCCCAGCCGGACTGGCATTCAGCCGAGCCGTTCAAGGCACTCGGCAAACCAAAGGTGTTCTTCGGCGTCACCGGCGGCAACATGGACTCCATGGTGAACCGCTACACCGCGGACCGCCGCCTGCGCCATGACGACGCCTACACGGCCGGCGGCGAAGGTGGCAAGCGGCCGGACCGCTGCACCATCGTTTATGCCCAGCGCTGCCGCGAGGCGTTCAAGGATGTGCCGATCGTGCTCGGCGGCATCGAGGCTTCGCTGCGCCGGATCGCGCATTACGACTACTGGTCCGACAAGGTGCGCCGCTCGGTGCTGGCCGACGCCAAGGCCGACTTGCTGCTCTACGGCAATGCCGAGCGCGCCGTCGTCGAGGTGGCGCAGCGGCTCGCTGCCGGCGAAGCGCCGCGCCAACTCGACGACATCAGGGGCGTCGCGCTGTTCCGCCGCGTGCCGGAGGACTATGCGGAGCTGCACGCCGACGATCTCGATTCCGCCGACGAGGGCGCCACGCGTCAAAAAGGCGCGACCGTGATCCGCCTGCCCGCGCTGGAGCAGGTCGAGCAGGACAAGGAAGCTTATGCCCGCGCGTCACGCGTGCTGCACCGGGAGAGCAATCCCGGCAATGCGCGGCCGCTGGTGCAGCGCCATGGCGACCGCGATCTCTGGCTCAACCCGCCGCCGATCCCGCTCACCAGCGACGAGATGGACGCGGTCTACGACCTCCCCTACGCGCGCGCGCCGCATCCGTCTTATGGCGAAGCAAAAATCCCCGCCTGGGACATGATCAAGTTCTCGGTGACGATCATGCGCGGCTGCTTCGGCGGCTGCACCTTCTGCTCGATCACCGAGCATGAAGGCCGCATCATCCAGAACCGTTCCGAGGGATCTATCCTGCGCGAGATCGAAAAAATCCGCGACAAGACGCCCGGCTTCACCGGCGTGATCTCCGACATCGGCGGCCCCACCGCCAACATGTACCGGATGGCGTGCAAGGACCCGAAGGTCGAGGCCGCGTGCCGACGGCCGTCCTGCGTGTTTCCCGAGATCTGCCCGAACCTCAACACCTCGCATGACGATTTGATCCGGCTCTATCGCAAGGTGCGCGAGACCAAGGGCATCAAGAAGGTGATGGTTGCCTCCGGCGTGCGCTACGACCTCGCGGTGGAGAGCCCCGAATACATCAAGGAGCTCGTTACCCATCACGTCGGCGGTTATCTGAAGATCGCCCCCGAGCATACCGAGCGCGGCCCGCTCGACAAGATGATGAAGCCTGGCATCGGCGCCTATGACCGCTTCAAGCGGATGTTCGATGCCGCCGCCGAGCAGGCCGGCAAGAAATACTATCTGATCCCCTATTTCATCGCGGCGCATCCGGGCACGACCGACGAGGACATGATGAACCTCGCGCTCTGGCTCAAGAAGAACCGCTACCGCGCCGACCAGGTGCAGACCTTCCTGCCCTCGCCGATGGCGACCGCGACCGCAATGTATCACACCGGCGTCAATCCCTTGCGCGGCGTACGCCACGGCGGCAGCGACAAGGTCGAGGCGATCAAGGGCCTGCGCCAGCGCCGCCTGCACAAGGCGTTTTTGCGCTATCACGACCCCGACAACTGGCCGGTGCTGCGCGAGGCCTTGATCGAGATGGGGCGCCGCGACCTGATCGGCTCGCGTCCCGACCAACTCGTCCCCGCGCACCAGCCACCCGGCACCGGCAAGGCCGCCGGCACGAGGCGACCGTTGCGCCCCGGCGGCAAGACGCAGCGGTTCACGACCAAGGGTCTGCGGGTGATGAAGTAGCGCGACGCTACTCGCGCTCTAGAGATCGAGCACGACCGCGCCTGACACGGCATCCGTCACGCCGCGTCCGTTGCCGTGGTCCTCGAGCACGGATCTGAAACTGTCGAGGGTCTTGATCATCGCGGGTCGCGCCGCGACCATCGCGTCCTGGCTGGACCAGGTGCCGATCAGGCAGAAGGTCTGCTCGCCGGTCTTGATGATGACGCCGTGCTCCAGACCCGGCCATTTGGCCTTGCCGTTCCGATGCGCATCGAGGAAGGCGGCATCCTCACCCGGCTTCACCCTGAACTTGACCACATTATAAACCTGCATGATGCGCCTCCAAGAAATGGACTGAAGAAAAAACGAGCGCCGCTCAACGTCTCCCACGACATTTCCCAACGGCCGGCCGATTGTTGCCCTCCCGCGCAGTGCCGTCACCGTGACAAATCATCATGGCAACGAGAACGGCGCACCGGCAAAACGCAGCGCTTCATGGCCGGGGCTTTCGGGTCACGGGGTCTCAGGACCCCACTCGTCCCGAGCTTCCCTGATCGCAATAATAAATATCGAAACAACCCCATGCACAGTAGCCGGCCCTAGCGAGATCAATGACTTAGGCGCATGGCCGAGACCTTGACCCGTCGGGCAGACAGACGTTGCACCGTCGGGCAACACAGGCGCATGATGGCATGCTCGAACGTGCTTGCCGTATTGCTGACATTCAAACTGAAGCAGTCTAACGGACTTCTCACGTTCTTCGGCTGCGCGGCGTTGCCGCCTTGGAATAAGCCGTGATGCGGTCGAGCAAGGTCCCGGCTTTGATCAGGTCCGAGCGCTCGCTCGCTGTGAGGCATGCATCCATGGCTTCTGTGAGCCAGCGCTCGCCACGGGCGCGGCTGTCATCGAGAAAACGCTGCCCTGCTGAACTCAGCCGGAGCCTGACCTTGCGCCGGTCCTTGGTGTCCGGCGAACGCACGATCAGCTTGCGCGCTTCGAGGAAGCGCAGCGCCGCAGCAAGATTTGAAGAGCGCATGCCTTCGTCGGCCGCGAGCACCGAAGGTGTGGCCGATCCGCCGTGGCGGTCGATCGCACCCAGCACCAGCAACCGTGCCCAGGATCGATCGTCCGCGGTGGCTTCATGGCGCAGCCGGCGGGAAGCGTCCATCAACTGCCGTCGCAATTGCGTGATGTCACGTTTCCGGCGTTGAATTCTCATATTGCTATTATCAGATAGCTATTGACGGATAGCAATAGAGGCCATGAGCAATCTGTTGAATGCTTCCGTGCAGAAGGACTGCTGCGCTGGCCACCTCCGGGCAATCGTGACGATCGCAGCCACCTCATCATCCAAAGTCAGTTGAGGAGATCACGATGACATCCAAAACCCTGAGAAAGTTGATCGAGGAAAAGCCGTTTGTAACGTGTCCCGGTGTCTTCGACCTGGTCTCCGCCAAGCTCGCCGATCGCACCAAGGCCGACGCGCTTTACATGACCGGCTATGGCGTCGCGGCGTCCTACCTCGGGCTGCCTGATGCCGGTCTAGCGACCTATTCGCAGATGCTGGATCGCGTGCAGATTATCGCCCAAACCGTGCGCAAGCCGCTGATCGCCGATGGCGATACCGGTTACGGCGGTCTGCTGAATGTCCATCATACGGTCCGCGGCTACGAGAAGGCTGGAGCCGCAGCGATCCAGCTTGAAGATCAGCAGAGCCCCAAGAAATGCGGGCACACGCCGAACCGGCACGTGATCTCTGTCAAGGAGATGGTCAACAAGTTGACCGTCGCGAACGATGCGCGCTCGTCGAAAGATTTCCTGATCATCGCGCGCACGGACGCTCGCACGCAACTCGGTCTCGATGAAGCGATCCGCCGTGGCGAAGCCTATGCCAAAGCCGGGGCCGACATCATCTTCATCGAGAGTCCGGAATCGGAAGCGGAGATGCGAAAGATCGGAACGGCCCTGGACGTGCCGCTGGTCTCGAACCAACTACACGGGGGCCGGACCCCCATTCTCAGCCAGGATAAACTTAGGGAAATCGGCTACCGGATGGCTATTTATCCGACGGCGGGCCTGCTCGCTACCGCTTATGCTCTGAACAACGTCTATAGCGCGCTGGCCGAAGACAAGCCGGTGCGGGAGCCGCTCTATGACTTCAACGAGTTCAGCTCGTTGATTGGGTTTCAGGAGGTGTGGGCTTTCGAGAAGAAGTACGCCTCCCTGGAAGCGGATTGAACCGCGGCGTGATCGACACATCTGGAAGTCAGCCGGAAGTCTATGACCGCACGACGATCACGCTGCACTGGGCCACCGCAATTCTGGTTGCGATCCAGTTTCTGATCGGCAAGACAACCAACCTTCTGCAGCGTGGCCCGCTTCGGGTCGATATCTGGTCCGTGCATGTCCTGCTTGGCTTTGCCTTCACGGGCGTTGTGATCTTGGGACTGTTTTGGCGCGCCGCGCGCGGCCGTAGATTGCCACCGATCAACCGCGGCGTCCTCAACGTGGCGGCAGTGGCAATGCACCGGCTACTCGACCTCCTGCTCGTGATCATGGTCGCACTGGGCATCACCAATGTGTTTGCGCATGGTTTCCCACTGTTCAACGTTCTGCACTTTCCTAAATTCGGCAGTGACGAATTCATGCGCAGCGTCAATGCGTGGCACGGATCGTTCGCAAATATCATCGTCGCTGTGGCACTGGTTCATTCCGTGGCCGCGCTTTTCCATCGCTATGTGATCAAGGACGGGGTTTTGCGCAGGATGTGGCCAAATCTGACCGAGCGGTGAGCGGCGCGGCAATGATGACCAAGCATCGAAGGTGAAAAACGCCGAGGCCCGGGGGCGGGGCTGGACAAAGTGTAACTTCAGGGTGGCAGAGATTGCGAACGTCGGACGGCACGGCTGTGTCTCGCGGCAAGCACACGTTCCGGCCATCAGTCTTCAGCGTGTTTCCATGACGACCGCTTGACCGGAAGGGCAAGGATGAGACGCACACGGTAGAACTTGGTCCGGCGTACAAATTTCAGCGCCGTCTCGCGCAGCGCCGATCTACTCAATGATCTCGTCGGCGACGATTGTCAGGGACGGAGGGATCGTCAAGCCAAGCGCCTTGGCAACCTTTTGATTGATCACCAGCTTGAAACGGGTCGGCTGTTCAACCGGCAGATCGCTCGGCTTGGCACCCTTTAGTATCCTATCGATCAATCCCACTGCCCGACGAAAGAAATCAGGAAAGTCCTGCCCGTAGGACAGCAGAAGACCGTGCGGGACCATTTCACCGATGAGCGACACAGTTGGCAACTTGTGCGCCAGGGCGGCAGCCCCGATCCGTCGCCGTTCATTGAACAACAGCGGTGCGGCCAGAGCGACGCCGTCAAATCCGCTTTGCGAAATCGCGGCGAATGCCGGCTCGATTTCGTCGGGCGTCGTTATTCCGAAGGGTTTGGTCGAAACCGACAGGGCTTGCGCCGCTCTCTCATAGCCGCCTTGAATACGCGGAGCCGCAGGGTCTCGCGGATCCACCATGATGGCCATCCGGGATAAGTTCGGCACCAGTTCCCTGAACAGTGCAACGCGCTTGCCAGATACGTCGTTGGACATCAGCGAAAGACCAGTCACGTTACCACCAGGGCGCGCCAAACTTTCGACGAGACCATGACCCACGGGATCGGCATCCAGAACGAACACAACAGGAATCGTATTCGTGGCTTGCTTCGCTTCCTTGGCGCCGAGCGAAGTCACTGCAAGGATTGCGTCCACTCTGCGTTCGGCCATGTCCCTCGCAAACGCACGAAATCGGTCGGGCTGTTCGGCCGGAAAATGGTGCTCAAGTTGAATAGATTTGCCGTCGACATATCCATGGTCACTGAATGCTTTCGTGACCACACTCAGATAGACATCTTCCTCCTCGGCGTTCGCCGCATGCCAAAGGACTCCGATGCGAGGTACTTTCTTCGCCTGTTGCGCCCAAGCGGCCAGCGGCCAAACGGTCACTGTGCTGCTGAGAAGCGCAATGAACTCGCGCCGTCTCATGTCAGCCTCGATCCAAGAACAGGATTTACTCAGACTAGCACGTTGGCGACTACCGGGATCAGCCGCTTCCGCGACCAAATGTCCGATTTGGGTCTTGGTTGCGTGGAAACGGATAGCTCAGAAGTGGTCGTGGTCGACAATCGTTGCAGGCGGCCGATGTTTTCGCGTCGGATCGTCCAAGTAGCCGGCTAAGGTGGTTATAGCGACGCGCGGTGTGGACGCACTTCCCCGCCTTCAAGTGGCGTACATGTAAAGCTTCAGAACGACTGCCGGATGATAGGAAGGCCGGCCCGTCTCCTTGGCGATCACACGCTCAAACCCCATTCCATGCAGGTCGAGCGCTTCGACGAACACATCGATCACATGGACCGCGTTGTCCTCGCTTACCCAATCCTCCAGGCATTCCGGCAAGAGCGTTAGCTGGGATCTGTCCGCACCTTCAACGAAGCGTCCCATCCGTATCCCCCATCAGGAAACGGAGGAACCGTAGCCGACTCGCGACTTTTCACACGCCAGGATCAAAAGCTGAAGGTCGGCAGGCTGGGCGCCAAGGTCAGCTAAGCGCCCAACAGGGGATATTGAGCCGTTCCCGACAATTCAAGCTGCTGCTATAATTCCCGCCGACCGGAAAGTCCCGGCAAGCGTGGGGGTCGTCAATGCAGCCAGACACCCGTTACGCCAAGAGCGGCGACGTTCACATCGCTTATCAAGTGTTCGGCGAGGGTCCGCTCAATGTTGTCTTCGCTCCGCCGGCATTTACCAATGTCGAGCACTGGTGGGACGAACCGGAGGTGAGTCGTTGGCTCATGCGCCTGGCGCGCTACGCCCGGGTGGTGATGTTCGACAAGCGCGGCACGGGCCTGTCGGATCGCGTCGCTGACTTGCCGGGCCTTGACCAGCGCATGGATGATCTGCGAGCGGTCATGGATGCTGCCGGCATGGAACAGGCAGCGCTTCTCGGCATTTCTGAAGGTGGCACGATGTCGGCGCTGTTCGCGGCGACGTATCCCAGTCGTTGCTGCGCGCTGGTGCTCTGCAACGCCTATCCGGCCTCGAAATTTACTCGGAGGACGCTGGAGCAAACTCTCGATTACATCGAACGTGACTGGGGCAGCGGCGATAGCGTGGCAAAGTTTGCGCCGTCCCGGGTGAACGACTCGGCGTTCAAACGCTGGTGGGGCAAGAACGAGCGAGTGTCCAATAGCCCGGCTGGTGCCGCCGTGTACGCGCGCATGAACCGTTTGAATGATATCAGCGGCATTGTTTCAACGATTCGGGTCCCAACCCTCGTCATCCACCGGACGGGCGACAGGAACGTCAGCATCGAGGGCGGCCGGTTTCTCGCAAAGCATATTCCAAGCTCTCGTTATCTCGAGCTCCCAGGGATCGACCACCTTCCCTTCGTCGGCGACAATGCCGATGATATAGCCGACGCTATCGAGGAATTTCTGACCGGCTCGCGTGCGCCCGTCACGGTCGACCGCGTGCTTGCCACGGTGCTCTTCACCGACATCGTCGGCTCGACCGAGAAGGCCGTCGCGCTCGGCGACCATCGCTGGCACGACCTCCTTGACATTCATCATACGGCGATACGGCGCACCCTCTCACGCTTCCGTGGCCACGAAATCAAGACCACCGGAGACGGCGTTCTTGCCACCTTCGACGGTCCTGCGCGCGGCGTGCGCTGCGCCTGTGCCATTGCAGACGAAATCAGGTCGCTGGGCATTGAAGTCCGCGCCGGGCTTCATACCGGCGAGTGCGAATTGATCGGCGATGATATTGGTGGCATTGCCGTTCACATCGGAGCGCGTGTTGCCGCGCTAGCCGGCGCGAACGAGGTGTTGGTGTCGAGCACGGTCAAGGACCTGGTGGCAGGTTCCGGCTTGCGTTTTGGTGACCGCGGCAATCATGCGCTTAAAGGTGTGCCCGGAGATTGGCGTATCTTTGCAGTCGAACGGTGAATGCGCCGCTTTAACGAGTTCGAGTTGACGCTCCTCGGCTTTCCTCTCTCTCGCCAAATGTCCCTCGCGGATCAAAGGGCTGCATTCGGCCTCTGCATGACGCCATTCTGCTCCCCTCTCGGAAGCGGACAGTGCGAGGCTCGGAGCGGAGGTCGGCTTCGGGTCCCAGAGCAGACATGCTCTGCCGCCCCTTCCGGGCGGCTTCGGGTCAAAAGTGGAATGCCGCTCAAGTTACTTGCGTACGGTTAAGTGCGCTCGCTAAAGTTGATCGCTATTTTTTGCATGGACGGGAGATGGGCTGGGAGTGGATGTCAAGGGTCAAGCTCTTGCCGAGGGCCACGCTAATTTTCGGACTACTTCTCCTTCTGCTCTCCGGAGGGGCGGCTTATTATAAATTCAAACTATTCTTGACGTACGGAAATGTGGGCAACTCCCCCAACTGGGTGCCGACCGTTCAACCAACAGGTCTAGACGCTCTTATTTGGCGAACGCCAATTTATGTATTTGCTCTTGCAGCAATTGTGCTGATCGCCGTTGGCGTAGCAAAGAGCCGTAACAAGACGTCAGACTGCGACGTTGCGTAGTGTATGCTTTCGCTATGTGAGGCGATTTTTCGGTCGGCTTGCCGTGTCGGATAGTCCGCAATGGGGTCAAAAGCGGCGCTCGGGGCCAGCACGCCCACGCGTCCGGTCCACCATCGATAGCCGACATCAAAATGCTTGGTCTTGTTCGGCTAAGGGCCCAGAAGATGACATGAGGGCTACTTGATTGCCCCTGTTGCAATTGGACCTTATCCAGCCGCTACATCCGAAAGCCCCAACCCGTACGAGTATGACATTCTAATTGAAACGTCATACTCTCACTGCTAGGTAGGAAAGCGGGATTGGGTAGCAGTCGCTTGCGGCTGTAGCAGGTGTCGGGGGTATGGCGGTGCGTAGGGTCCTGTTGCGACTTTTTTCCGCCACGGCTTCGTCTGTCGTCCTGATGCTGCCTGCAGAGGCGCAGGAACGCACGGCGCCTTCGACTGACCAGCTTCCTCCGGTCGCCGTCACCGCGCCCGAAGCCAAGCCACCCAAGCGCGCGCTCCGGCCAAAACCGACGCAGAATCGCGGTGAACGGAATAGGACCGTCGTTCGCCCTGATCAACTTCAACCGGCCCTTGCAGGCGACAGCGGCGCTAAGCCCGCGGCTTCATCCGACGTGGCGGGCGCCCTGCAACCAACCGCCGCCAGCGCGATCCGCTTCACAGGCGCCGAGGTCAATGCGGTGCCCTTCACGCGGCCGGGCGAGGCGTTGGAAATCGTGCCCGGTTTGATCGTCACCCAGCACTCAGGAGAGGGCAAAGCTAACCAGTATTTCCTCCGCGGCTTCAATCTCGACCACGGCACGGATCTCTCCATCAAAGTAGACGGCATGCCTGTCAACATGCCCACTCATGGCCACGGCCAAGGTTATGCCGACATCAATTTCCTCATTCCCGAATTGATCCGGTCGGTGGATGTCCGCAAGGGTCCGTACTACGCCGACGTTGGCGACTTCGGCTCGGCCGGTGCCGTCGGGATCGATTACATGACCAAGTTGCCGAAGAACATCGCGGAAACGACTTTCGGTAGTTTCGGATATCGCCGTGGCCTTGCAGCCGGATCGACCGCCGTCGGCGACGGCACGCTGCTCGCAGCGATCGAGGGCACCAAATATGACGGCCCGTGGGACGTGCCTGACGACGTCCGGAAGATAAACGGCGTGATGCGCTATAGCCAGGGTACTGCGACCGATGGCTTCACGCTCACCGGCATGGCTTATTCCAACGCCTGGAATTCGACCGACCAAGTCGCTCAGCGCGCGATCGATCAGGGAATTATCGGCCGCCTTGGTTCGCTTGATCCAACCGACGGTGGTGTCTCCAGCCGCTTCAGCGTGTCCGGCAATTTTGCGCATTCCAGCGAGTATGGCCAGACCAAGGTTAGTGCCTACGTCATTCGCTCCGACCTGCAGCTTTACAACAATTTCACCTACTTTCTGGACAACCCCGTCAATGGCGATCAGTTCAACCAGCTTGATCGCCGTACCATTGGTGGCTTCGACGCGCGACACACCTTCGATTGGCGATTTGCGGGGCTAGAAACGCAAACCCGCGTCGGCGTTCAGAGCCGATATGACGACATTCAGGTTGGACTGTTCAAGACCGAGCAACGCAACTGGCTTTCGACGGTGCGCGAGGACCGTGTGCAGGAAGGTAATGTCGGGATCTGGACCGACACGACCACCCGTTGGACCGACTGGCTGCGAACCACCCTTGGTATCCGCGAAGACTTCTTCAGCGGCCGTGTGCTGAGCGACACGCCGGAGAATTCCGGCAATGCGCAGGCGTCTATGGCGAGTCCGAAGGGCGGTATCGTGCTTGGGCCATGGTTCGAAACAGAATTTTACGGCAACGTTGGCTACGGTCTGCACAGCAACGACATCCGCGGCGCTACCATTAGCGTCGATCCCAATGACAAGGTGACCCCGCTCGATCGCGTGCCGCTGCTGGTGCGCTCGCGTGGTGCGGAAGTCGGTGTCCGCACCAGAGCGATCAGGGGGCTCACTAGCTCGGTTGCCGTTTTTGTCCTCGATTTCGATTCTGAGCTCTTGTTTGTCGGCGATGCCGGCACAACCGAGCCGAGCCGACCGAGCCGGCGTGTCGGCGTCGAATGGGTCAACCAGTACAAACCGGTGCCCTGGTTGTCGTTTGATCTCGACGTCGCCTACACGAAGGCGCGTTTTACCGATTTCGATCTCGTGGGCAACCGCATACCTGGCGCACCGGCTTGGGTGGGAAGCGCCTCCATTGTCGTCGGCAACGAAACCGGGTGGTTCGGCGCTCTGAAGGCGCGCTATTTCGGCCCGCGGCCTCTCATCGAGGACGACAGCGTTCGCTCGCTTTCCTCGCTTATTTTCAACGCACGCGCTGGCTATCGCTTCGACAACGGGTTGAGACTTCAGCTTGATGTGCTCAACCTCTTCAACGCTCAGACCAACCAGATCGAATACTACTATGTTTCGCGGTTGCCGGGGGAACCGATCGACGGGGTCGCCGACCGCCACGTGCACCCTGCCGAACCGCTCGCAGTGCGGTTGACGATCGCGGGGCGGTTCTGACTCGAGACCAGTAGATGTAGCAATCGTGCTTTCACCGAGAGCGTGCATGTCCGATATGGGTCCAGACTCGGACGTGTCTGGCCGCCCGAACTCTCGTCTGCTTCTCCTCAAGGAGCTGACCTAGCCGCCGCTTCGCAGATGGGCGGCTTCGGGCCAATTGCGGCTGTGAGCAGTCGCAGCAGACCCAGCCCTATTCGATCACCTCGTCGGCGCGCATCAGTACGAAGAATGTTCGGTCGACATTCGCAAGACACCGGTTAGCCTCCGTCGGAGATGCTACTAGTCTTGATCCAAAGGCCAAGCGAAGGTCGTCAGACACAGCATGGCGGAGCCGATCGCGATGCCAACCAAACGCTCTAGCCCAGGAGTAATATCTGTGATCGGAGCTGGTCCCTGAACAAGAGTGATGAGAAGCCCGAGCGTGAACTGCGTTCCGAGATAGTTGATCTCCCGTCCTGTCTGGATTTGGTAGCCGATCCAGACGCCGGCAGCGAGGGTGAGCACGGTTACCGGCAATCCCGTGCCGAACAGGCCAATAGAGACAAGAGCGGCCGCGCTACCAAGCAGGCATCCGACCGCCCTGTGGGCTATCCTCTCGTAGATCGTAGCATATCGGCGGTTCCCCATCGCGGCCGATGGGACGATCATGATGACGTACGATGTGACCGCAGTTTGTGAGAACTCCTCAATGCCGAACCACCGCCAGATGAGGGGAAGCAAGGCGACGGCCAGCGCAGCGCGCGTACAGTGCTCGAGCAGCGGCCAATTCTCCCGCAGCCAGCTCTCATTCAACACATCACGCAGGCGTCCACACCAGAGCATGTCGTAAGCATGTTGTTCCCTGCGGCTCGGCGTATCCGGGAACAGGCTTGCAACAACAAGGCATGCGCACGTTCCGACCGTAATCTCCGCCACACGCGTGGCGGCGAAATGCACGACAGAGTCCGGCGAGGCGAGCGCCTCGGTAGTTACCATCCCGGCCGTAAGGCCAAAGAATAGCCATGCGTAGCTGTAGTTGGTCGCCAGCGACTGAAAGGTGCCGATCCATGACACAAGGAAGAGGAAAACGATCAACAGCAAAGGGTCGTCCGCTGCGCCGGGCGCAAGCAGAAGTCCCAGCAGTGCCCCACCGGCAGTGCCCACGATTCGCATGAGTCCCCGCTGGAATGTCTCGGCGAGGCTGCCACGTATCACCATGTAGCCGCTGAACGCTGCCCAGGAGAGATCATCAAGGTTGAGAATGGTTGCCGCCGCGACGGCGACCAGCACCGAGATCACGAGTTTTGCTGCGTCTCTGGCGCGCGGGCCGCGAAGCTCGAGCGATTTGAGCTCACGCACCAGGGCTGCCGGTATGGGTCGCAGGGCCGATATCAGAAGCGGCATCGTCAAGATTCTCCCAATCAGTAGATGACCAGGACGCGGGCGTCGACGCCCATGAAGAGTTGGTCGCTCCCAGGAGATTCGAGCAGCGTGAACCGAACTGGAATCCGTCGTTGCAGGCGAATCCAGTTCACCGTTGGAGATACGTAAGGGACCAGTGTCTCGCTTCCTTGCTGGCGACTGATGCCGTGCGCCAGACCTTGGATGCGCGCGCGATAAAGATGCCAGGGATGGCTATCGAGCCAGATCCAGGCGAGGCCGCCGGGATGGAGGTGTCGTAGATAATATTCCTTGTAGTTGGCAACGACGCGCCAGGCGTTTCCATCGACGATCGCAACCGCTGCCTGGCTCGTGGAAACCATGTCGCCGGTTTGAATGGCAAGATGCGTCACGAAACCATCAACGGGCGCCACGACCTTGGTGCGGCCCAAGCGCCATTCGGCGAGAAGACGGGCAGCGTGAGCCGATGAGACGGCGGCCTTGTCCAGGCTGAGAGTCTCGTTCTCCTTCTGCAAGGCAGCTTCGGCAGCATGTTGCTGGGCCGCGCTTTGCTCCTCGGTGGTACGAGTCGTGTCGAGGGCCTGCGCGGAGATCGTACCGGACTGGGCGAGCGGCGTATCACGGCGCAGGTTTGCCGCGGCGAGCCTCTCGGCAGCACCCGCCGCTTCCTTCTGCGCCTGCAGAACCTGCATCTGCGCCCGGTCGACCGGCAGCTGAGCCTCGGTTCGCGCCTCCTCCGCGCGCGCTTGCTCTACGGCCAATCTGAACGGAACCGGATCGATGGTAAAGAGCAGCGTTCCCCGCTTCACCCATTCGTTGTCTTTCACGTGAACCGCTTCGATCGGACCCGTTACCTCCGGCGTGATCGACAGCACATCGGACGTGACGTATGCGTCGTCGGTGTAGGCGAACAGATAGCCCGATAGCCACCAAGCGAGAAAAGCTGCCGCAACGGCGAGGAGGAACAGCAAGGCGCGCCGGCGGTGCGAAAAGCCCCGTGATCGATCGAGTTCAGGTGTCGCGGACAGCGAAGGTGCAGCAACCGGCAGACGGAGTTCCTTGTTCCCAATCGCCGGCTCGGGGATGGACTTGCCTTTCAGCCTGACATTCAGATTCTGGTCCAATTTCGATCGTCCAAGTCAATCGTCGCCCCCGATAGGAGATATTTGATTTCGAGTATCGCGCAGTCAAATATATAGGAAGCACGATCTCGATAGCTTTTGGCACTGACATGGAACTGCGCCACATCCGCTATTTCCTCGCGGTTGCCGAGGAGAAAAACTTCACACGCGCCGCTGCGCGCGTTGGAATCGGGCAGCCGCCGCTGAGCCAACAGATCAAGGATCTTGAGGCCGAAGTCGGGGCTGCGCTCTTCCATCGCATTCCCCAGGGTGCCGAACTGACCGAGGCAGGGCGCGCGTTTCTAGAGAACGTGCGGGTCATTCCTGTGCAGGCGGAGCGCTCCATCCGCGCCGCGCAAAGGGCTGCGCGGGGTCAAATCGGTTCGCTGCGCGTGGGCTTTACCAACTCGGCACCATTTAATCCGGTTGTTACCTCGACAATCCGATCGTTTCGCCGAGCTTATCCCGATGTGGATCTGACGCTGGAGGAAGCAAGCACATCCCGCCTGCTTGCGGGCCTTCGGGAAGGAGAGCTGGACGCGGTGTTCCTGCGCCCCGATGAGGGCGAGGACGATCTGCAGTTTCGGCGTCTCTCCAACGAGCCGATGCTCGTCGTATTGCCCGCAAGCCATCCGGTGGCGAAGTCGACTGAAATCGATCTCATCAGGCTGAAGGGGGACCCGCTCATTCTGACGCCGCGCGGATCGGCCTGGGTTGACACCGTCATCGCGGCCTGTCGGCGGGCGGGCTTCGAGCCGACCCTCGGGCAGTCCGCGCCGCAGATCAGCTCTGTCGTCAGCCTGGTGGCAGCCGAGCTTGGCTTTTCGCTCGTGCCGGCGTCAATGCGCCAGCTTCATGTAACCGGCGTCACCTATCGTGAGGTCAAAGGGGACGCTCCAATCGTGCGCTTGGCTCTGGCGTTCCGGCGTGGCGAGACCTCGAAGATCGTCCGCAACTTCATTGCCCAGGCGGTGGCGTGACAAGAGGAGCTGAAAAGCCTGCTTCGGGTCAAAGGCTCCCTCGGCAGCCGGCGTGACCTTGTCGCCTCATCCTCTGGAAACAGACGTCACTGCCCTGTGCTCAGGTCAGCCCGGGGCCAGGAAGCAGTCATTATTCAATTACCTTGTCGGCTCGGCCGATGACCTCGGCCGGAATTCTCAATCCAAGTGCCGCGGCCGTCTTGAGGTTCAGGGCAAGTTCGAAGGCGACCGGTTGCTCGACCGGAAGCTCCGCTGGTTTGGCTCCCTGAAATATCCTGGCTGTATACTTTGCCGTCTGCTTGCCCATCACTGCGAGGCTTGCCCCATAGCTTGCGAGGCCACCCAAATCCACGAAGGCGCTGATTTGGTAAACCGCTGGAATCTTCTTGCGGGCAGCCAGTAAAACAATTTCCGGCTCTATCGGAGCAGCAAGTACGAAAAGTGCATCGCACTTTTCCTGCACCATTCTTTCGAAAGCCTGGCCGAGATCATCCCGGGAGGAAGCAAAGATGGGGATCGTCACCAGACCCAATATCTTTGCAGCGGCCTCCGTCTCCTCGAATTGTCGCTTGCGGGTCGGAATGGGCGAACCCAGCACGGCCACTCGCGTTGCTGCGGGCAGGATACTGTGCAGTAGTTCGAGAGACTTACCGGTTGTGTCGGAGAACATCGTGGCTACACCGGTAAGATTTCCCCCCGGATGCGCCAAGCTCTTGATAAGGCCCAAAGCCACCGCATCGCCGGCTCCCCACATCACAATAGGAATGGTTGTGGTTGCCCGTTGCGCGGCGGCTATGGCAGGTGTCGCAACTGCGACCATTACGTCTGGCTTTACGGCGATCAACTCGTTCGCAAGCTGATCGAGGCGCTCGATATTCCCCTCCGCCGCTCTACGCTCGATGACAAGGTTTTTGCCATCCGCATAGCCGAGCTTCTGCAGTTCGTTCCTGAAAACATCGAACAAGGCACGCTGGACTTCACTTTCCCATGAGTCGGTGTTCAGGAAAGCCAGACGCCAGATTTTACGAGAGGACTGCTGCGCACGTGCATTTGGCAGTCCCGCCAAAATCGCGCCGATCGCCAGCGTGATCACGTCCCGCCGTCTCATTGCCCGACCTCTCCTGACGCGCATAAGAGGACAAAGGATACCACATTGGGCAATGTCCGTCGGGGGTCCAAAAGCAGCGATCAAGGATGAGCGCTCAGGACGGAGGACTGAGTTACTGGGCCTCGGCGATCTTCGGTCCAGATGAAAGCATCTGCGCGTTGGCTGCCGAGGGCCGGTTCGACGGCGATGCCGGGTCCTGCGATCGGAAAGCGGCGTCGGGCGGCGTTCCCTGGGATGGTCGACGGGCAGCACTTGCCGGAAGCACGATCACCTTCGCTCCGACTTTCACCCGCTCATAGAGGTCCACGACGTCCTCATTGGTCAGCCGGATACAGCCGGACGAAACCCGCTTCCCGATCGTATCTGGCTTGTTGGTGCCGTGAATTCGATATTCGGTCTCGCCGAGATACATCGCCCGAGCGCCGAGAGGATTGCCGGGGCCGCCTGCCATAAACCGCGGCAGATAGGGCTGACGCGAAACCATCTCCGCAGGCGGATGCCAATCCGGCCATTCTGCTTTACGGGCCACAGTCTGCTCACCGGACCATGTGAAACCTTCGCGGCCGACACCGATGCCGTAGCGCATCGCTTGCCTGTCGTTCAGAACGTAATAAAGGAACGTGTTTCCGGTATCGATGATCACGGTGCCCGGCGTCTGGCGGCTGGCGTAGTCGACCACCTGCCGGACAAATGCTCCGGGACCGTCAGCGGCTTTTGGTGGTTCGACCAGAGGCGCCGGGGCCGGAATCGGAGCTGCAGCCGGGGCCGGAGCTGGCGCTGATGCATGAACCGGAGTTGCCACGTAAACCGGAGTTGACGATGCCATGGCTTGGTGCGCGGACGGCTTCCCTGTCGGCTGAACGCTCGCCGGACGGGACAGCAAGCCGTACCCCACGACGGCGACGGCCACGGCACCAATTGCAACTCTCGCGACCATGGGTAGCGCGAGCGTCTCTGCCTTTCTACGTTTGGCCCGCTTACTCATGTCTTCTCCCAGGTCACCATGCCCGGAAGAGGTACCCAGCAAAATTTAAGAAACTTCGAAGCGATGTCGCCCAGACTGGAACCGTTGGCGGTGGTTAACGCCGGCTCTTGAGTGAGCACCTTCCCGAGCGGCGGCATCTCGGTACGTGTGGGAACATCACCGGCGTTAACCCTGTGGGCAAATGATTCCTCGTCGGTCGGCCGCCCGCCGACAAGTTGCCTTATTGAAACGGAGAATTCTCAGCGGCACTAACTTCAAGGTTAGAGGCGCATATGCTGAGGATGGCGTTGTTGGGCCTCCTTATCCTGTTGAGCGTAGGAATGCTGTCAGCAATGGAGCTGAGAGCTCCACCGCGTCGCGCAGTCGCGACCGTCCAGCCGCCTGCCGAGGCAAACGAAGGCAATTCTGCTTCACAGGGCGCGCTGGCGAAGGCCGATCGCCTCGAAGTTGTCGCTGTGCGCAGCGAGATGCCGACACAGGCTGCTTTGGTCGAAGACCGCGTTGCTCCGCCGGAAGACATTCAGACTGGTTCGTCCGAGCCGAAGCCGATCGCCCGTCATCGGCACAGTTCGAAGAAGATCGCGACCGCTGAACGTCCCAAGCCGAAGCCAAGGGCAACCGTTGTCAAGCGGACTGCCAAAGTCCAGCGTTCAAAGGCCGCCAGCACTACCGAGCCCTGTCGGCTCGACGCGTTTGGTGGCTTGCGCAAGGCATTGAATTTGACCGGTTGCGACATCTGAGGACGGCTGCAGTTGTCGTTGCTATTCGATCACCTCGTCGGCGCGGACCAGTAACGAGGACGGCACGGTGAGGCCGAGCGCCTTGGCTGTCTTCATGTTGATGAGCAGCTCGAATTTGGTTGGCCTCTCTACCGGCAACTCGGAAGGCTTGGTGCCTTTGAGTATCTTGTCCACGTAGCCGCCCGCGCGGCGCATCAGATCGCCCGCGTCGGCCCCGTAGACCGACAATCCGCCATTGGCGTAATGTCGGAACAAGTAGATTGCCGGCAGATGATATTTCGCCGCCAGCGCGATGATTCGAGGAGCTTCGACATAGGTGAGAGGATCACCAAAATCGATTATCGCATCGGCGTGCTGATCGGCGGCCGAGGCAAAGGCGGCGTCGAGTTCTTCGGCCCTGGTCGCCTCAACTATCAGCAGAACTATACCAAGCCTACGAGCCATGCTGGGTACCTCTCCCGCCAAGTAATGCCTTTGCATTGGGTTGTTGGGATTGACCAAAAGCGCGATCTTCGAGGCGCCGGGTACGAGTTCCCGAAGGATTTCGAGACGTTTAGCGAGGAAGTCATCTGGTACCATGGTCGAAAGACCCGTTATGTTGCCACCGGGGCGTGATAGGCCTTGGACGAGGCCGAGCTGCACGGGATCGGCTACCCCCACGAATACAATCGGAATGGTGGCAGTCGCCGATTTCAGGGCCATGGCTGCTTGTGGTCCCGGAGCAACGAGGACATCCGGATTGAGTGCAACTAGGTCGGCGACGGAGGCTGGCAGTCGATCCGGGGGTTGGGAAAAGCGATACTCGATCACCAGATTTTTCCCCTCCACCCAGCCGAGACTTCGCAGCGTATCAACGAACACACGCTCGACTTGGTTTAAGGCCTGTCCGCTCCCGTCACCAATCGCAAGAAAGCCAAGTCGACGGCGAACGCCCTGAGCCCCCGCATGCCTCGGCTGAACGAGCAGCGCCGCAGTAGCCGCTATGAACTCCCGCCGCTTCATTCGATCCTCATCGCATTTTGAGGACGAGGAGCGCAGAGTATCACGTCTCGATAGTTGTTGCACCCGCAGCGGGTATATAGGGCGTATGGGACCGCTATGGGTCCAACAGCGGATGCCGCGTGGCGGCGCGCAATCTCAATTTCCGTTCGCCGTCTCAATGCGTTCCCGGATCGCCGAGAAAATCTGCACAGCCAACGGAGCCCTTTTGGCAAAATCGAGTTGGACGCTAAGGACAGCCTTCGCGCTTGGTACAGCCAAAATTTGCAATCTTGGTCCTGTTTTCATGACCACGCGCAACGCATCTAGTCGCTAGTACCACGACCGGAGCGATCCCGATGGTCAGTCTCGGTGGGATCCCCGGTCAATGCAGACAACGCAGATAGCAGACACTTCCACACCGTCTGGCAGTTGGTGGACAGCCGGCGCGTTCACGCTCCCTGCGACGGTTGCACCAAAGAGACAAAGACCGAGGAGATAATCCCATGAAGGCGATCATTGTAACGGAACAGACCGCGGGAACGGCCGGGATGAAGCTGGTGGATCGGCCCGAGCCGCAGGCATCGATCAACGACGTCGTTGTTCAGGTTCATGCTTCGGGATTTGTCCCGACCGAGCTGGCGTGGCCCTCGACATGGACCGATCGCCTCGAGCGTGACCGAACACCGTCGATCCCTGGGCACGAGCTGGCTGGAGTGGTCACCTCTCTCGGATATGGCACTACGGGGGTGTCGGTGGGACAGCGGGTGTTCGGCCTCGCGGACTGGTATCGCGACGGCACGCTGGCCGAGTATGTGGCAATCGAGGCACGCAACCTCGCGCCGCTGCCGGGTGACGTCGACTTCACGGTGGGTGCGAGCCTGCCGGTCTCGGGCCTGACCGCATGGCAAGGGCTGTTCCTGCACGGCCGTCTTCAGGCGGGGCAGAGCGTCCTCGCGCACGGCGCGGCCGGCGCAGTCGGTTCGATGGTGACGCAACTCGCACGAGAAGCCGGCGCCCACGTGATCGGCTCCGGACGCGCTGCCGACCGTCAGCGGGTGCTCGACTTCGGCGCGAAGGAGTTCGTCGACCTCGACAACGACGCCCTGGAAGACGTCGGCAAAGTCGACCTGGTGTTCGATGTCATCGGCGGTGACATCCAGAAGCGGTCCGCGGGACTGATTCGAGCCGGAGGAACACTGGTCACCATCGTCGGGCCGCCCGAGGCGCGACCCTCAGACGGCTTGGCGCTCGACTTTGTCGTCGAGGCCGATCGTGCCCAACTGAATGAGATCGTCCAGCGGGTGCGGGACGGACGACTGCGGACGAACATCGGCAATGTCTCGACCTTCGACAAGGCGGTCGCCGCCTTGAATCCGACCGGGCGACGCAAGGGGAATACGATCATCCGCGTTCGTCCCTGAGCATTGCATGCCCATTGATGCACGCGGCCGCACGGTTTCTCACAGCACCTTCGTCGCGCCCGGGATCTGCCGCAACGCTCGCGTCAGCGCCCAGCTCGCCGCGACTGTCAGTACAAACCCGATCGTGGCCTTGACGATCGCCGGCAGGTCATAGTCGAACAGCCAGTATTGCAGCCACAATGCGAACAGATAGTGCACCAGGAACATGCCGTATGCGTCGCTTTGCATTGGATCGAGCAGCCTGGCTGAGCCTGATTGCCTGAACCTCTGGAAAAAGGCCAGGATCAGAAACATGATGGCCACGCTGAAGACAGTGAAGCAGATGGCATAGAGCGCTTCATACCAGTCCGGCAACGGCGACGGGTTACCCAGTATTTCGCGCTTGATGTAAATCAGCACCCACAAGAGGCAATACGGAACGATCGCCAGCACCATCCAGTCCCAGCTGACCTTTGCCATGCGGCCGTCTGCGGCGAGCAGCCCGCGATCCATTTGCGCAACGCCGATGCCGGCACCGAAAAAGAAGTAGGTCGCGTAGAGCATCACGCGCCCCTTCTGGACACAGAACGGCCCGAACTCGAACCAGCTGGTATGCCCGTAGTGAACCAGCCCGGGAACGTAGAACGCAGCGGTGACGGCAAGCATGACCGCGAAGAACACCGCGGGCCGGCGGCGGCCGTGAAGCGAGAGGCGATTGATCGGATCGAGCAGATTGGGCGACAGCCGGTACAGCAGGCAGGCAATCAGGTCGAAGCCAAGCAAGACCCAGAGAAACCAGATCGGCCCGCTCGGCCACGGGCCCTTCGTGATCATATTCCAATAGTATTCCGAAAAGCCGACCTCGGGGTGGTGCCGCAGTGAGATGGCGTAATAAGCGAGCGGAATGACCGTGAAGGCGCAGATCACAAATGGCAGCCCGAGCCGAATTAGGCGATCCTGCAAATAGTTCAGTGGTCCCTTCCGGGCGATACCAGACCAGGCGAACAATCCCGACAGGAAGAAGAACATCGCCATGAAGAAACTGTCGGTGGCGAGCACGATCATGTCGAAGCCGAAGAAGGACGTCGGATCGGTATGACCGAAGTAAGTATAGGGGATCACCGCATGATGCAGCAGCACCACAAGCGTCAGGAAGGTGCGGGCGCGATCAAGTGAAAGGTTTCGCGTTTTGACCTTGGGCACCGCCCGCGTGTCCACGATTCCTGAATGAGAAATGGATGTCATCTATGCCCGCCCCGGGTTGCAAGCAGTCGGAGCAAACGTTCTGCGTACTTCTCGATAATTTGCGTCGAGTCTCCGTTGAGCGCGGCGGTCTTGTGCCAGCGGCGTCTTTGCCCGAGTTCGGCTTCTCATCGGAGATCTCATGGTCTGACGGTGGGGGTGAATTAAAAGGGACCCTTGATCCAAATCAACAGACGCCCCCTCATCACGTGGGGTGGAAAGCGCCCCCGGCCGGACATTTTGGGAAAACCTCGTGACTTATTAGGGGCGGACGGAGGTCCGTTCTGGTCAAGTCCTGCTTCCCCAGGGAGCGCACTTACGGGTGCACGCCTTCCATGTTGCCATCTTTCCCCCCGCCGACGTATCGCAAACTCTTCCGATCATCCCTATGTTGCCCTCATGAAAAAAATCGGATTCCTCTCCTTCGGACACTGGACTCCCTCGCCGCAATCGCAGACGCGCTCGGCGGCGGACACGCTGCTGCAATCGATCGAGCTTGCCGTCGCGGCGGAACAGCTCGGCGCCGACGGCGCCTATTTCCGCGTGCATCATTTCGCGCGGCAGCTCGCCTCGCCCTTTCCGCTGCTCGCGACCGTCGGCGCCAAGACCAGCGCGATCGAGATCGGCACGGCCGTGATCGACATGCGCTATGAGAACCCGCTCTACATGGTGGAGGACGCCGGCGCCGCCGATCTCATCGCCGGCGGGCGGCTGCAGCTCGGCATCAGCCGCGGCTCGCCCGAGCAGGTGATCGACGGCTGGCGCTATTTTGGTTATCGCCCGGCCGACGGCCAGAGCGACGCCGACATGGGCCGGCGCCATGCGGAAGTTTTCCTGGACCTGCTGCGCGGCGAAGGCTTTGCCGAACCCAATCCGCAGCCGATGTTTCCGAATCCGCCCGGGCTGCTGCGCCTCGAGCCCCATTCCGCAGGCCTGCGCGAACGGATCTGGTGGGGCGCCGGCTCGAACGCCACCGCGGTGTGGGCGGCCAAGCTCGGCATGAACCTGCAGAGCTCGACGCTCAAGAACGACGAGACCGGTGAGGCCTTTCACGTGCAACAGGCCGCGCAAATCCGTAGCTATCGCGCGGCATGGAAGGACGCCGGCCACACCCGTGCACCCCGTGTCTCCGTCAGCCGCAGCATTTTCGCGCTGATGAACGATCGCGACCGCGCCTATTTCGGCGGGGAGCGCGGCGGCGAGGACCAGATCGGCTTCATCGACCCGCGCACCCGCGCGATCTTCGGTCGGAGCTATGCGGCTGAGCCGGATGTGCTCGTCGAGCAGCTTCGGCAGGACGAGGCGATTGCCGAGGCCGATACCTTGCTGCTGACCATCCCGAACCAGCTGGGTGTCGACTATTGTGCGCATGCGATCGAGGCGATCCTGACGCATGTTGCGCCGGCGCTGGGGTGGCGGTGAGGCAAACGCGGGGCCGCTTCCGTTCGTACGATTCTCAATCGCGGCCAGGGTCTCGTCGCCCTGCTCGCCGACGAGCCGCGAGGAATGCACCGGCTCCGGCAGTGTGGCGACCGCAGCTTCCAGCGCGGCGGTCATCAGTTCGATCACCTCGGGAGAAAATTCGGCGTTGGAAAAGTTCTTCATCATGCGGACCCGCTCCTTGTGCGAGCCACCTGCTCAACGTCGGGAAAAATGGCAGTTCCTGACAGGCGCGCCTCCTGCAGCTTCGAGGCTGCGGCGAAACACGGCATGCGCGGAACTGATCCTGGCTGGGTCAATTCCCTTGTTGAGGACGTGCGTGCGCAAGGAACCATGTCATGCCGACCAAACCGACCATCGCCCGCATCTGGCGCGGCCGTACCCGCCGCGATGTCGCCGATATCTACCAGGCCTATCTGCAAGCCGAGGGCATTCCGCCGCTATTGAAGACCGCGCTCGGTGTGCAGCAATTGCGCGAGGACCGTGATGAGGAGACGTGGTTCACGACCATTTCCTACTGGGCGGACATCGAGGCCATGACGGCTTTCACTAAGGGCGAGCCGACCAAGGTCCATCATCTCACGCGCGACGCGGAATTCCTGATCGAGTTGCCGGAGCGCATCGAGATCCACCGCATTCTGGTCGACGAACAGGGCCTGCGGTGAAGGCCTGAGCCACAGAATTGAAGCTCACATCGCCGTCGGGCGACCACGGGCAGCAACCTCGCGCAAAGCAGAAGAGCGTGCCGCAGCGGTCACGATGATGTCGCCGTCCTTCCGCCGGCGGGACGGCGAGGACGCATAGCCGCGGGCGCCTCTTGGTATGGAAATCCCGCGTGCTACCGCGACGTTCAGCGTGCGGTGGTTCGGCTACTATCCTTACGAATAGTTCATTTTCTGCGACCCTCTGACGCTCGCCCGACGTTGACGGAACCCAGCGGGGCAACCCGCCGTTGCTCCGACATCCTCAATGGCATGGAGCCCGACATGACACTGCGTAGAACTTTCGTCGTCCTCACCGCTGGAGCGATGCTCTCAGCGGCCGCTTCACCCGTGCTCGCGGCTCCTCTGCCGATAGCGAACCCCGGTCCTGACCAAGGCGTGCAACAGGTGCAGTACCGACATTGGCACGGACATGGGCCTGGTCATTACCATTACAGGCATCATCACGGTCACTACGGTAACGGCGCAGCCGTACTTGGTGGCTTAGCAGCGGGCGCAATCATCGGAGGCGCGATCGCCAGTAGCCAGGCTCGCGCCAACGCCGAGTCCTACTGCGTGCAGCGTTATCGATCCTACGACCCCGGCTCAGGGACCTATTTGGGCAACGATGGTCTACGTCACCAATGCCCGTGACGCGCGCATGAGCTTGCGGCAGCCTCGTCGCGCTACGAGAGAGGCTGCCGAGCCGCGCAAATCCGGGCCTATCGCGCGGCATGGAAGAACGCCGGCCACATCCGTGCGCCCCGTGTCTCCGTCAGCCGCAGCATTTTCGCGCTGATGAACGATCGCGACCGCGCCTATTTCGGCGGGGAGCGCGGCGGCGAGGACCAGATCGGCTTCATCGACCCGCGCACCCGCGCGATCTTCGGTCGGAGCTATGCGGCTGAGCCGGATGTGCTCGTCGAGCAGCTTCGGCAGGACGAGGCGATTGCCGAGGCCGATACCTTGCTGCTGACCATCCCGAACCAGCTGGGTGTCGACTATTGTGCGCATGCGATCGAGGCGATCCTGACGCATGTTGCGCCGGCGCTGGGGTGGCGGTGAGAACGATCGACAGCTGCGCTCGTACGACCGGCTGTCCGAACTGCGCGGGCAGTTCTTTGTCTCGTGACCTGGTCAGCCGCCACTCAGGCTGTGGCTGATCCGCGTCACCACGTGGTCCCATTGCCGCTTCTCGGCGGTGGGATAGTTGATCAGCACGCAATGCACGTAGCGCCGTGAGAAATTGCAGCGGTCATACCAGATCTTGTCGCGCTTGATGCTGGAGACCACGAAGAAGCTGGGCGCAATCCGCTGATAGATGATCCCGGCCGGAGGATTCTTCCGGCTAAGGAATTCAGCCGGCGAGAGATCTTCTTGGTTCGCAACGGCCTGGACGGTGAGATCGGCGCTGCCGTCGGACGTGCGAAATTGCTGGCCGTATCCGTCGGGCTTCCCGGCAAGCTCCGTAAAGATCGATGTGGGAATCTCGACCGATGTTCCGGACTCGGGAATTCGATAGGTCGTCCAGCTGTCGGCCCGGGCAATGGACAAGGTCGCAGACAGCGCAATGACGACGGCAGCTGTGGTCTTCATGTCGGCCTCATCAGTTGCGCGGCGCCAGTTGCAGCTCCATCAGAGCGATCCTCTGCAAGTTCGCCACATCGCGCTCGCCCGCACTGGCGGTACGCAGGATGGATTCGGCGAGCGCGTTGACATGCGAGGACTGCACGGGCTCCGGCAGGGTTGCAACCGCAGCTTCGAGGGCGGCGGTCATGAGTTCGATCACCTCGGGGGAGAATTCGACGTTGGAAAAGTTCTTCATCGCGCGGACCGGCCGCCTTGTGCGAGCCGCGGATTCAACGCCGGGAAAAAGTGGAAGTTCCTGTAGGGACGGACCGGGCGATACGCGCGGACCGAGCGCATGCGTAAGACGATAAATTCGTCGTCGGCATTCCATTGAGGCATCGACGCCACCCCACCAAGAGGCCGGACGTGGAAGATGGTGGTCGACGGCGTCGAGCTGACCCGCGTTCCGTAGCGGGACAGCTCCGATCCGATCGAGGCAACGGCGGCGCCATTCAGAACAAAGCCACATACATAATTGAAACTACTTGCGATTTCTCAGGACGGCCCGATGGCACGATGGTTGTTGTCTCCGGTTTGTCCCCCAGGCTTCGCCTTACAACTCCGCGCGCCATGACGGCTCCGGAATGCTAATATGATCGCAGCCGCACGACTGCAGATTTCACCTACGCAATTGAAATCTCGGTCAGGGAACAATGCGCACAAAGAGGCGCACGCCAAGAGCAACGCCCGACCGTAACTGCGGCTCGTCGGCTGGGACATGGAGGACGCTATGGCATGGCGTGACGACAAGGCCCGGGCAACTCTGATCCGCGAGGCAGCAGGAAGCGTGCAGCCGGGCAAGGCCCCCCGAAGCTTTGCCGAGCTTCTGTTCGCCTTCACCAATGTCGAGGATCTCTCCAGTCACGATGCTTCCTCGCTTGCCTTCCTGGCGGAGCAAGCCTGGGAGCATGTGCAGCGGCGCACGGCGGAGCGTGCCGATATCCGCGTCGTCAATCCGCTGATGCCGGATGGGCGCGAGATCTCCGTGCTCGAAATCCTCAACGACAACATGCCCTTCCTGTTCGATTCCACCATGGCGGAGCTCACCGAGCAGGGCATCGAAGTCACCCTCGTCGCTCACCCCATCATCGCGGTGGAGCGCGATGACCAGGGCAAGCTCCTGCGCTTCTACGGCGAGGCACTGCCGGAAGGGGCAAAGGGCGTGCGAGAGAGCCTGATTCACCTCCACATTACTCGCCTGGACGCCGACGCGGACCGCGAGAGGCTGATTGACGGCCTCACCAGGGCGTTGAGCGACGTGCGCGCCTGCGTCGCGGACTGGCGCGCCATGCGCGACCGCGTCGAGGATGCGGTCAAGACGTTCTCGTCCAATCCGCCGCCGCTGCCGATCGACGAGGTCGCCGAGGCCAACCAGTTCCTGCAATGGCTGTGCGCGGACAATTTCACCTTTCTCGGCGTGCGCGAATATCGCTTCTCGCCCAGCCGCGATGCGTCGGACGACATCACGACCGCCGAGGGCCTCGGTATCCTCCGCGATCCCGATGTGAAGGTCCTGCGCCGCGGCAGCGAAATGGTGGTGATGACGTCGGAGATTCGCGAGTTCATGCGCGAGCCGACCCTGCTCATCGTCATCAAGGCCAATGTGAGCAGCCGCGTTCATCGTCGCATCCGGATCGATTATGTCGGCATCAAGCTCTATACGCCCGACGGCCGGCTCGAGGGTGAATTGCGAGTCGTCGGCCTGTTCACCTCGGGTGCCTATACGCGCTCGGCACGACAGATCCCCTATGTTCGCCTCAAGGTATCGCGGGTGCTCCAGCGGGCCGGCTTCGACCCGAATAGCCATTCAGGCAAGGCTCTCCAGCATATTCTCGAGGAATATCCGCGCGACGAACTATTCCAGATCGACGTCGATACCCTCTTCGATTTCGTCATGGAGATCCTGATCCTCTATGAGCGCCCCCGCGTCCGGGCGCTGGCGCGGGTCGACAAGTTCGATCGCTTCGTTTCCATCCTCGTTTTCATTCCGCGCGACAAATACGACACCGACGTGCGCACGCGCGTCGGCGCCTTCCTGTCGCAGACCTACAAGGGGACACTGTCGGCCTCCTACGTGTCCTTCCCCGAAGGGGCATTGGCGCGCGTCCACTACATCGTCGGACGCTATGAAGGTAAGACTCCCGCCGTCGAGCGCGCCACGCTGGAAGCCGGGATCAGCGCCATTGCCGCGACCTGGGCCGACAAGCTGAAGGCCGCGCTGGCTACGTCGACCGACGGCATGCGGGCGCGCATGCTCGCAAATCGTTACGCTCAGGCCTTCAGCGGCGGCTATACCGAGGCTTCCACGGCAGAACAGGCCATCGTCGATATCGCCACCGTCGAGAAGCTCACGCCAGCCCGCCCTGTGATGATCTCGGTTCACCGCTTCGAGGAGGATGATCCCAGGCGTTTCGGCCTGAAGGTGTTTTCGGATGCCGCGCCGCTGTCGCTGTCCTACCGCGTGCCGGTGATCGAAAATCACGGCCTGCGCGTGGTCAACGAACGCACCTATCAGATCGTGCCCGGCAACAGGCCTGAGCCGGTCTGGCTGCACGACATGACGATCGAGACCAGCGACGGCCAGCCGATCGAGATCAGCCGGGACTTCAGCCATCGCCTGGAGGCCTCGATCATGGCGGTGGTCACCGATCGCGCCGAATCCGACGGGTACAATGCCTTGATCCTGCGCACGGCCCTGGGCTGGCGGGAAGTCTCGACCATCCGGGCGCTGTCGCGCTATCTGCACCAGATCCGCGCACCGTTCACCCAGGACTATATGTGGGAGACCTTGCGCAAGAACGCCGCGATCACAGCCAGCCTCGTCGCGCTGTTCCAGGCCCGCCGCGATCCGCGCCTCGTCCTGACCGATCGCGAGCGTTCGGCGCGCGAGATAGCTCTCCTTGCCGAGATCGAGGAGCAGCTCAAATCCGTCGCCTCGCTCGATGAAGACCGCATCCTGCGCCGCTTCACCAATCTGGTGCAGTCGACCATCCGCACCAATTTGTGGCAGGTCGGCCCGGACGGACATCCGCGCCCGGTGATCTCCTTCAAGTTCGACGCGCGCCAGATCGAGGATCTGCCCCCTCCCCGACCGCTCTACGAGATTTTCGTCTATTCACCACGTATCGAAGGCATTCACCTGCGCTTCGGCAAGGTTGCGCGCGGTGGCTTGCGCTGGTCCGACCGGCCGCAGGATTTCCGCACCGAGATCCTCGGCCTCGTGAAAGCGCAGCAAGTCAAGAACGCGGTGATCGTGCCGGTCGGCGCCAAGGGCGGCTTCGTGCCCAAGCGCCTGCCGCCGCCCTCCGATCGCGAGGCGTGGCTCGCGGAGGGCACCGAAGCCTATCGCATCTTCGTGCGCTCGCTGCTCGAACTCACCGACAATCTCGACGGCGACATCGTGGTGCCGCCCGACTTGACCGTGCGGCATGACGGCGACGATCCCTATCTGGTCGTTGCCGCCGACAAGGGCACCGCCACCTTCTCCGACGTCGCCAACGCGATCTCGGCCGAGAAGAACCATTGGCTCGGCGATGCCTTCGCCTCCGGCGGCAGCCAGGGCTACGACCACAAGAAGATGGGGATCACGGCGCGCGGTGCCTGGGAGGCGGTCAAGCGCCACTTCCGCGAGCTCGGCACCGACATTCAGACCATGCCTTTCACCGTGGTCGGCGTCGGCGACATGTCCGGCGACGTCTTCGGCAACGGCATGCTGCTCTCGCCGGCGACGAAGCTCGTTGCGGCGTTCGATCACCGCGACATCTTCATCGATCCCTCTCCCGACCCGGCGATCAGCTTCACTGAGCGCAAGCGCCTGTTCGACCTGCCGCGATCGAGCTGGCAGGACTACAACAAATCGCTGATCTCGCAGGGCGGCGGCGTGTTCTCGCGCTCGCTCAAGGCGATCCCGCTCGCGCCGGAAGTGCGCACCCTGCTCGATCTCGACAAGCCGCAGGCAACACCCTTCGAGGTGATGACGGCGATCCTGAAGGCGCGCGCGGACCTCTTGTGGTTCGGCGGCATCGGTACCTATGTCCGATCGTCGGCGGAGAGCGACGATCAGGCCGGCGATCGCGCCAATGATCCGATCCGCATCGCGGGTGGCGACGTACGCGCCAGGGTGATCGGCGAAGGCGCCAATCTCGGCGTCACCCAACGCGGCCGCATCGAAGCGGCGCAGAAGGGCGTCAAGCTCAACACCGACGCCATCGACAATTCGGCCGGCGTGAATACTTCCGACGTCGAGGTCAACATCAAGATCGCATTGGCGCGCCCCGAGCGCGAGGGACGCCTCAGCCCGGCTGACCGCAACACCCTGCTTGCCGCGATGACCGACGAAGTCGGTGCGCTGGTCCTGCGCAACAACTATCTGCAGACGCTGGCGCTCTCGCTCGCCGAACGCAAGGGCATGGCCGAGACCGGCTTCCTCATGCGCCTGATGCAGTCGCTCGAGCAGCGCAGCCTGCTCAGCCGCGCCGTCGAATTCCTGCCTGACGACGCCGCGATCGCCGAACGGACCAGGCGCGGGCAGACCCTGACACGGCCCGAGCTTGCCGTGCTGCTCGCCTACGCCAAGCTGACGCTCTACGCCGATCTGCTCGAAACCGGCATGCCGGACGATCCCTATCTTGCCCGAGAACTGTCCCAGTATTTTCCGAGCGACGTTCGGGAGAAATTCCCGATGGCAGTCGAATTTCATCGCCTCCGACGCGAGATCATCGCGACCAGCCTCGTCAATGCGGTCATCAACCGCGGCGGCCCGGCGTGTATCGTGCGCCTGATCGACGAGACCGATGCCGATATCCCCACCATCGTCATGGCCTATGTGGCGGTGGATGAATCCTACGGGCTCAAGCTGCTGAACGATGCGATCGATGCGCTCGACGCCTGCATCGACGGGCAGCTGCAGTTGTCCCTCTACGCGGCGGTCCAAGTCCTTCTACTGTCCCGCATGGTCTGGTACGTGCGCAATATTGATTTCAAGGACGGCCTCGAGGCGGTGATCGCACGTTTCGGCCCGGGTATCCGCGAGATCAGGGCCTCTCTCGACAACGCCCTGCCAGCGGACTTGCAGGCCGCGCGCAGCAAGCGCCGGCAGGACCTGACCGATGCCGGCGTCCCGTCCGGCCTCGCCGGCGAACTGGCCGATCTCGACGCCCTCGTCTCGGCGCCCGACATCGTGACGGTCGCCGAGCGCACCAGCCGCAGCATCGGTGATGCCGCCGCGACGTTCTTTGCCGCCGAGGCCAGTTTCCGTCTCGACCGCATCACCGCCGCCGCGCGCAGCGTGCCGGCCAGCGATCGTTTCGAACGCCTCGCCATCGACCGCGCCATCGACCTGATCGCGGCTGCCGAAAGACGCCTGGCCGCAGATATGCTGACGATCGGCCAATCCGGTCAGCAAGCTGCGGAGACCTGGCTTGCTGCTCATCCCGAGGCGACGCGCATCCGCCGTGCGGTCGAGGAGATTGCCGCCGGCGGCCTGACGCTCGCCAAGCTGATGGTGGCGGCGAACCTGCTGGGGGACCTGGTCAAAACCTGAGGGCATGCGAGGCAGCGATGCGAGACGTGCAATGCTAGCGCAGGACGGAGGAATCCAATGATCCACGCCACTTGCCATACCGCCGATAATGTCCGCTGCATCGAGTTCGATGCCACGCCGTGGTTCAGCGAGGCTGATGCTCCGAGCATCATCGATTTGGCCCAACGAGGATGGACCAGCACGGCGATTGCAGAGTCCCTCGAGCACCGACGAGGATACGAAGGCTTGCACGACCTCGTCGAATATGCGGCGAAGCGGCTGCAATCGGAATCCCTGGAGGACCCGGCCTGGGAAACCTTCGAGTGCGTCGTCGATGGACCTGAGGCCGTCGCCTGGCTCAAGCAGAACCGGCCCAACGTCGTGGCGAGAATCTCTTAAGACGCGGGAAGCGCAGCAAAGACCACAATCGACCCCAAAGCGGACATGGCAACTACGGCACTGACGGCCTTCAACGGGTGTCGTCCGCTACAGACCGATGGGCGGAAAGTTGGCAAGTCGAGCCTTTCACGGATCAGTTTGGTCGAAACGGCCGCGCTTAATCATGCGCCGCTCGCTTTTCCTACCCCTTTGCGTGAAGTTCGCCACCGTCCAATCTCGCTTTGGCTCTCACTAGATCGGGCGTGCCAAAGCCTTCGACGAAAAACCGATAGATCTCGTTGAGCCGTGAGCGACACTTGTCGGCCTCTGATCTCAACTCGTACAGGTCACACAAGCTCAGACAAGTTCTGAGCTCAAAGGATTTGGCCTTCTGAGCGCGCGCGATTTCAAGACTTTTGCAAAGATAATGCTCCGACTGATTCAGGTCCTGGCCCGATCGAAGATACGTTTCGCCAAGCAGACGATATATTTCCGCTGCATAGAATTGCTCGCAGTTCTCTTCATCGAGCCTCGATTGCACCTGTCTCAAAGCGTCGAACGCTTGCCCGTAACGTTTGTTCTTGATGCATGAATCCGCCATCAATCCCAAGGAATACGACTCCAACAATATGGCCCCGGTATGCCGCTTTTTTTCCAGGCCTTCTTGAATCTCGGCGATACCTTTCTCAAACTCGCCTTGATCGGCACTTGCCCACCCGCGCAAAATCAATGCCATGGCCAGGTAGTGCGCAAATTCATGCTGCTCACAGAATGCGATAGCAGCATCAGCCTCACTCGCAACAACGGCAGAATCGCCGCGAAGCTGATGAACGCGAAGACCTATCGTTCGTGCAATTGCCTCGCTGAACGGATGTTGAGACGCATCGGCGTATCGGCGAGCCTCATCACAAAGTCGCAACGCTTGATCTGGATAACCAAGGACCCAATGTGCCATGCCGTCGTATGACCTCACATGAACTCGAGGATCTTGCCCGGAAAATTCAAGATATGCAGCGACCTTGCAGTCCTCGCAGCTGCTCATGCAGCGTTCCAGCTCCGCGCGGGCAGCGGTGAACCTCCCTTGCGCAAACAAGGTAAAGCCGAAAGCCTGGTGGGCAAGAACATCGTAAACCGGGTCGACTACGTTCTCGGCGTACTTCAGCAGATGTTCGGCAAGGGCTTGAGCTTCGCCCAGCGACGCACGAACGAAATTCCAGGTCCACAGACCAAAGACGGCAGAAAAGACGTGTTCGTCAAGCCCGCTTTCTTTGCACAAGTGGAATGCTCGCGTGTACGCATGCTTCACACTGTCGATGCTCCAGCCGTTAATCGCCCGGAGGGAGTTGCCGAGCAAAATTTGGAGCAGCAACTCCAATCTATTGCGCTGCATCGGCCCGTCGATATTGGCAATCAATTTCAATCCTTGTTTCAGATGGCCGATCGCTTCGTTGTGCGCCGAGCGAGCCGCGGACTGTTTACCTGCTTCGTACCAGTAGTGTATGGCCCGATCGTAATCTCGCGCTTGCGTACAGTGATAGGCAATAATCTCTGGTTGAGCTTGCACGACCTCGGGGAATTTCTGCTCAAGCCCCTTCGCCATCGCGGCATGCAGATGCGCGCGGCGACTCTTTAGGAGCCCGGCATATGCCGCATCCCGCACCAACGCGTGCTTGAAGGTGTATACCGCGTTTGGAATTTCTCCGCGGCAGAACACCAGTTCCGAGCGCACCAACTTGTCGAGCGCCTCATCCAAACTGTCCTTCGGCAGCCCGGCGACAGCATTTACAAGTTCGTAATGAAACTCGCGACCTGCGACGGCACCTATCTGGGCCACATCCCGCACTGTTGACAGGCGATCAAGGCGTGCCATCAGCGAAGCCTGCAGGGTGGTTGGGATCGCGAATGAAGGCAAGGGACCGTCAAGAACGTATTGGCCGCTCCCCTCTCGTAACAACCCGCCCTCTATCACCATCTTCGTTAGTTCCTCGATGAAAAGAGGCACCCCATCGGTGTGTGCGAGAATGTGCTTCATGACCTCTTTGGGAAGTGTCCTACCGCCTGTCACGCGCAGGACCAATGCCGTGCCGTCGCGCCGGCCAAGGCGCGTGAGGGAGATGGTTGTGGTGTGCGCATAACTCGGCCATGGGGGCGTGAATTCGGGCCGAGCCGTAATCAGCATCAGTACCCTGAGCCGCGGGACTTGCTCCACGGCTCTTGCAAGGAGCTCGAGCGAGGTTGGGTCGATCCAGTGCACGTCCTCGAAAACTAGAAAGATCGGCTGCTGTACCGCTAATCCATCGAGCTGAGCGAGCAACGCCGCGAAGATTTTCTCCTTGCGTTTTTGTGGGGTGACGTCTCGCAGTCGGTAGTGATCCTCGACCTGCAACGACAATAAATCGGCCAGAACTGCAAGGTCCTCGGGATTGTGATGGGTGGATTGTGCGAGCAGCGCGTCGAGCTTGGATCGCCTCTCCTGAGATGAGTCGCCGCGCTCGAACCCGGAAACACGTTCGAGCTGACTTATGAATGGAAACAATGCGCTGTGGGTATGATGCTCAGAGCAAGAATACCGCAACGTGATGTGTGATTCACTCGAGAGCCGCTCGTTAAGCGCCAGCGCGATGTGTGACTTGCCGATACCCGGCTCTCCTGTAAGGGTGACCACTCGTCCCCCCTCCAGGGTAGCTTGTCGCCAGCGGCGTAACAGCAGCTCTATTTCCTCCTCACGCCCGAACAGAGGCGGCAGCTTGGCAGCGTGCATTGCCTCGATGCGGCTCTCTATGCCACTCGTTCCTAGCACCTGATAAATCCGGAACGGTCTTTCCCAGCCTTTCAGCAAAACGGGGTCCAGATCACGGTAATAAAATGTTCCCCCAGTGAGCCGGCGGGTACTCGCGCAGATCAACACGGTCCCCGGCTCCGCCATCGCTTGCAGGCGCGAGGCGAGGTTAGGTGTCTCACCGACAACTTCCTGCTCTGCCAACGTCTTCTCAATCAGAAGCTCGGCGACAACCATGGTGCCGGTCGCAATGCCGATGCGAATCTGCAGCGTCTCGGCGACGTCCCGGATACTCGCGATGTTGTCAATGAGCGCGAGTGCGGCGCGTACAGCCAGTTCGGCGTCATCCTCGTGCGCTCGTGGGAAACCGAAATAGATTAATGCACCGTCGCTTGTATAGCGGGCAACCGTTCCGTTGTAGTGACCTATGACTTCCGCAATGCGGCCGTGATACACGCCAATCAGATGTCGCAGGTCCTCGGGGTCCAACCGTGCTGCGACGGCTGTGGAGTGAACCAACTCGCAAAACATCACTGTAAGGTGGCGGCGCTCGCCTTCGCTCGCTTGCTGCGATCCGGTAGCCGTTCTCGCGGGCTCAGGTCCAGCTGCGTTCTCGAGCTCCGCAATGGCGCGCCGCAGCTTACGTCGATGACCTAAAAGGACGCCCAGGTCCTTGAGGTCGTCCTCCGACAGATCGCGGAGAACTGAGAGATCAATGCCGTTTTCGCCGAAGCGTTGGGCGTACTCCGACAAACCGATTGACTTGAGCCACTCGGTGACGCCTTTCATGGCGTTCCCCGCTCAGTTCTCGGTCCCCGCAGAGTTTGATGCTACACAACGTATCACACACGGAGAAGAAGTGAATGCAGCAAGACGCATTGAAAGCGCCGCGCGAGCGCGGTCGGCAACCAAAGCTTGATCTCCTGTAGCTTTGAAGATTGGACGCGCTTTGACAACGTGACCAATTCTTCGCCCAGCACTTCTGAGTCCCGGTCTTCGCTACTCGGGTACCCATTGATTTCAGTTCGACCAGCCGACGTCAGCGCGGTAAGCGAGCTCCTCGCTGCGAATGCATGAACAGCGAGTCGAACATGCGACTTCCGCTGGTGTTTGGCACACCCGGAGCGATCCGAACCCCGACCCGATTGCAGCATCCGAGCGCAAGGCCTATGCTGAAGCCCGGCAATCACGCGGCCGCCCATCGTGGGGCGGGGGCAGCCTCACGGTGGATGGCTCGCATATCCATCCGGAGGCCACGCCATGTCCATTGCCCCCACGCTGCACCGCTATCTGGCTGCCGAGAACATCCAGTATGCCGAGATCCCGCACGATCTCACCATGTCGTCCACGCGCACAGCACAGGCCTGCCACGTCTCGGGCGATCGTCTCGCCAAGGCCGTCGTGCTCAGGCATGACGGCGGCTATATGCTCGCGGTCGTCCCGGCATCGCACCATCTCAACCTGCCGGACTTGAAGGAGAGGCTTGGCGAGGATCTCGCCATGGCCAACGAATCCGAGATCAACCGGCTGTTCGCGGATTGCGTGCACGGAGCGGTTCCGGCGGTCGGCCGATGCTATGGGCTCGATCTCATCGTCGACGACAGCATCCGGGCACAGCCCGAGATCTACATCGAAGCCGGCGACCACGAAACGCTGCTCCAACTGACGCATGCGCAGTTCGAGCGGTTGACGGCCAATGCGCCGCATGGACGCTTCAGCATGCACGACTGACGCAACATGGCGGCGGGATGATCCCCGTACGCCTTCATCGCGGCGCGCCTGCGGTCGCGCCCGGTTCGTAGTATAATCGCGTGACGGGGGCTGCGTTCGCAACGGAGGTCCTCCATGAAGGTCAAGGACGTGATGCACAAGGGTGTTGATTGGGTCAGCCCCGACACCCCAATCACCGAAATCGCGAAGCTGATGCAAGGGCACGACGTCGGCTGCATTCCGATCGGCGAAGACGATCATCTGATCGGAATGGTGACCGATCGCGACATCGTCTGCAAAGGCCTTGCGAGCAAGAGCTTCAACGCCGCACGCATGACGGCGCGGGACGTGATGACGGAAGGCATCCATTGCTGCCGGGAAGACGACGATCTGGCGAAAGCCGTGCATCACATGGAGACGCTGAAAATCCGCAGGCTGCCCGTGATCAACAAGAGCAAGCGGATGGTCGGCATGATCAGCCTGGGTGACATCGGCCAATTCGCCACCATTGATCTGTTGACCCAATGCGTCAGGGGCGTGACGGCCCATCATTGATGGCAACCGCCACCCCGGCGCCGGAACTTCGTCGGATCGCTCGCACACCCCGCTGCCAACGACGCGGACACCATGACCACGCGACCTGCCACTGGCCGTCATCGCGCGGCTCGGTGTGCCGTGATCGATGCCGCCCGGGAAGGCTGGGCATCATCAACCACGATCTGTTTCCTTCGAATGCGGAAGTGCAGCGGGTGATCCGCCGCTCGATCGACGGCACGAGCGCGTGCGCACTCGAGCGACTAAAGCGCGACGAGATCAGGATGAATCGTCATCGCGCTTTAGGTTATTGTTTGAGCATGATCTTTTCGGAAAACCGCCTCACACTTTTCCGGATCATGCTCTAATTCTTGGCGTTCCGGATCTTGCTCGCTCCCCTGAGCGGGGTCGCCGGTGCGGGATTCGGATTCGCCCAGCCTGTCATCTGCAGACAGGTGAGCAGATCGACATAGCTTTGTATTCCCGCTGCCGCAGCCTCGCCTTCGCAACTTTCGCGCGCGGGACCCGGCACGGTCAGCCAAGCCGAGCTCAGCTGTTGCCGCGCAAGTCCCTCGTCACGCTCGCATTCGCTGGCGTCCTGCGCCAAAGCGAGCCCTGACGCCTTGTCGTCAGCGGAAACGTCCCTGCACATGGCTTCCACGTTGAAGACGGGCACACGATCTGAAACCGGTATCGCGGGCTGGCCAAGAAGCGACAGGACAAAAAGCGCTGCTTTCATGAGATCCTCCCTTAAAATCGGGTTGGACGGGAAAGCTTAGGAGACGTTAGGCCTGATTTGTTTCCGGCCGGCTTCGCCCGGCCTGCAAAGGGTTTCGTCCTGGCCCGATTGTTGGCCTCCCGAAGCTTACCCGGGTCTTCGCACGTAGAGCGAGATAAAGCGGTCGATCATCGGGTTGATCTGCTCCGGCACTTCCAGCGACAGGAAATGCCCGGAGCCGACGGCCTTGGCCGTGACCAGTTGCGGGCACAGCTCCGCCAAACGATCGAGATCCGCGAGCCGATGGGCCGCTTCGATGTAGAGCACCGGGACCCGGCACGCCTGGGCGCACTCACGCGCCCGATGCACATCCCAGGGAAATAGACTTGTAAACGTGGACACCAGCACGTGCTGTGGCGTCGCCAGAAAGGTCTGTTCGACATGGGCGCGGCATCTGTCGGTCGGCAGACAGGAGTCCGCCACGATTTTCCGCGCCTCGTCCGCAAAATTCGCGCCCTTTAGGCCCTCCAGATAACCGGCGAACACCGTCCCTGCCGAGGCAGGGAAGAGCACCCCTGAATCGAGCAGCACCAGGCCCGCTGGAAAGTCCGGATAGCGGGCGGCGATTTCGAGCGCCATGTTGCCACCCATGCTTTGACCCACGATAACAGGCTTTGTGATCTGCTGTTGGTTGCACAGAAAGACGAGATCATCGGCGAAGCCTTCGATCGAATACGCCTGTTGCGGCTTGTCGCTCTCACCGTGCCCCCGCAGCTCGGCGTTCAACGCTCGACCTTGACGGGCGAAATACTCCATCTGCGGCGCAAAATGCGTGCGATCCCCGCCGAGGCCATGGACGAACAGGAATTGCAGCGGTCCCGCCCCGGCGATGTCGAAGGACAGCTGGATTCCGTCATGCGCGAGCTTCATGGGTCATCTCCATATCCACCGACATGTCGAGGCGTCTTTGGCGAGTTTTCAATCTAACTGGCGCGCCACGGCTGATAAAGATGAACACGACTGAAATGCCCTGCGAGTTTTCGCTACGCCTCGTGGACGAAGTGGCGTGTGCCGAGACTCGCCAGGAAGGCGTCCGTTACCGGCTCTCGGCTTACGCGGTGACGAGTAGCGAGCAGCCGTGCGACGATGTCGTCCGACGCAAAAACGGCAGGTTTTGGAGTGCCCAGTCTTGTACCGAAATGGCGCGCCCGGAACGATTCGAACGTCCGACCCTCAGATTCGTAGTCTGATGCTCTATCCAGCTGAGCTACGGGCGCGTTTTTCGCGAACAGTGCGGGCGAGGCCCGCAGGCAGCCTCCGACAGCGCCGGAGGGGTGCGAAAGAGCGCTCTGACTAACCGCTCTTGTCCCGATTGGCAAGGTCCGGGTTGGGGAGATTTTGCAGGGAGATGACGCTTCAATCGGTCATTCCGGGGCTCGCGAAGCGAGAAGCGCTCAATCTCGCGCCCAAAATCTCTGGATTCCGGGTTCGGTGCTTCGCACCGCCCCGGAATGACGAAGTATAGTGTGCAAGGCCCTCGGAAATGACGGGCTTTACTCGGCCTCCGGCCGACTACGCCCGCGCCCGCTCGTTGCGGATGGAGAGGAGTTCCACGGGGCGATCGGGGATGACGATGCGGAAGGTGGCCCCGATGGTGCCTTCGACCAGGTGGATGTCGCCGCCATGGGCGCGGACGAGCTCGGCGGCGATGGCAAGGCCCAGCCCGCTGCCACCGGGGCGGCCGGAAGTCTGGAACGCCTCGAACAGGTGCTCCCGGGTCTTTTGGGGCACGCCGGGCCCGGTGTCGGAGACCTCCAGGATGGCGACCGCGCCCTCGCGTTTTCCGGTGATCCGGATCTGCTGCACGCCGCCATCGCCGGACGAGGCATGGGTTTCCAGTGCCTGGGCGGCGTTGCGGACGAGGTTGAGCAGCACACGGAACAGCTGGTCGGGATCGGCATCGATGGCGAGCCCGCGCTCGATCGCGGCGACCCAGGCGATCGAGGCGTCGCTGGCGAGGCCCGCGGTCTCGCGCACCTCCAGCACCACAGGCTCGATCAGGATCATGCGGCGGTCCGGCGCGGCCTCCTGGGCGCGGCCATAGGACAGCGTCGACTGGCAGAAGGCGATGGCGCGCTCGAGCGAGCGCACCAGCTTCGGCGCGAAGCGCTGCACGCGCGGATCCGGCACGCTGGCGAGCTGGTCCGACAGAAGCTGGGCTGAAGCGAGCAGATTGCGCAAATCGTGGTTGATCTTGGACACCGCGAGGCCGAGGGCGGCGAGCCGGCTCTTCTGGTTCAGCATCGACATCAGATCGCGCTGCATGTCCGATAATTCGCGCTCGGCCACCCCGATCTCGTCGCTGCGCTGGCTTGGCACGATGATGCCGGCCGAGCTCTCGGGATTCTCGTGGAAGCCGACCAGGCTCGCGGTCAGCCGCCGCATCGGGCGCACGAAGAGATAATGGAGCGCGAGATAGACCAGGCCCGCGGTCAGCGCCGCGATGATCAGCGCGACCACCACGACGTTGCGGGAGAAACGGTACATCTGCTGCCGCAGCGGCAGCTCGTCGGTCACGATCTCGATGAACTGGGCATTGCCGACGCCGGGCCCGACGATGCGGATCGCCTGGTTGCCGGTCTCCAGCATCATCCGGAACGAGCCGGTGATCGCCTCCCAGGCAGTCATGTCGCGCAGGTCGATGTCGTGCTCGATGGCGGCCGGAAGATTGTCGCTGGCAAGCAGCCGGCGCTGCTGGCCCATCTTGATGGCGACGGCGCGGGCATTGATGCTCTTCAGGATCTGCCGCGACAGCGAATCGGGGACCATGCCGAGCGGCGCCGCATCCAGCACCAGCGCCGCCGTGTTGGCCGCGGCCACCCGGTCGTTCAGCCGGTTGACCCAGAAATTGGCGATGGCGGGCACGTAGAGCAGGCTGGCCGCGATCATCACCAGGGGAATCGTGAGCAGCAGCAGCTTGCCGGACAGCCCGAGCCCGCGCGACCCGCGCGGCCGCGTCGCCGGCTGATCCGGCTGATCCGTCGTCTGGATCGGCTGGAGGTCTGTCGCTGCCACGAAATTCGCCCTTACTGCCCTTTGCGAAGGATCGGCGGATGCAAGGATGCGGTCCGCCTCCCGCCCGGTCAAATTACGGTTCGCTAATCTGCCAAGGTGGGATGTAAGCGCTGATTGGGCGAGTCGCTACCTCAAGGGTTAAAAACCCCACACAAACAGCGATATTGACCGTCATCGCGCGCTTGTGCGGCGTTGACGAAAACAAGGCGCTCCCTTATAAGCCGCGCAAATTGTCCGCGATGACCCGGTGCGACACCGGGAGCGGCTCTCTTGGGGCCGGAAAGGGCCCATTTTGGGCCGCATCTTCCGGACTTTACCATCAATTCTACAGGCAAATTGCCCGGTCAGCGGAGAAAAACCCGTGAAGCGGACTTATCAACCCAGCAAACTGGTGCGCAAGCGCCGTCACGGCTTCCGTGCCCGTCTCGCCACTGCCGGCGGCCGCAAGGTTCTCGCCGCCCGCCGTGCCCGCGGCCGCAAGCGTCTGAGCGCCTGAGCCGGACCCCCTTTTCCGGGATTTCATCATGGATCGGCTGAGGCAGCGGGCGGATTTCCTCGCCGTTGCCAATGGCGCGCGGATGAATAGTCCCGCGTTCGTCCTGCAAAGCCGCCGCCGGGACGACGGCGGTCCGATCCGGATCGGCTTCACCGTTACCAAAAAGAACGGCAACGCCCCCGAGCGCAATCGTATCCGGCGCCGGCTTCGCGAATTGGTGAAGCGGCTCGATCCGGTGTCGATGCAACCCCATCATGATTATGTGCTGGTCGGTCGAAGGGACGCGCTCTCGCGCGACTTCGCGACCATGCTCGACGATCTGCGCATAGCGTTCACGAGGCCGGCGCGGCATACGGCCAAAGCGCGCGGCCAAAGGGCAGGTCACGCCACAGCGACCAGCCGCAAACCGGATTGATGACGAGACAATAGTGATGACCGACAATCGCAATACCATCCTCGCCGTCATTCTGTCGGGCCTGGTGCTGATCGCCTGGCAGTATTTCTACAACGTGCCGCAGATGGAGAAGCAGCGCGCCCAGCAGCAGGCGCAGGCCGAGCTCCAGAAATCCACGCCGCAGCCGACCGCGTCGGCGACGCCGGGCACCGCGCCGCAAGCCGGCGGCCCCGCTCAGCCGTCGACGCCGGCCGCGACCCAGCAGGCCCAGCCGGTCGTTACCCGCGACGCCGCGATCGCAGCCAGCCCACGCGTGAAGATCGAGACGCCGCGGATTGCCGGCAGCATCTCGCTGAAGGGCGGCCGAATCGACGACATCGCACTGGTGCAATTCCGCGAAACGGTCGACCCGAAGTCGCCGCCGATCATCCTCTATTCGCCCTCGGGCACCGCAGAGCCCTATTACGCCGAATTCGGCTGGGTGGCGGCGACGGGCGTGACGGCGAAGATGCCGGATGCCCAGACCGTCTGGCAGCAGGACGGCAGCGGCAGCCTGACGCCGACCACGCCGGTGGTGCTGAAATGGGACAATGGCGAGGGCCTCACCTTCCGCCGCACCATTGCGGTCGACGACCACTATCTCTTCACCATCAAGGACGAGGTGAGCAATGTCGGCAACGCGCCGGTCACGCTCTATCCGTTCGCGCTGATCTCGCGCCACGGCACGCCGCAGGTCTCCGGCTACTATATCCTGCATGAAGGCCTGATCGGTTATCTCGATGGCTTGCAGGAATACGCCTACAAGAAGATCGACGAAGCCAAGGCGGTGAACTTCAAGACCACCAATGGCTGGCTCGGCATCACCGACAAGTACTGGGCCTCGGCGCTGCTGCCCGACACCAACGCCCAGCTTCAGGCGCGCTTCTCGTCGAACCCGGTCGGCAACGTCCACACCTACCAGACCGACTATCTGCTCGACCCCGTGACCGTCGCGATCGGCGGCACCGCCACCGCGAATGCGCGGCTGTTCGCAGGCGCCAAGGAAGCCGGCGTCGTCGGCGTGTTCCCGTTCGCCGGCCTCGGCGGCTACAACAAGGAGCTCGGCCTCAACCATTTCGACCTCTTGATCGACTGGGGCTGGTTCTACTTCATCACCAAGCCGATGTTCCTCGGCCTCGACTTCTTCTACCGCTTCTTCGGCAATTTCGGCATCTCGATCCTGCTCGTCACCGTGATCGTGAAGCTGCTGTTCTTCCCGCTGGCGAACAAGTCCTACGCCTCGATGGCGAAGATGAAGTCGATCCAGCCACAGCTTCAGGCGCTGAAGGAGCGCTTTCCCGACGACAAGGTGAAGCAGCAGCAGGAGATGATGGAGATCTACCGCAAGGAGAAGATCAATCCGGTCGCCGGCTGTCTTCCCGTGGTGATCCAGATCCCCGTGTTCTTCTCGCTCTACAAGGTGCTGTTCGTCACCATCGAGATGCGGCACGCGCCGTTCTACGGCTGGATCAAGGACCTCTCCGCGCACGATCCGACCAACCTGTTCAACCTGTTCGGATTGATCCCGTTCGATCCGACCACGATTCCCGTGTTCGGCCACTATCTCGCGCTCGGCATCTGGCCGATCATCATGGGCATCACGATGTGGTTCCAGATGAAGCTGAATCCGACGCCGCCGGATCCGACGCAGCAGCTCATCTTCAACTGGATGCCGCTGATCTTCACCTTCATGCTGGCGGGCTTCCCGGCGGGCCTCGTGATCTACTGGGCCTGGAACAACCTGCTCTCGGTGCTCCAGCAGAGCTTCATCATGCGCCGCAACGGCGTGAAGGTGGAGCTGTTCGACAATCTCAAGGCAACGTTCGCGAAGAAGGCGACGTAGCCGTCATTGCGAGGAGCGAAGCGACGAAGCAATCCAGGAAGCCTCCGCGGATGCATTTCTGGATTGCTTCGCTTCGCTCGCAATGACGCGGGGAAACAGCGAGCCTTCGCATGACCGACGACAAAGATGCGAAGCTGATCGAGGCCGGGCGAAAGCTGTTCGCCCGTGACTGGCAGTTCATCTGGGCCTCGCCCTCGATTGCCACGCTGCCGCCGATGGCAGGGCTGGAGATCGCCTTTGCCGGCCGCTCCAATGTCGGCAAGTCGAGCCTGATCAACGCGCTGACGGGGCGCAACGCGCTCGCGCGCACCTCGCATACGCCGGGCCGCACCCAGGAGCTGATCTTCTTCGAGGTCCCCGGAAAAGGTGACCTGCGCCTCGTCGACATGCCCGGCTACGGCTACGCCAAGGCGCCGAAGAGCCAGGTCGCGTCCTGGACCGAGCTGATTCACAAATTCCTGCTGGGACGCGCCTCACTCGCGCGCGTCTATGTGCTGATCGACGCGCGGCATGGGATCAAGGACGTCGATCTCGAAGTCCTGAAGACGCTCGATCGCTCCGCCGTCAGCTATCAGATCGTGCTGACCAAGGCCGACCAGGTGAAGGCCTCCGAGCTGCAGACGCGCATCGCCGAGACCGAGGCTGCGCTCGCCAAGCATCCCGCCGCGTTCCCGAACGTGCTCGCGACCTCGTCGCGCAGCACGACCGGCATGGCCGAGCTTCGCGCCGCCATGGCGAAGCTCCTGGAAGAGAGGGCCTCGTGATGGCGGCGCAACGCCTGCTGATCGGGCTTGCCGGCTTGATGGGCGCCGCCGGCGTCGCGCTGGCGGCCGCCTCCGCGCATGGCGGCGATGCGAGCCGGCTGGCTTCGGCCAGCGTCATGCTGCTGTTTCATGCAACTGCCATACTTGCGACCGTCGCCCTGCTCGCGCGCGGCCTTCTGCATGGCGGAATTGGACTTGCCGCCGCGCTCGGCTTCGTGATCGGCGCCGCGCTGTTCGCGGGCGACCTCACCTTGCGGCAATATGCCGGGCACTCGCTGTTTCCATACGCGGCGCCGTCGGGCGGAACGGTGATGATTGCGAGCTGGTTGGCGGTGACGCTGGCAGCGGTGGTGGCGAAGTGATGCTTTTTCTTACCCTTCCCTGGGAGGGGGAGGGTCGCTACGCATGCAGCGAAGCGAAATGCGTAGCGGGGTGGGGTGACAGTCTCTCGACAGAAGCGGTGCCCGTGTGGAGAGATCACCCCACCCCGCTCGCGCTGCGCGCGATCGACCCTCCCCCTCCAGGGGAGGGTAAGAGAGCGAACACCGCACTTTGCGCCCCGCCCGCCAATCGGATAGAACGCAGGCCGCGTTAGTCCCGCCAGCGAGATCCGCCTCATGACCGAAATCTCCCCGCTCGACCAGGCCCGCATCCTGTCCGAAGCGCTGCCGCACATGCAGCAGTATGACGAAGAGACCATCGTCATCAAATATGGCGGCCATGCCATGGGCGACGAGGAGACCGCCAAGAACTTTGCCCGCGACATCGTGCTGCTCGAGCAGACCGCGATCAATCCTGTCGTCGTGCATGGCGGCGGACCGCAGATCGCGACCATGCTCAAGCGCCTCGGCATCGTCTCGGAATTCGCGGCAGGCCTGCGCATCACCGATGCCGCGACCATCGAGATCGTCGAGATGGTGCTGGCCGGCTCCGTCAACAAGCAGATCGTCGGCTACATCAACGAAGCCGGCGGCAAGGCCGTGGGCCTGTCGGGCAAGGACGGCAACATGGTGAAGGCGTCGAAGACGACGCGGACCATCATCGATCCGGACTCGCATATCGAGAAGGCGGTGGATCTCGGCTTCGTCGGCGATCCCGAGAAGGTCGACCTCACGCTGCTCAACCAGCTGATCGGCTATGAGCTGATCCCGGTACTGGCGCCGCTCGCAACCTCCAAGGAAGGCCAGACGCTGAACGTCAACGCCGACACCTTTGCCGGTGCGGTGGCCGGCGCGCTGAAGGCCAAGCGCCTCCTGCTGCTCACCGACGTGCCGGGTGTGCTCGACAAGTCGAAGAAGCTGATTCCGCAATTGTCCGTCAAGGACGCGCGCAAGCTGATCGCCGACGGCACCATTTCCGGCGGCATGATCCCGAAGGTCGAGACCTGCATCTACGCGCTCGAACAGGGCGTCGAGGGCGTCGTCATCATCGACGGCAAGATGCAGCACGCGGTGCTGCTGGAGCTCTTCACCAACCAGGGCACGGGCACGCTGATCCACAAGTGAGGGACGAGCGGCGAAGAAAAGAGGGCGTCATGCCCGGGCTTGACCCGGGCATCCACGTACTTTCCTTGCCGAAACAAGGCGTGGATGGCCGGGTCAAGCCCGGCCATGACGAGCGGAGAGAGCCGAGGCACGGCCGCTCTCCCCTGACACGTTTCCTGATGACGCTGCCGGCAGCCGTCGTCTCGCTCTTCTTCTCCTCTGCGCCTGCGCACGCCGACCTCAAGATCTGCAACCGCATGTCCTATGTCGTCGAGGCCGCGATCGGCATCGATGACAAGGCGGCGACCGCGACGCGGGGCTGGTTCAGGATTGATCCTGCCACCTGCCGCGTGGTGGTGCAGGGCACGCTGACGGCCGACCGCATCCTGCTCAACGCCCGCGCCCTCGGCGTCTATGGCGCTTCCCCGATCCCGCAGAACGGCCGCGACATGCTGTGCGTGGCGCAGGAAAATTTCGTCATCGCGGCAGCACGGCAGTGCCGCAGCGGCCAGACCCAGGCCGCCTTCACGCAGGTGACGCCGACTCAAGGCGCGGACGGCAACCTCATTGCCTATCTCGCCGAGGATTCCGAATATGACGACGAGCAGGCGCGCCTCGCCGGCATCCAGCGGCTGCTGGTGATCGCGGGTTACGACGTCGGCGCGATCGACGGCGTCGACGGGCCGAAGACGCAAGGCGCGTTGGCCGCCTTTCTGAAGAGCCGCGGATTGTCGTCCGACGCCGCGTCGTCGCAGACCTTCTTCAAGACCATGGTCGATGCGGTGCAGACGCCGTCCGCGACCGGCCTCACCTGGTGCAACGACACCCCGCACAAGGTGATGGCGGCGGTCGCGACCGACGACGGCAAGTCGGTGACGAGCCGCGGCTGGTATCGCATCGATCCGAAGACTTGCCTGCATCCTGACGTGAGCGGCCAGCCCCGGCAGATCTTCAGCTTCGCGGAAGCGGTCGATGCCGACAATCGCGTGATCAAGCTGAAGGACCGACCGCTGAACTGGGGCGGCGACAGGCAGCTCTGCACGCGCGAGACCAAGTTTGAGACCAATGAGCAGGCCGATTGCGGCGCGCGCGGATTTGCCGCGACGGGGTTTGGCGCGGTGGATATGTCGAGCGGCGGCAAGACGCTGCGGTTTGCGATGCCGTGATGGTGACGGTGGCGGCGCTCCACACACCGCCGTCGTCCTGGCGAAAGCCAGGACCCATTACCCCAGGGTTGGGTTGGCGAAGAACGACGACCAGAGTTCCCCATTGATCGGCCACGGAGTATGGGTCCTGGCTTTCGCCAGGACGACGATTGAAGGCAGCGCCACAGCCAAGCTCAACGGATAGAGAATCCTGATGCCCCCACACCGCACCTTCGCCCATGTCGACACCTGGGTGTTCGATCTCGACAACACGCTCTATCCGCATCACGTCAATCTTTGGCAGCAGGTCGATGCGCGGATCGGGGAGTTCGTCTGCAACTGGCTGAACGTCACGCCCGAGGAAGCGCGCAAGATCCAGAAGGATTATTACCAGCGCTTCGGCACCACCATGCGCGGCATGATGACCCTGCACGGCGTCTCCGCCGACGACTACCTCGCCTACGTCCACAAGATCGACCATTCGCCGCTGGAGCCGAACCCGGCGCTCGGCGCAGCCATCGCCAGGCTGCCGGGACGCAAGCTGATCCTGACCAATGGCTCGGTCGATCATGTCGATGCGGTGCTGGCGCGGCTCGGCCTCGTCTCGCATTTCGACGGCGTGTTCGACATCATCGCCGCCGGGTTCGAGCCCAAGCCGGCACCGCAGACCTACCGGAAATTCCTGGGCGACCATGCGGTCGATCCGACCCGGGCCGCCATGTTCGAGGATCTCGCCCGCAACCTCACCGTCCCGCACGAGCTCGGCATGACCACAGTGCTGGTGGTGCCTGATGGCACGAAAGAGGTGGTGCGGGAGGATTGGGAACTCGAGGGCCGCGACGCCGTCCATGTCGACCACGTCACGGACGATCTGACCGGGTTTTTGGCGGGGCTCAGCACGCTCTCTCCACGTCGTCCCGGCGAAGGCCGGGACCCATAACCACGGAACGTGGTTGGGGCGAGGTGGCAACGCCGAGTTTCGCCAAACGCCTCCCTGTGGGTATAGGTCCCGGCCTTCGCCGGGACGACGCCGGAGTCTTGACTCCGTCCGCCCAAATCCCGAAAAAGCGCTCCAATTCTCCACAAATTCCTGTCTGTCCCTGAGGAAATCCCGATGTCCCTTGCAGCCCTCGAATCCACCATCAACAGCGCCTTCGACGCGCGTGACGGCATCTCGACGTCGACCAAGGGCGAGGTGCGCGAGGCCGTGGACCAAGCGCTGGAGACCTTGGACAAGGGCGAGGCGCGCGTCGCCGAGCGCGGCGCTGACGGCAAGTGGAAGGTCAATCAATGGCTGAAGAAGGCGGTGCTGCTGTCCTTCCGCCTCAACGACATGGACGTCATTCCCGGCGGCCCCGGCAAGGCGAGCTGGTGGGACAAGGTGCCGTCGAAGTTCGAAGGCTGGGGCCCGAACCGCTTTCGCGATGCCGGTTTTCGCGCCGTGCCGGGCGCGGTGGTGCGCCGCTCGGCCTTCATCGCCAAGAACGTCGTGCTGATGCCGTCCTTCGTCAATCTCGGCGCTTACGTCGATGAGAGCACCATGGTCGATACCTGGGCCACCGTCGGCTCCTGTGCCCAGATCGGCAAGCGCGTGCACATCTCCGGCGGTGCCGGCATCGGCGGCGTGCTGGAGCCGCTCCAGGCCGAGCCCGTCATCATCGAGGATGATTGCTTCATCGGCGCGCGCAGCGAAGTCGCCGAAGGCGTGATCGTGCGCAAGGGCGCGGTGCTGTCGATGGGCGTGTTCCTGGGCGCCTCGACCAAGATCGTCGACCGCGAGACCGGCGAGATCTTCATGGGCGAAGTGCCCGAATATTCGGTGGTGGTGCCCGGCGCGCTGCCCGGCAAGCCGATGAAGAACGGTCAGATCGGCCCGAGCACGGCCTGCGCCGTGATCGTCAAGCGCGTCGACGAGCGCACCCGGTCCAAGACCAGCATCAACGAGCTGCTGCGGGATTGATGCGCGCCGAGAGCGCCACTCCCTCACCGTCACCCTGAGGTGGCCGCCCTTTGGGCGGCCCTCGAAGGGCGACAGCACGGCTTTCTCCACGCGGCACTAGCGTGGCCGTTCACCCTTCGAGGCTCCCCCTGCGGTGCTTTGCACCGCAGGCCTCGCACCTCAGGATGACGGGTATCGAACCCAGCCTCCCTCCATCGCGACCAATTTCCGGGCGGTCCTTCCGCCCGGAGCCCTTCGCATGGACTGGACCTGGTACCTCTTCCGCTTCGACGGCCGCATCAACCGCGCTCTGCTGTGGCAGGCGCTGCTGATCGTCGCGCTGGCGGCGGGCTTGCTGGAGATCGCAGCTCAGTTCATCGGGATCCTCGCAGGGACCAGATCCACCCTGAAGCTCGGCATCGAGCTCAATTTCGACTTCGGTCTTGACGATCTCTTCAAACTGGTTGACCCTCGCACCTCCCACTCGCTGGCCGCCGATCTCGCGACCTCGATCCTCAAGGCGTCCGGCATGGCGTTGTTCTTCTGGATCTATCTCGCGACTGCGATCAAACGACTGCACGATCGCGACAGCAGCGGCTGGTGGATCGTTCCGTTCTTCTTCGTCCCCGGCCTCTACAGCCAGTTTTCAGACTTGCTGCCCAACTCCACCTGGATGCTTCCGTTCAGCCTCACCGTATTGGTCCTGTGGCTGTGGGGCCTCGTCGAAATGTTCTGCCGGCCCGGCACCTCGGGCCACAACCGGTTCGGTCCTGATCCGCTCCTCGACATCGAGGACAGTTCGGCATCCGCCACGTCCCCTGCGCAGAGCTGGGACCAGCAGCGCGAGATCGAATTTGTCCCGCCCAGTGCTAGCCCACCCGGCGGCATGCATGTTAAGCGGGGCGCATGACCGATGCTCTCTCGATTGCCCGCGATCTCATCCGCTGCCCCTCGGTAACCCCGGCCGACGCCGGTGCGCTCGGGGTGCTCGAAAAGATCCTCACCGCTGCCGGCTTCGTTTGCCATCGCGTGACGTTCGGCGAGGAAGGCACCGCCGACGTCGACAATCTCTATGCACGGATCGGCAGCGAGGGGCCGCACATCACCTTTGCCGGCCATACCGACGTGGTGCCGCCCGGTGACGAGAGCGCCTGGAGCGTCGGCGCGTTCTCCGGCGAGGTGAAGGACGGTGTCCTGCACGGCCGCGGCGCGGTCGACATGAAGGGCGGCATCGCCTGCTCGGTGGCAGCAGTGCTCGAGCATCTCGCCGCCAACGACGGCAAGCCCCGCGCGGACGGCAGCGGCTCGATTTCGTTCCTGATCACCGGGGACGAGGAAGACGTCTCCATCAACGGCACCATCAAGCTTCTGAAATGGGCCGCCGAGCGCGGCGAAAAGTTCGATCACTGCGTGCTCGGCGAGCCCTCCAACGTCGAGACGCTCGGCGACACCATCAAGGTCGGCCGCCGCGGCTCGCAATCCGGCACGCTGTATGTCGACGGCGTGCAGGGCCATGTCGCCTATCCGCATCGCGCCTCCAACCCGGTGCCGGATATTTCGCGGCTGATCGTGGCGATCAGCGACGAGCCGCTCGATCATGGCAGCGCGCAATTCCAGGCCTCCAATCTCGAATTCACCTCGGTCGACGTCGGCAACAAGGCCAGCAACGTCATCCCCGGCGAGGCCCGCGCAAAGTTCAACATCCGCTACAACGACAACCACACGCAAGCGTCCTTGCGCGAGCTGGTGGAGGCGCGCCTGGCAAAAGCCTGCGGCAATCGCATCAAGGCCCGCATCGTCTGGGAGCCCTCGAACTCGAACGTGTTCGTGACCAAGCCCGGCCCGTTCACCGATCTCGCGGTGTCCGCGATCGAGGAGGTGACGGGCCGCAAGCCGGAGCTGTCGACATCGGGCGGCACCTCGGATGCGCGCTTCATCTCCAGCTATTGCCCGGTGATCGAGTTCGGCCTGGTCGGCCAGACCATGCACCAGGTCGACGAGCGCGTGCCGGTGACGGATATGGAGAAGCTGACCAAGGTGTATCGCGGGATTTTAGCGCGGTATTTCGCTTGAGCCACTACTGCCGCTTTATTCTCCGCCGTCATGCCCGGGCTTGTCCCGGGCATCCACGTTCTTCGGCGCGTCTGGCAGATCGTGGATGGCCGGGACAAGCCCGGCCATGACGATGTGGCGAAAACTCGGCACGTCTTACTGGACGATCGTGTCATAGAGATCCTTCCATTCGGGATTGTCCCTGAGGATCAGCCTGACCTTCCATGTCCGTGACCAGTGCTTGATGTTGTGCTCGCGCTGGATCGCGGTTTGGATGTCTTCATAGCGCTCGAAATAGACGAGCAGCTTGACGCCGTACTTCTTGGTGAAGCCGGGCACGAGCCCATTTCGATGCTCGTAGATGCGGCGAATAATGTCACTCGTCACACCGACATACAAAATGCCGTTGGGCGCACTCGCAAGGATGTAGACCCATCCACCATGCATGATCGCATGTTGGCGCACGTGGATGGCCGGGACAAGCCCGGCCATGACGCCAGGGAGCGGCATCAGTTTCTAATAATTCACCTTCACCAGATAGAGCCCCTCCGGCGGGGCGACGATACCGCAGGCGGCGCGGTTGCGCGCGGCGAGTGCCGCGGAGAGATCGTCGGCGCTCCAGCGTCCCTCGCCGACCCAGACCAGCGAGCCCACCATCGAGCGCACCTGGCTGTGCAGGAACGAGCGCGCCGAGGTGAGGATCGTGATCTCGCGGCCGTCGCGCACGACGTCGAGCTGGTCGAGCGTCTTCTCCGGCGATTTGGCCTGGCACTCGGTATCGCGGAACGTCGTGAAATCGTGCTTGCCGAGCAGGCGTTGTGCCGCCGCATGCATCGCGTCGCTATCGAGCCGGCGCGGCACGCGCCAGGCGTGGCCGACGTCGAGGGCGAGATTGGCGCGGGTGTTGACGATGCGGTAGCGGTAATGGCGCTTGATGGCCGAGAAACGCGCCTCGAAGGTGTCAGGGACGATCTCGGCCTCGAGCACCGCGACCGGATGCGGCCGCAAATGCGCGTTCAGCCCGTCGCGAAAACGGTCCGGCGCAAACTGCTTGCCGATGTCGACATGCGCGACCTGGCCGAGCGCGTGCACGCCTGCGTCGGTGCGGCCGGCGCCATGCACCCGCGCATCCGCGCCGGTCATCGCCTTCACGGCCGTCTCCAGCGCGCCCTGCACCGAGGGCAGCGTCTCCTGCACCTGCCAGCCGCAGAAGGGCGCGCCGTCATATTCGATGGTGAGCTTGTAGCGGGGCATCGCTTCCGATTTTGTCCGGTGTCATTGCCGGGCTTGCCCCGGCAATCCATCGCCTGGGAAAGAGTTTTGTTTGAAGATGGATACGCGGGTCAAGCCCGTGCATGACGAGTTGGCTAGTTGAACCTCGCGCCCGCCTTCAGCGGCACGCCGCGCAGGAAGTCCGCAACCTGCATCCTGGCTTTGCCTTCGCGCTGGAGCTCCAGGATGCGGATCGCGCCGTCGCCGCAGGCGATGGTGAGGAGATCGTCGAGCACCTCGCCCGGCGCGCCGGTGCCCTTCGCCAGCTCGCAGCGCAGGATTTTCACACGCGCATTCTCGCTGACGCTTGCAAGCTCCGCCCAGGCGCCGGGGAACGGCGACAGGCCGTGGACGTGACGCAGCACCGCACGCGCGGGCTTGCTCCAATCGATCCGCGCCTCGGCCTTGTCGATCTTGGCCGCGTAAGTGACGCCGTCCTCGCCCTGCTTCCTGAGCTGGAGCCCGCCGCGATCGAGCGCGGCCATGGCGCGGACCATGAGATCGGCACCCAACCGGGAGAGACGGTCGTGCAGGTCGAGCGCGGTCATGCTGTCAGTGATCGCCAGACGTTCGGCCACGGCGACGTCGCCGGTGTCGAGGCCGACATCCATCTTCATCACCATCACGCCGCTCTCGGCATCACCGGCCATGATGGCGCGGTTGATCGGCGCGGCGCCGCGCCAGCGCGGCAACAGCGAAGCATGCAGATTGTAGCAACCGAGCCTGGGCGCATCGAGGATCGCCTGCGGCAGGATCATGCCATAGGCGACGACGACGGCGGCATCGGCATCGAAGGCGCGAAATTCGTCGAGCGCGTCCTGCGTCTTCAACGTCTTCGGCGTCAGCACGGGAACGCCGAGTTTTCGCGCCGCTTCCTCGACCGGGGTCGGCTGCAACTGCAGCCCGCGCCGCCCACCCGGCTTCGGCGCGCGGGTGTAGACGGCCACGATCTCGTGGCCGTGCGCGACCAGTTCGAGCAGCGTCGGCACGGAGAAATCGGGCGTGCCCATGAAGATCAGGCGGAGGGGCATGTGGCTGCGTTCGGTGAGAGTTCTGGTTCTCCGTCATGCCCGGGCTTGTCCCGGGCATCCACGGTCTTGGCGACAAAGCAAGCAAGGCGTGGATGGCCGGGTCAAGCCCGGCCATGACGACGTGAGAGAGCCGGGCCCTACTCGCCCGCGCGCTTGGCGGCCTTCTCGAACTTCTTCAACACGCGGTCGCGCTTGAGTTTTGACAGATAGTCGACGAACAGGACGCCGTTGAGATGGTCGATTTCGTGCTGGATGCAGGTGGCGTAGAGGCCTTCGGCGTCCTCCTCGTGCACCTTGCCGTCGAGGTCGGTGAAGCGCACGCGCACCTTCGCGGGACGCTCGACCTCCTCGTAATATTCGGGGATCGACAGGCAGCCCTCCTCGTAAACCGACAGTTCCTCGGACGAGGCGATGATCTCCGGGTTGATGAAGACGCGCGGAAGCGGCTTGGTCTCGCCGTCCTCGTCGCGTTTGGCGAGATCCATGGTGATCAGCCGCAGCGGCTGCGCGATCTGGATCGCAGCGAGGCCAATGCCGGGCGCGTCGTACATGGTCTCGAACATGTCGTCGGCAAGCTTGCGGATCTCCGGCGTGACCTTCTCGATCGGCTTGGAGACCAGACGCAGCTGCTTGTCGGGCAGGATGATGATTTCTCGTAGGGCCATGGCGGCGATTTAAGCCGCGCGCCGGATGCGGTCAATGCGGCCGGGAACCCCGTTAACCATTCGCTAACCATAAAACTTAGGGTTTCGTTAACCATAAAAATTAACGGGGCATTTACCATAAATGTTCGCTATTCGTTCGTGCGGCATGGCGAATCGGCTAGAAGGACAGGCATGAACGAGATCATCTTCATGGCTGGCGACTGGCCGGTGCGCACCATCGACGCGCTGATCGGCTTCGGCGCCCTCGTCCTCATCCTGCTGGTGGTGATCGCCGTCGTCATCGCCCGATCGGGACGGCGCGGCGCGGAACTCGCGATGGCGAATGCCATCCGCGCCGACGAGCTCGAGGAGCGGCTGAGCCAGGTGCTGCACGCCCAGAGCGAGGCCTCGGGCCGCGCCGATGCCATGACCCAGGCGCTGGCGGGACGCCAGGCCGAGATGGCGCGGGCGGTCAACGAGCGGCTGGATTCGGTGACGCACCGCGTCGGCCAGTCCATGGAACACTCGACCCGCAACACCATGGAGAGCCTGCGCGCGCTGCACGAGCGTCTCGGCATCATCGACAGCGCGCACAAGAACCTCACCGACCTCACCACGCAGGTCACCACCTTGCGCGACGTGCTCGCCAACAAGCAGTCGCGCGGCGCCTTCGGCCAGGCGCGGATGGAGGCGATCGTCCAGGACGGACTACCGAAAGGCTCGTACGAGTTCCAGTTCACGCTCTCGACTGGAAAACGGCCGGACTGCGTCGTGTTCCTACCCGACCAGCGCCCGCTCTGCATCGACGCGAAATTTCCACTCGAAGCGATGACCGCGCTGCACGACGCCCGCACCGACGAGGAGCGGCGCGTGGCCACCCAGCGGCTGCGCGGCGACGTGATGAAGCATGTCAGTGACATCGCCGAAAAATATCTCGTTACCGGCGAGACCCAGGAGATGGCGCTGATGTTCGTGCCGTCGGAATCGGTCTATGCCGAGATCCATGACGGTTTCGACGACGTGATCCAGAAGGCCTATCGCGCGCGCGTCGTGCTGGTGTCGCCCTCGCTGCTGATGCTCGCGATCCAGGTGATGCAGCAGATCATGAAGGACGCGCGCATGCGCGATGCCGCCGACCAGATCCAGACTGAAGTGATCAAGCTCGGCGACGACCTCGGCCGCCTGCGCGACCGCGTGTTGAAATTGCAGAAGCACTTTGCCGACGCGAACGAGGACGTCCGCCAGATCCTGATCTCCGCCGACAAGATCGAGAAGCGCGCGGGGCGGATCGAGGAGCTCGATTTCAGCAAGAGCGATGCGGCGGAAGCCCCACGGCTGGTGGCGACTGCAGCGCCGGAGCTGTTCCCAAGGAAGCTCCAGGCGGGGGAGTGACTTGCTTACCTCTCCCCGCTTGCGGGGAGAGGTCGGATCGCTCTTGCGATCCGGGTGAGGGGGCACAAGTCTCACGACCACCTCCCGTGTGGAGAGAGGCCCCTCACCCCACCCTCTCCCCGTAAGAACGGGGAGAGGGAGACGAGGCATCACGGCCAGAATCTGCTAACACCTCCCCATGACCGCACCCGACGCGACCTCCTCCGCCGCGACTTCCTCTCCTGCGCCCTCCTGGCGCGACAGCCTTGCCGTTTACCTGCAACCGCGGGTGCTGATCGTGCTGTTCCTCGGCTTCTCTTCCGGGCTGCCGCTGGCGCTGTCGGGCTCGACGCTGCTGGTGTGGATGCGGGAGGCCGGGGTCGACCTCAAGACCATCGGACTGTTTGCGCTGGTGGGTACGCCCTACACGCTGAAATTCCTGTGGGCGCCGCTGGTGGATGCGATGCATGTGCCGCTGTTCACCCGCGCCTTCGGGCGGCGGCGCGGCTGGCTGTTGTTCTCCCAGCTGTTGCTGATCATCGCGATCCTGCTGCTGGCCCTTACCGACCCCGCGCGCTCGCCGTTCTATGTCGCGCTCGGCGCGCTCCTGGTCGCCACGACGTCCTCGACCCAGGACATCGTGGTCGATGCCTTCCGCGTCGAGAGCCTGCCCGAGAGCGAGCAGGCCGCCGGCATGGCGGCTTACGTCGCGGCCTATCGCATCGGCATGCTGGTCTCGACCGCGGGCGCGCTGTTCATCGTCTCGGGTTTCGAGGACACCGGCATTGCGCGCCAATCGGCGTGGATGTGGGGCTATGTCGTGATGGCGGCGATGGTGCTGATCGGGACGATCACGGCACTCGTCGCAACCGAGCCCGAGCAATCGGTGCGGGCGGAAGCCGCGACGCAAACCGAGACCGCGTTCACGCGCGTGCTGCATGCGGCGATCGGCGCCTTCTCGGAATTCCTGTCGCGCAAGGATGCGCTGGCGGCGCTTGCCTTCGTGGTGCTGTTCAAGTTCACCGATGCTTTCTCCGGCACGATGACGGCGCCGTTCGTGATCGACCTCGGCTTCTCCCGCAACGACTATGCGGCGATCGTGAAGGGCGTCGGCCTCGCCGCGACGCTGATCGGCGGATTTGCCGGTGGCTTCGTCGCTCGGCGCTATCCGCTCGCGACCAGCCTCTGGATCGGCGGCGTGGTGCAGGCTCTCGCCAACCTGTCGTTCTCGTGGCTGGCGTTCGTCGGCACCAGCCAATGGGCGCTCGCCTTCGCCATCACGGCCGAGAACTTCACCAGCGCCATCGGCACCGTGATCTTCGTCGCCTATCTCTCCGCCCTGTGCCAGAATCCGCTGCACACGGCGACGCAATACGCGCTGCTCACCGCGCTTGCGGCGGTGGGGCGGACATATCTCTCGTCGGGTGCGGGCTTCGTGGCAGATACGACCGGCTGGGCGCTGTTCTTCGTGATATGTGTGCTGGTGGCGATCCCGAGCCTGATGCTGCTGGCCTGGTTGCAGAAGCGCGGGCACTTCGAGGCGCTGGGGCCGGTGCGGGTTTAGTCGACGCTCTCTCCTTCGTCATTGCGAGGAGCTCTTGCGACGAAGCAATCCAGATTGTTTCCGCGGCGACAGTCTGGATTGCTTCGCTTCGCTCGCAATGACGGCCGAGAGAGCGTCGCCCCCTACTGCTTCTTGATCAAGCTCCACTTGGTGATCACGGCCTCGCTCATCTGGCCGGCATCGCTGGCGCAGGCGATCTCGTCGACCTTGACCGAGATCTCCTTGCCGACGAACGATTTCAGCTGCGTGGCCTGCGCGTCGCTGGAGGTGACGAGCTGGAAGGTTTCGGGGCCGGTCTCGAGATTGCACAGCCCGTTCGGCGGCGGCAGGCGGCGCGGCTCGGACGTGATCTGGTAGGTCGCGACGCGCTTGCCGTTCTTGACGTCGCGCACCTTCATCGCGTTCAACTCGCCCGACAGCACGTCGCCGGTGTTGATCGGCTTGCCGGGCTTGGACGGCGGCGGCGTCTCGTCGCCCTGCTGCGCGGAGATGGCCGGTGTCCCCAGCAGCAGCAGCATGGTCGCGACCAAAGCCAAGCGTGTGGCGAAAAGTTTCGTCATGTCGTCCGTTCCGTAAAGTCTGGATGGCTAGAACAGGGTGCGCTGCCGCATCGCAGCCGATAGCGTACCTTCATCGAGATAATCAAGCTCGCCGCCGACGGGAACCCCATGGGCAAGCCGCGTCACTTTCACATTGGCGTCCTGAAGCAGGTCAGTGATGTAATGTGCCGTGGTCTGGCCGTCCACCGTCGCATTGAGCGCCAGGATGATCTCGTGCACCTGCGCATCATGCGCGCGCGCCACCAGCGCGTCGATGGTGAGGTCCTGCGGGCCGACGCCGTCGAGCGGCGACAATGTCGCGCCCAGCACATGATAACGCCCCTGGGTGGCATTGGCCCGCTCCAACGCCCAGAGGTCGGCGACGTCGGCGACGACGACGATGATGGACGGATCGCGCTTCGGATCGGTGCAGACGGTGCAGGGATTTTGCGTGTCGATGTTGCCGCAGGTCTTGCAGACCTCGACCTTGTCGAGCGCGACCTGGAGCGCCGAAGATAGCGGCATCATCAGCGCTTCGCGCTTCTTGATCAGATGCAGCGCCGCGCGTCGCGCCGAACGCGGACCGAGGCCCGGCAGCCGCGCGAGAAGCTGGACCAGCCGCTCGATCTCAGGACCTGCAACGGCGCCCATATTACTGGCCGAACAGCCCCGGCGGCAGGCCGAGCCCGCCCGTGAGCGACTGCATCTTCTCCTGCATCGCCGCTTCCGCCTTGCGCCGGGCGTCACCGAGTGCGGTGACGAGCAGGTCCTCGAGCACCTCACGCTCCTCCGCCTTCATCAGCGAGGGATCGATCTTGATGCCTTTGACGTCCATCTTCGCGGTCATGCGCACGGCGACGAGGCCGCCGCCGGCGATGCCCTCGACCTCCACATTGCCGAGCGCGTCCTGCATCTCCTGCATCTTGGATTGCAGCTGCGCCGCCTGCTTCATCATGCCGAGAAAATCAGCCATGGGTTGCGTGTCCTTGGATAGAATGGCTAGGACGCCATGAACCATCATCGCGCCCTAGCATTTTGTTTGCGCATGATCTCATCGGAAAACCGCTTCGCACTTTTCCGGATCATGCTCTAGAGATCGTCGTCGCCGTCGGAACCGTCGGGCGGATCGTCACTGCCATAGTCGCCATTAATATTGGTTTCCGGCGTCTCGGGGGCAAGCCTGCGGACCTCGACGACCTTGGCGCCGGGGAAACGCGACAGCACCTCCTGCACGCGCGGATCGGCCTCGGCGGTGCGCGCATGTTCCTGCTTCGCCGCATGGTTCACCGAACGCAGCGTCGGCTGGCCCTGTTCGTTCGATACGATCACGGTCCAGCGGCGGCCGGTCCACAGCTCGAACTTCTTCGCGAGCTCGGAGATCATGGTCTTGGAGGCGTTGGGCTCGAGCGCGACTTCGAGCCGGCCCTCCTCGAAACGGACGAGGCGCATGTCGCCTTCGAGCGCGGCCTTGGTCATGAGATCGCGCCTCTGGCCCGCGAGCGCGACGAGCTGGGTGAAGCTCGTGATGCGTAGCTGGGGCGCGGCGCCTTGCGGGGCTGGCGCGGGGGCGGCCATCTGCGGCCGCGCGCCGCCACCGAACGAAGACGGCGATGATGTCGGCATGCGAACTGGCGCTGCGGAAGCAACGGGCGCAGCAGAAGCAACCGGCGCACCCGGCACACTGCGCGCGGCACTGCCGCCGCTTGCGACCGGCGAGCCGCCGCCGTTCTGCTCCAGCATCCTGATCGCTTCGTCCGGCGTCGGAAGGTCGGCGACATAGGCGATGCGCACCAGCACCATTTCGGCCGCCGCAGCGGGACGAGTCGCGGCCTGCACTTCGGTGATGCCCTTGAGCAGCATCTGCCACATCCGCGACAGCACGCGCATGGAAATCTTGGACGCGAAGTCCCGTGCGCGAACCCGCTCGGTCTCGCCATAGGCGACATTGTCGGCGGTCGCCGGCACGATCTTCACGCGCGTGACGAAATTGACGAACTCGGCGAGGTCCGAGAGCACGACGATGGGATCGGCGCCGACGTCGTACTGGTCGCGGAACTCCCTGAAGGCGGCAGCGATGTCGCCGCGCACCAGCGAATCGAAGAGGTCGATGACGCGGGTGCGGTCGGCGAGCCCCAGCATCTGCCTGACCGCATCGGCCTTCACCTGGCCTGCCGCATGCGCGATCGCCTGGTCGAGCAGCGACAGAGAGTCGCGCACCGAGCCCTCCGCGGCGCGCGCGATGATGCCGAGCGCCTCCGGCTCGATCTCGACGCTTTCCTTCGCGGCGATGTTGGCGAGGTGCTTCATCAGCACGTCGGCCTCGACGCGGCGCAGGTCGAAGCGCTGGCAGCGCGACAGCACCGTCACCGGAACCTTGCGGATCTCGGTGGTCGCGAACACGAACTTGGCGTGCTCCGGCGGCTCCTCCAGCGTCTTCAGGAAGGCGTTGAACGCCGCCGTCGACAGCATGTGGACTTCGTCGATGATGTAGACTTTGTAGCGCGCGCTGGCGGGGGCATAGCGCACGCTGTCATTGATCTGGCGGACGTCGTCGACGCCGGTATGCGAGGCCGCATCCATCTCCAGCACGTCCATGTGCCGGCTTTCCATGATCGCCTGGCAATGCACGCCGAGTGTCGGCATGTGGATGGTCGGACCCTTCACCGAGCCGTCCGGCATCTCGTAGTTGAGCGCACGGGCCAGGATGCGCGCAGTGGTGGTCTTGCCGACCCCGCGGACGCCGGTGAGGATCCAGGCCTGCGGGATGCGCCCGGTCTCGAACGCATTGGAGACGGTGCGGACGACGGCCTCCTGGCCGATCAGATCGTCGAAAGAGGAAGGGCGGTATTTGCGCGCCAGCACCCGATAGGGCGTTCCCGGCTCGGCGCCGAGCGCGAAGCCAGCCTGGCTGGCGCTGTCGGGATTGGGAGGGGCGCCGGCGTCGGTCATCGGTCGATCCGCAATGAAATCTCTCTCGGCCGGCTTTTGCGGAAAGGAGCGCGCTGGCGGGAGACCCGCCGGCGCAATTCGCTCGGAAAAACAGGTAGGAGACTGACGAGCGACCCGATCCGGACCTCGTTAGGGCTGCTTCCTTCCGGACCTGACCCGGTTGGCGAGTGGCTCGTCCACCGCCAATCTCCCGGTCCCTATTTGGGGCCAAAGGGAACGGAAAGCAAGCGGGTATCCTGAGGTCCCGGACACCCGGCGGGTGGCCCGCCAGCCCGCTCGGACCTCAGCGTCGGCGGTCTGGAACCTCCGTGATTCGCGCAAACCGCTTGCGGTATTCGGCGGGCGTCACGCCGACGTGACGATGGAAGGCGCGGCGCAGCGTATCGGCATCGGCGAACCCACAATGCAGCGCCACCTGCTTCGGTGGCTCGTTGCCGAACTCGAGCAGCCTCCTTGCCGCATTGACCCGGGCTTCTTCGACCCAGGTCGCAGGCGTGACCCCGACCTCGGCACGGAACAGCCGGGCAAAGTGCCTCGGGCTGATCTCCATGCGCTCCGCGAGGTTTGCAACGCTGTGATCGAACGAGGGGTTGGCGGCGACCCAGCGCTGCAGCTCCTGCAGCGCGGCGCGGCCGGCGGGAACGACCTCGCCCTTGCGGGAGAACTGCATCTGCCCGCCCGGACGCTTGAAGAACATCACGAGCTGGCTTGCGACCTTCATGGCCGTATCGCGCCCGAGATCTTCCTCAACCAGCGCCAGTGCCAGATCCAGCCCGGCGGTGACGCCGGCGGCCGTGCGGAGCTTGCCGTCGGTGACGTAGATGGCATCCTTGTCCACCGTGACCGACGGGAATTTCCTGGCCAGCATGTCCGCGACCGCCCAATGCGTCGTGACCCGCCTGCCATCGAGCAGACCGGCGGCGGCAAGGAAGAACGCCCCGCTGCACACCGAGCCGAACCTGCGGGTCCGCGAAGCCCGCCGCCGCAGCCAGTCGACGACACCTCCATCCGCCGGGACTTCCGCTGCGTTCGGGCATCCCGCGACCAGCAGGGTGTCGATCGGTTCCTGGAAGTCGCGGTCGACGATCCGGTCGGGCATCAGCCGGACGCCCGAGGAGCTGCGGATCGGCCCCGGCTCCGCACCCGCCACGAACAAGGCATAGGCGGAATAGCCGGCCTGCACGTTGGCCTCGGCAAACACGTCGAGCGGTCCGGCAACGTCGAGCAGCTGCACGCCCGGCAGCGCCACGATCACAACTGTCCTCGGTTTCGGCTTCGCGCCCATGGCCGCCTCGATCCGGATTTGTCCGTTTTAGACGTATTACGTCGATTCAAGACAATCTAGCCCGGAACTACTATGCAAGCGACCTAAATTTCAAGGAGCTGACCATGTCAGACATCACCAAGGCCGCTGTCATTCCCGACAGCAAGCTCGCTCGCGCCATCACCGAATATATCCGCGATACCGAAACCGACCTGCTCTTCAATCATTCCAGCCGCGTCTACCAGTTCGGCACGATGGCCGGAGTTCGCCGCGGGCTGACATTCGACCGCGAACTGCTCTACGCCGGCGCCATGTTTCACGACATCGGCCTGATGCCGGGCCACGGCAGCAAGCACGAGCGGTTCGAGGTCGACGGCGCGCATGCCGCGCGCGACTTCCTGCGCAGCCACGGAATATCCGAGGCGGACGCCTACACGGTCTGGACCGCGATCGCCCTGCACACGACGCCGGGCATCCCTCAGCACATGCACCCGGTCGTCGCGCTGGTGACCGCGGGCGTCGAGATGGATGTTCTCGGACTGAGCTACGAAGAATATTCCGACACGGAGCGCGAAGCGGTCGTGAAGGCGTTTCCGCGCACGCCGCATTTCAAGGAAGACATCATCCAGGCCTTCTATGACGGCATCAAGCATCGGCCGGACACGACGTTCGGCAACGTCAAGGCCGATGTCATCGCCGACAAGGAACCGCATTTCCATCGCGGCAATTTCTGCAGCGTCATCCGCAATTCCCATTGGCACGGCTGACCGCGCGGCGCCGATAGCCACCTCAATCATCGACCAGGACTTACGCCATGAGCGACAAACGCCCCCATCTCACGCACGCCACGGGAGCCCCCGTCAGCGACAATCTCAACATCATGACCGCCGGCCGCCGCGGCCCCGCATTGCTGCAGGACGTCTGGCTGATCGAGAAGCTCGCCCATTTCGATCGCGAGGTGATTCCCGAGCGGCGCATGCACGCCAAGGGATCCGGCGCCTTCGGAACCTTCACGGTCACCCATGACATCTCAGGCTACACCAAGGCGAAGATCTTCTCGGAGATCGGCAAGGTGACGCCGATGTTCGCGCGCTTCTCGACGGTGGCCGGCGAGCACGGCGCAGCCGACGCCGAACGCGACATTCGCGGCTTTGCACTGAAGTTCTACACCGAGGAAGGCAATTGGGACATGGTGGGCAACAATACGCCCGTGTTCTTCTTCCGCGATCCCTTACGCTTTCCCGACCTCAATCATGCGATCAAGCGCGATCCCCGCACCGGAATGCGCAGCGCCAACAACAATTGGGACTTCTGGACACTGTTGCCGGAGGCGCTGCACCAGGTCACCATCGTGATGAGCGAACGTGGCATTCCCAAGAGCTTCCGGCACATGCACGGGTTCGGCAGCCACACCTACAGCTTCATCAACGCCGCCAATGAGCGCACCTGGGTGAAGTTTCACTTCCGGACCCAGCAGGGCATCGAAAACCTGACGGACGCCGAGGCTGAAGCCCTCATCGGCAAGGACCGCGAGACTCACCAGCGCGACCTGTTCGAGAGCATCGAACGCGGCGATTTCCCGCGCTGGACGATGTTCGTGCAGGTCATGACCGACGATCAGGCCAAAGCGTTCGCCTTCAACCCGTTCGACCTGACCAAGATCTGGCCGAAGGCGGACTTCCCGCTTATCGAGGTCGGCTATTTCGAGCTGAACCGCAACCCGGAAAACGTCTTCGCCGAAGTCGAGCAGGCCTCCTTCTCGCCGGCCCATGTCGTCCCCGGCATCGGTTTCTCACCCGACAAGATGCTGCAGGCACGGCTGTTCTCCTATGGTGACGCGGCGCGCTATCGCCTCGGCGTCAACCATCATCTGATCCCGGTCAACGCGCCGAAATGCCCGTATCACAGCTACCATCGCGATGGCGCGATGCGAACCGACGGCAATCTCGGGCGCACGCCGACCTATTTCCCGAACAGCCGCGGCGAGTGGACGGACCAGCCCGACCTCAACGAACCGCCGCTCGAGATCGACGGCGCCGCCGCGCACTGGGATCACCGCATCGACGACGATCACTACCGGCAACCCGGCGACCTCTTCCGCAAGATGAACGCTGCCCAGCGGCAAGTCTTGTTCGACAACACGGCGCGTGCCGTCGGGGCGGCGGCCGTGCCGATCCAGGAGCGGCACATCGCCAACTGCACCAAGGCCGATCCCGCCTACGGTGCAGGCGTCCGCGACGCACTGGCGCGGCTCGTGACTGTTCGCACCGAGGCCGCCGAATAGGATCAGTCGATCCATACCAACCTCTCGCCGTCTTCGGCGAACGGCACCGACAGGGTGCTGTTCGCCTGACGCGCCGGCGTCAGCCGCTTCCCTCGGACAAGCGCCCGCATTCTTAAAGCGAGCCACTGGATATTCTCAATTTATTCGCGAAAATGCCGCGCGTCGCCGCCCTCCGAGCCTCGTCCGGCGACGCGCCTGCCGCAACACGCGGACGCGCTTACGCGCCTCTGAAAGCATCATGGCCGATAGGCGCCATGTCTATCTTCGAGGCCGCGCACATCCCTGAGGCAATCCAGTCTTGACAGGGCCCGCCCGCCAGCGCCTTTCTATGAAATCCTGCCTGAACCAAAACAAAGGGTGCGCGAGAATTCCATCCGGAGCATTTTTCAGCCGGCTGACGCCGATTGAGGGGTGAATTTTTCGCGCGAGAGCCATCACACCTTCATCCAACCAGAAAAGCGATTCCTCAAAATGGTTACACGTCGTGATGTTGCATCGATTGTCGGACTTGGTGTCGGACTTGGCGCGGTGACCGCGGCCGCGCTGGCCGCTCCGGCGGTGGCGCAGACGGCCGATCCGAACGAATCGACCTTCGCCCGCATCCGCCGCACCAAGAAGATGCGGATCGGCGCGGTCGGCGGCGGCGCGCCCTACTACATGAAGGACCTCGCCTCCGGCCAGTGGAAGGGCTTTTACATCGATATCGCCAAGGGGCTTGCCGACGACATGGAGGCCGAGCTCGATATCACCGAGACCACTTGGGGCAATTCGGTGCTCGATCTGCAGGCCAACAAGATCGACATCTTCTTTGGCCTCAACCCGACCCCGAAGCGCGCGCTGGTGGTCGACTTCTCGGTGCCGGTCTTCAACAACGCCTTCGCCATCCTCTGCAAGAAGGATTTCAAGCCGAAGAGCTGGGCCGAGCTGAACTCGCCCGACATCAAGATCGCGGTCGACCAGGGCTCCTCGCACGACCAGGTCGTCAGCCGCCTGACGCCGAAGGCGCAGATCACGCGGCTGAAGACCGCCGACGACGCCACCGCCGCGCTGCAGACCGGCCGCGTCGACGCCCAGTGCCTGATCACCATGCTGTCGCTGACCGTGCTGAAGAAGAACCCCTCGCTCGGCCAGCTCGTGGTGCCGACGCCGATCTTCGCCACCACGTCGAATGCCGGCTTCCGCCGCGAGGCCGACAAGACCTGGCGCGACTACGTCAATACCTGGATCGACTTCAACAAGGGCCTCGGCTTCATCCGCAACGCGATCATCACCAACATGGAGCTGGTGGGCGTGACGGAGGCGGACATTCCGCCCGGCGTTTCGTTGTAAAGTATCGTAAACGTGGGGCAGTCTCGATCCGCGCGCGCCGCTCCACTCCCTCTCCCGCTTGCGGGAGAGGGTCGGGGTGAGGGTGTCTCCGCTGAAGAGACTTCCCGAGAGGAAAGAGCCCTCACCCGTATCGCATCTTCGATGCGATACGACCTCTCCCGCAAGCGGGAGAGGTGAAGCAAGAAAGCACGCATGTATCAGTGGGACTTCGGCATTCTCTGGAGCTATCGCTGGCTCTTTCTCAACGGGCTCGGCGTCACCGTCGGCTTCACCGTGGTCATCGTGGTGTGCGGGCTGCTGTTCGGCCTGCTTGGCGCGTTCGGCAGCCTGTCGCGCTTTCGGGCGCTGCGCCTCGCAGCACTCGCCTTCATCGAGGCGTTCCGCTGCACGCCGATCCTGGTGCAGCTGATCTGGTTCTATTACGCGCTGCCGATCCTCGCCGGCGTCGAGATGACGCCGATCACGGCCTCGGCGCTCGCGCTCTCGCTCTATGGCGGCTCGTTCTATTCGGAGATCATCCGCGGCGGCATCGTCTCGATCGACCGCGGCCAGTCCGAAGCCGGCGCCGCGCTCGGCATGACCCCTGGCCAGACCATGCGCCGCATCGTGCTGCCGCAGGCGATCAAGCGCATGATCCCGGCGCTGATGAACCAGTCGATCATCCAGTTCAAGAATACCTCGCTGGTCTCGGTGCTGGCGGTGCCCGACCTCGTCTACCAGAGCCAGGTCGCCGCCCATGACAGCTACCGGCCGCTGGAGACCTACACCGCCGTCGCGGTCGCCTATGCGGCGATCCTGATTCCGCTCACCATCCTCGTCCGCCGCGGCGAGAAACGAATGGCGGTCAGCGAATGAGCGAGACGTCCAACAACACCTCGAAGATCGAGATCCATGGGCTGCGCAAGAGCTTTGGCAGCAACGAGGTCCTCAAGAACATCAATCTCGACGTCGCCAAGGGCGGTGTCGTGGCGCTGATCGGGCCGTCAGGCTCGGGCAAGTCGACGCTGCTCCGCTGCATCAATCTCCTTGTCGTGCCCGACGGCGGCAGTGTCCGCGTCGGCGACACCCGCTTTTCGTTCGGCGACGGTTCGAAGCTGCCCGATGTGAAGTCGCTGGCCAGATTCCGCGCCACCACCGGCATGGTGTTCCAGCACTTCAATCTGTTCCCGCACATGACGACGCTCCAAAACGTCATGGAAGGACCGGTCACGGTGCGGCGCATGGCGAAGGCGGATGCGGAGAAACTCGCGCGCGCGCAGCTTGCCAAGGTGGGGCTGGCGGAGAAGGCCGACCAATATCCGGCGACGCTGTCCGGCGGGCAGAAGCAGCGCGTCGCGATCGCGCGTGCGCTCGCGATGGAGCCTGATGTCATGCTGTTCGACGAGGCGACCTCGGCGCTCGATCCGGAGCTCGTCGGCGAGGTCTTGAACGTGATACAGCGGCTGGCCTCCGAGGGCATGACCATGGTCATCGTGACCCATGAGATCGCTTTTGCCCGCGAGGTCGCCGACCGTCTCATCTTCATGCGCGACGGTGTCGTGGTCGAGGAAGGCCCGGCGCGGCAGGTCATCGACAGTCCTAAGGAGGCCGCAACGCGCGCCTTCCTCAGCCATTTCCATCGCACCGGCGCGCTCCCGCCGGCCACACCAGCACCGTGATGCCTGATATCGAACGCGTCTATCTCGTCACCGGTGCCGCCAGTGGCATCGGCCGGGCCACCGCAAGACTGCTCGCCGCGCCCGGCGTCGGGCTGCTGCTCCACACGCGCGCGAACGCAGAAGGTCTCGACGCCACCGCAGCGGACGCCGCAGCGAAAGGCGCCGTGGTGACAAATTGCCTTGGCGATCTTGCCGAGGAGACCGCGGCCGCCGACGCCATCGCCGCGGCGAAAGCCGCCTTCGGCCGGCTCGACGGATTGATCCTGGTCGGCGGCCACGCCCGCCGCGGCAGCGCGATTGGTACGTCGGCGGATCAGTTCCGGCAGGCGATGGACGAATCCGCGCTTGCCTTCACGCGAATGGTCGAGGCCGCCCTGCCGCTGCTGCGCGCCGGACGCGATGGCCGGATCGTCGCCGTGTCGTCCTTCGTGGCACACGCGATCCGGCCCGACTTCGCGCCCTTCGCGGCGACGGCGGCGAGCCGTTCCGCGCTGGAAACGCTGGTGCGGCTGACCGCGGTCGAGCTCGCCAAGAATAGCATCACCGTCAATGCGGTGGCGCCGGGCCTCATCATCAAGGACAAGCCGAGCGAGAGCCGGCTGTCGCCGGAGCAGATCGCGGCGACCGAAGCGCTGATCCCGATGCGCCGCCGCGGGCGGCCGGAGGAGGTCGCCGAGATCATCACCTTCCTGGCATCGCCGAAGGCGTCCTACGTCACCGGCCAGATCTGGCACGTCAATGGAGGCCTGACATGACCGAAGCGACCATCGAACGCCTCAGGCTGTTCCTGATCGAGAGCCCGATCAAGATGGCGCGCCTGCAAGGCGTCGGCAACGTCAAGGGCACCGTCAAGCGCGTGCTGCTCGAGCTGACATCGAGCGACGGCATGATCGGCTGGGGCGAGGCGGCGCCGTGGGAGGTCTTTACGGGGACGCCGGAGGCCGCATTCTCCGCACTCGACATCTATTTGCGTCCCATCGTGCTCGGCAAGCCGGTGCGCCGCATTCGCGCGCTGATGGCGGAGCTCGACCGCGCGCTCGTCGGCCACGCTGAAGCAAAAGTCGCGATCGAGATGGCGCTGCTTGACATCGTCGGCAGGTCGTCCGGGCTTTCGGTCGCCGACCTCCTCGGCGGCCGTGTGCGCGACACCATCCCCCTCTCCTTCTCGATCGCCGATCCCGATTTCGCCGCCGATCTCGACCGCATGCGCAAGATGGTTCCGGACGGCAACGTCATCTACAAGGTCAAGACCGGCGTGAAGCCGCATCGCGAGGACCTCGAGCATCTCGAAGCGATCCGCAAGGAGTTCGGCGACAAGGTCGATCTGCGCGTCGACTACAACCAGGCCTTGGCGCCGTTCGGCGCCATCAAGATTTTGCGCGACGTCGAAGAGTTCGCGCCGACCTTCATCGAGCAGCCGGTGCCGCGCAAGTTCCTCGACGTGATGGCGCAGCTCACGGCGGCGCTGGAGACACCCGTGCTCGCCGACGAAAGCTGCTTCGATCGCCGCGACATGATGGAGGTGGTGCGCCGCGAGGCGGCCGACGCGGTCTCGATCAAGCTGATGAAGGCCGGTGGCCTGTTCGAGGCGCAGGCGATCATGGCGATTGCTGATATCGCCGGCCTGCCCGGTTATGGCGGCACGCTCTGGGAGGGCGGCATTGGCCTCGCCGCCGGCACGCAGCTGATCGCGGCCACGCCGGGCATCTCGCTCGGCTGCGAATTCTACATGCCGCATCATGTGCTCACCGAGGACGTGCTGGAGGAGCGTGTTGCGAACCGCGCGGGTCACGTTGTCGTGCCCGATGGTCCCGGCCTCGGCATCCGCGTTAGCGAAGCCTCGGTCCGCGCCAATGCGCGGGTGATTGGGGAGGGGTAGTTTCGCTCCGGAGGTGAAGCCACACTCCCGCCGTCGTCCTGGCGAAAGCCAGGACCCATTACCCCAGGGAGCAGTTGTGGCGCGAAGCTGGTCACCACGAGTCTTCGCCCAACTACTCCCTGGGGTAATGGGTCCTGGATCTGCGCTTCGCTTGTCCAGGACGACGAGCGCGTATGCGGTCCCCATGCTTCCCCAATCAGACTCCCTATCGTATTGTTCGCCCCAACGCGCCCGCCCCCATCGGGCCATCCGGAAACATCTATGCCCGAACCCGCCTGGTCGCTGCATTCCCGCCTGAAAGAGGACACCATCGACATCGGCGATCTGCCGCTGTCGAAAGTGCTGGTCATCAAGGACGCGCATTATCCGTGGCTGCTGCTGGTGCCGCGGCGGCCGGATGCGGTCGAGATCATCGATCTCGACGAGGTGCAGCAGGCGCAGCTGATGACCGAGATCTCCCGCGTCTCGCGCGCGCTTAAGGAGATCACCAAATGCGACAAGCTCAACGTCGCCGCGCTCGGCAATCTCGTGCCGCAGCTTCATGTTCACATCATCGCGCGCCGAACCAGCGACGCGGCCTGGCCGCGGCCGGTGTGGGGCGTGATGCCGCCGCTGGCGCATGACGCCACTGAGGTTCAGAATTTCATCAGCGCGCTTCGCTGCAAGATCTGGTTGGGTTGAAGGAATAGCAATGTCAGCATTCGACGCGTTTCCGCTGGGGCAACCGGCCTTCGTCACCAACGTCCTCGACCGCGCCGCGCATCTGCGCCGCGAGGACGAAAAGCTGTTCGCGATGGAGCAGAAGCAGTCATCGCGCGCCTATGTGGTCTATCGCGACTCGCTCCTGGTGAAGCGCGAGGGCGAGCAGGTACGCGCGCTGCTCTCGATCGACGAGGCGCTGAAATGCGGCGCCAATCCCGGCACGGTGTTCCTCGGGCTTCGTGATGGCGCGGCGGTGTTCGGCATGGGCCTGTCGCAGGCGGCCGCCGAGAAGCTGGTCGGCGGCGGCGACTACACCGTGACCGAGTTGCGCGGCATGGCGATGCAGGGCGCGGTGCCCCCGCAGGAGCTGTCGGCGATCGCGATGGCGAAGTCGATGGTGGGCTGGCATCAGCGCCACGGTTATTGCGCCAATTGCGGCACACGCACCGCGATGAAGGAAGGCGGCTGGAAGCGCGACTGCCCGGCCTGCAAGGCAGAGCACTTTCCGCGCACCGATCCGGTCGTGATCATGCTGGTCGCCTCCGGCGACAAATGCCTGCTCGGCCGCCAGAAGCATTTTCCGCCGGGCATGTATTCCTGCCTCGCAGGCTTCGTCGAGGCCGCCGAGACCATCGAGGACGCGGTGCGCCGCGAGATCCTCGAAGAGTCCGGGATCCGCTGCACCGACGTGAACTATTACATGACCCAGCCCTGGCCCTATCCGTCGTCGCTGATGATCGGCTGCAGCGCGCGGGCGCTGAACGAGGACGTCGTGGTCGATCACACCGAGCTGGAGGATGCGCGCTGGTTCACGCGCGAGGAGGCGGCGCAGATGCTGACGCGGACCCATCCCGACGGGCTCGCCGGCCCGCATCCCTTCGCCATCGCCCATCATCTGCTCGGCCGCTGGGTGCACGACGAGAGCGGCGCTTGAGCTGAGGCCACCGATGGCCGGGATCGCGCCGCGCATCGTCTGCATCGGCATTCCCGTGCGCGACCTCACCTTTCGTGTCGCGGCCATGCCCGAACGCGGCAGCAAGGCGAACGCGAGTCATCTTGCGGAGATCTGCGGCGGCAACGCGCTCAATGCGGCGATCGCCATCGCTCGGCTCGGCGGCCGCGTCACGTTCGCGGGACCGATGGGCGATGCGCGGGAGACGTCGAGCGGCTTCATTCTCGAACGGATGGTGCAGGAGGGCATCGACACCACGCACATCGTGCGCATGCCTGATGTGACCACGCCGGTCTCGGCCATCATGATCGAGGCCTCCGGCGAGCGGACGCTCACCATCTATCGCGATCCCGGCCTGTGGCGCGTGAATCTGCCCGATGCTGACGAATTGCTCGCCGATTGCGGCGCGGTCCTCGTCGAAAGCCGCTGCGGCGCGTTCGCGATCTCTCTCTGCACCGAAGCGCGCCGGCGCGGCATTCCCGTCATCGTCGGCGTCGACCGCGCGATGGCTTTGCAGGACGGCCTGCTCACGACGGCCTCGCATCTGCTGTTCGCCAGCGAACAGGTGCAGGAGACCGCGGGCATCGCCGACGACGGCGAAGCCTTGAAGCGCTTGGCCGGGCTGACGCCGGCCTTCCTTGCCGCCACCCGCGGCCCGCGCGGCACGATCTGGCTGAACGAGAGCGGCAAGCTGGAAGAGATCCGGGCGTTCCCGGTTCAGGCGGTCGATACGCTCGGCGCCGGCGACGTCTTCCATGGCGCCTTCACGCTTCGGCTCGCCGAGGGCGAGGACGTGCGGGAGGCGCTGCGATTCGCCGCGGCGGCCGCAGCGCTGAAATGCACCCGCCATGGCGGCGGTCTGGCTGCGCCGCAACGCGTTGAAATTGAAGAGCTTTTGCGAAACAATCCCTAGAGACATTCCATTGTGGCGCCGAGATTATGGGCTTGATGGGGAATGATTTTCTCTATATCAGGGAAATCAGCCCCTGAAATGGAACAAAGTTCTTCAAATGACCGACCTTGCCGTCCAGATCCCCGAGACCAGCCGCCGCCTCGATGCCATCGACCGCAAGATTCTGATGGTGCTCCAGGAAGATGCCTCCCTCTCCGTCGCCGAGATCGGCGACCGCGTCGGCCTGTCCTCCACCCCCTGCTGGAAGCGCATCCAGCGGCTGGAGGCCGATGGCGTGATCATCAAGCGCGTGGCTCTCGTCGACCAGAACAAGATCGGACTCGGCATCTCCGTGTTCGTCTCGGTCGAAAGCTCCGACCATTCCGACGCCTGGCTGAAGCGGTTCGCCGAAGCTGTCAGCGCCATGCCCGAGGTGATGGAATTCTACCGCATGGCCGGCGACGTCGACTACATGCTGCGCGTCGTGGTCGCGGACATGCAGGCCTATGACGTGTTCTACAAGAAGCTGATCAGCGCCGTGCCGCTGAAGAACGTCACCTCGCGCTTCGCGATGGAGAAGATCAAGTCGGTCACCGCACTGCCGATCCCGGCGGTGGTGGCAGCTTAGCTTTCACCTCTCCCCGCCTGCGGGGAGAGGTCGGATTGCATCGGCAGATGCAATCCGGGTGAGGGGGTACAGATCTCGCGACGATCTCACGTGCGAAGAGAGGCCCCTCACCCCAACCCTCTCCCCGTAAGAACGGGGCGAGGGAGTGCACCGCCGTCGCGGCAGGCAGTCATCAATCAAATCGTCTGGTTATACTCGCCGACTTCCGGATGCGTGCGCAGCACGCTGTTCACCATCTCGAACATGTCGTGCATGCGCTGTTCGGAGACCGGGCTCTCGACCACGACGACGAGCTCGGGCTTGTTGGAGGAGGCGCGGACCAGGCCCCAGCTGCCGTCCTCGACCGTGACGCGTACGCCGTTGACGGTGACGAGATCACGGATCGCCTGGTCGCCAATCTTCGCGCCCTTCGCCTGCAAGCCTTCGAAGTGCTTCACCACGGCGTCGATGACGCCGTATTTGGTTTCGTCGGCGCAGTGCGGCGACATGGTCGGCGACGACCAGGTCTTTGGCAGCGCGTTCTTCAGGTCGGCCATCGACTTGCCCGGAGCGCGGTCGAGCATGTCGCAGATCGCGATCGCCGAGACCAGGCCGTCGTCATAGCCGCGGCCATAGGGCTTGTTGAAGAAGAAGTGGCCGGACTTCTCGAAGCCCGCCAGCGCGCCCGTCTCGTTGGTGCGGCGCTTCATGTAGGAATGTCCGGTCTTCCAATAGGCGGTCTTGGCGCCCTGCTTTTGCAGCACGGGATCGGTGACGAACAGGCCGGTCGACTTCACGTCGACGACGAAATGCGCATCCTTGTGGATCGCCGACATGTCGCGCGCCAGCATCACGCCGACCTTGTCGGCAAAGATCTCCTCGCCGGTGTTGTCGACGACGCCGCAGCGATCGCCGTCGCCGTCGAAACCGAGGCCGACGTCGGCCTTGTGATGCAGCACCGCATCGCGGATCGCGTGCAGCATCTCCATGTCCTCGGGGTTCGGATTGTATTTCGGGAAGGTGTGGTCGAGCTCGGTGTCGAGCGGAATCACCTCACAGCCGATCGCCTCCAGCACCTGCGGCGCGAACGCGCCGGCGGTGCCGTTGCCGCAGGCGGCGACCACCTTGAGCTTGCGCGTCAGCTTCGGACGAGAGGTGAGGTCGGAGATGTAGCGCGCCGGATAATTCTCGTGGAATTGATAGGAGCCGCCGACCTTGTTCTTGAACTCCGCGTTCAGAACGATCTCTTTCAGCCGCGTCATCTCATCGGGGCCGAAGGTCAGCGGGCGGTTGGCGCCCATCTTCACGCCGGTCCAGCCATTGTCGTTGTGCGAGGCCGTGACCATGGCGACGCAGGGCACGTCGAGATCGAACTGCGCGAAATAGGCCATCGGCGTCACCGCGAGCCCGATGTCGTGCACCTTGCATCCCGCCGCCATCAGGCCGGAGATCAGCGCGTATTTGATCGAGGCGGAATAGCCGCGGAAATCGTGGCCGGTGACGATTTCTTGCTTGACGCCGAGCTCGGCGATCAGCGCGCCCAGCCCCATGCCGAGCGCCTGCACACCCATCAGGTTGATTTCCTTCTGGAACAACCAGCGCGCGTCGTATTCGCGAAAGCCCGTCGGCTTCACCATCGGCTCGGATTCGAAGGCATAGGTGTTGGGCAACAATACGGATTTCGGCTTCGGGAACATTGAGACGATCTCGTGAAAAGGGGGGCAGGATTTGATGCAGCCTTAGCGAATGCCGGGCCGCAACGAAAGGCGGGAATGAAGGCTTATGGCCGATAATTGCGGCAGTTTGGTAACGAAGAAACGTTACCGCGAGGGCGGTGAAAGCAAAGATATCTACTTGAAAAGGACGGCCGCGCGATCGCGCGGATTAACGCCTACTGCTCGAGCACCATCTGGCCGTTGGCGTATTCGAAGCGCTTGAGGCGAGACAGGAAGGAGAGGCCGAGCAGGTTCTCCGACAGCGCTTCGTCCGGCAGCACCATGGCGTCGACGTCGCGCACGACGAGGCCGCCGACATCGAGCATGGCGATGCGGGTGCGCGCCGCCTTGATGGTGCCGTTGGCGGTGGAGACGGTCGCCGTGTACTCGCTGCGCGAGGGACGCAGGCCAAACCGTGCGGCCGAGGTCTCGTTCAGCGCAACGACGGACGCGCCGGTATCGACCATGAAGCCGATGCGCTGCCCGTCGATCCGGCCCTCGGCCTGGAAATGACCGCGGCCATCGCGGGAAATGGCCAGGCTGCGGCTGCCGGCCGGCGCGGTGGAGGCGACGGCCACCGTCGTGCGCGGCACCGAGGTCGCGGATGCGGAGCTCATCTTGTCCGCCATCTCAGCCATGAAGGTGCCGAGGCCGATCATCACGGCCGCGAAGATCACTATGTTACGCATCAAACCACTTCCGAGCCGAAAGCTCGATTTCACCACGCGGCGCACCCTTCCGCGAGTGAAGCTACGGCTGGGCCATTGCCATTTTGACGAAAAGGATGAGCGGACGGTTAATGTCGATCGCGACTTGTCACGTGCCCCGCGGCTTCGCCCGCCGGGTTGGCAGCGCATTGGCCGGATCGTCCGGCCAGGGATGGCGCGGATAGCGGCCGCGCAGGTCGGAGCGGACGGCCGCGTAGCTGCCGCGCCAGAAGCCGGGGAGATCGCGCGTCACCTGCACCGGGCGCTGGGCCGGCGACAGCAATTCCAGCACCAGCGGCACCTTGCCGGCGGCGATCGAGGGATGGGTGTTGAGACCGAACAATTCCTGGAGCCGCACCGCGATGGTCGGCCCCTGCTCGGCCTCGTAATCGATCGCGAGCACGCTTCCGGTCGGCGCCTCGAAATGCGTCGGCGCCTCGCGGTCGAGCCGCGCGCGCATCTCCCACGGCAGCAGCGCCATCAGCGCATCGGAGAGATCGCCGGCGGAGACGTCCTTGAGCGCGATCTTGTCGTAGAGCGCAGGCACCAGCCAGTCGTCGCGGCGTGCGATCAACCCGTCGTCCGACAGATCGGGCCAGCTGTCGCCCTCGGCCTTGCGCAGGAACATCACGCGGTCGCGCCATTGTTTTGCGGCCTTCGACCAGGGCAGCCGGTCGAGGCCGGCTGCGATCAGCCCATCTGCGAAGACGCGCGCGGTGTCCTCCGAGGGCGACACGGCAAGTGTCGCCTCGGAGAGCGTGATGGCGTGCAGCACGCGCTTGCGCCGCGCCCGCAGCGCCATCGCACCGCGATCGAACGAGATCTCGTCGGCGCTCTCGATATGTTCGGCGAAATGCCGCTCGATCTCGTCCTGCGTGATCTGCGCGGCGAGCAGGATGCGTCCGCTCGCCGCCGTTCCCGTCATCTCGCCGATCGCGATGTAAGGCGCGCGGGCGAGCGAGGAGGCCTGCTCGACGGACGCGCCGCGGCCGTTGGCGAGCACGAAGCTGCCATTGCCACGGTTGCGCGCGACGCGGTCCGGGAAGGCATAGGCGAGCATCAGGCCGGTCGAGAGATCCTCCTGCGGCCCCGCCTTCTCGGATGCCGCCACCTGCGAAGCCCAGCGTCGCGCCAGATCGCGCGCGCTCGACGCACGCGGCGAGCGATCGCGGCGGAACTGGTCGCGGCGGTGCTCGAGATCGACGCTGTCACCGCCAAGCCCGCGCTCGGTGATGATGGCCGCAATCTCGGCGGCGGCCTCGCCCTCGCCGGCACGATGCGAATCCACGATCATGCGCGCCAGCCGCGGCGGCAGCGCCAGCGCGCGCAGGCTCTTGCCCTCCGCGGTGATGCGGCCGTCGCCATCGAGCGCGTTGAGTTCGGAGAGTAGGCTTTTTGCTTCCTTCCAGGCCGGCTGCGGCGGCGGATCGAGAAACGACAGCGCTGCGGGGTCAGTGACGCCCCATTGCGCGAGATCGAGCACCAGCGACGACAGGTCGGCGCTGAGGATTTCCGGCTGGGTGTAAGGCGCAAGCGAAGCGGTCTGCGGCTCGTCCCAGAGCCGATAGCAGACGCCAGGCTCGGTGCGCCCGGCGCGGCCGCGGCGCTGGTCCACCGCCGCGCGCGCGGCGCGCACGGTCTCGAGCCGGGTCAGCCCGATGTCGGGCTCATAACGCGGCACACGGGCGAGACCGGAATCGACCACGATGCGCACGCCTTCGATGGTGAGCGAGGTCTCGGCGATCGAGGTCGCCAGAACCACCTTGCGCGTGCCCTTTGGCGCCGGGGCGATGGCGCGGTCCTGCACGGCGGCATCGAGCGCGCCGAACAGCGGCACGATCTCGATGGAGGCATCCTGCACGCGCTCGGTCAGAAAATTCTGGGTACGGCGTATCTCGGCGGCGCCCGGCAGAAACGCCAGCACCGAGCCGCTGTCGGCGCGAAGCGCGGATGCGATCGCATCGGCCATCTGCCGCTCCACCGGCGCATCGGCCTTGCGGCCGAGATAACGCGTCTCGACCGGAAAGGCGCGGCCCTCGCTTTCGACGACGGGCGCCTCGCCGAGCAGTCTTGCCACGCGCGCGCCGTCGAGCGTCGCCGACATCACGAGGATGCGTAAGTCTTCGCGCAGGCCGGTTTGCGCGTCACGTGCCAGTGCCAGACCCATGTCGGCATCGAGCGAGCGCTCGTGGAATTCGTCGAACAGGATGGCGGCGACGCCCGAAAGCTCGGGATCGTCGAGGATCTGGCGGGTGAAGATCCCCTCTGTCACCACTTCAATGCGCGTGGCGCGCGAGATCTTGGAGCCGAAGCGGACGCGATAGCCGACGGTGTCTCCAGCGCGCTCCCCAAGCGATTTGGCCATGCGATCGGCGCTGGCGCGCGCGGCGATGCGGCGCGGCTCCAGCACGATGATCTTCTTGCCCTTGGCCCAGGGCGCATCGAGGAGCGCCAGCGGCACGCGCGTGGTCTTGCCGGCGCCGGGAGGGGCCACCAGCACGGCCGCGTTGTGCGCCTCCAGCGTGCGCGAGAGATCGTCGAGCACGGCATCGATCGGAAGGGGCGTGTCGAAGCTGCGGGGCAAGGCCTATCCATTCGTCATGCTCGGCCTTGTGCCGGGCATCCACGTCTTGGACTAGAAAACAGACGTGGATGGCCGGGACAAGCCCGGCCATGACGGTTTTCGGTCGAGAATAATAGTGTAGCGATCAGCCCTGCACCGGCGGCCGACCGACGCTCTCATAGACGAAGCCGGCGGCTTCCATGTCCTCCGGGCGGTAGATGTTGCGGAGATCCACGACGACGGGCTTTGCCATGGCCGCCTTCAGCCGGCCGAGATCGAGCGCGCGGAACTGTACCCATTCGGTGACGATGACCAGTGCATCGGCATCTTGTGCGCAGGCATAGGCATCCTCGCAATAGGTAATGGTCGGCAGCTCGCTCTTGGCCTGCTCCATACCGACGGGATCGAACGCCTTGACCTTTGCACCCATGTCGATCAGCCCCGTCACCAGCGGGATCGACGGCGCATCGCGCATGTCGTCGGTGTCGGGCTTGAAGGTGAGGCCGAGCACGGCAATGGTCTTGCCGCGCAGCGAGCCGCCGAGCGCCTGGCTCACTTTCCGCGCCATCGCGCGCTTGCGGTTCTCGTTGACTGCCAGCACGGATTCGACGATGCGCAGAGACACGTCGTAGTCCTGCGCGATCTTGATCAGCGCCTTGGTGTCCTTCGGAAAGCACGAGCCGCCGAAGCCCGGACCCGCATGCAGGAATTTGGTGCCGATGCGGTTGTCGAGGCCGATGCCGCGCGCGACCTCCTGGACATTGGCGCCGACCTTTTCGGAGAGGTCCGCGATCTCGTTGATGAAGGTGATCTTGGTCGCCAGGAACGCGTTCGCGGCGTATTTGATCATTTCGGCGGTGCGACGCTCCGTGAACATCAGGGGTGCCTGGTTCAGCGACAGCGGGCGATAGATGTCGCCCATCACCTTGCGGCCACGCTCGTCGGAGGTGCCGACCACGACGCGGTCGGGGAATTTGAAGTCGCGGATCGCGGCGCCCTCGCGCAGGAACTCGGGGTTGGACGCGACGACGACATCGGCCTTGGGATTGGTCTCGCGGATGATGCGCTCGACCTCGTCGCCGGTGCCCACCGGCACGGTCGACTTCGTCACGACGACGGTGAAGCCGGACAACGACTGCGCGATCTCGCGCGCGGCGGCATAGACATAGGTGAGATCGGCGTGGCCATCGCCGCGACGCGACGGCGTGCCGACCGCGATGAACACGGCATCGGCATCGGCAACCGGCCCGGACAGGTCGGTGGTGAAGTCGAGCCGCTTGGCCTTCACATTGGTCGCAACGAGGTCCTCGAGCCCGGGCTCGTAGATCGGGATCTCGCCGCGATGGAGCGCCGCGATCTTCTTCTCGTCCTTGTCGACGCAGGTGACGTCGTGACCGAAATCCGCAAAGCAGGCCCCGGACACCAGCCCGACATAGCCCGTGCCGATCATCGCAATTCGCATGAAAAATCCCGTTCCAGCTTGGTTAACGAAAGCCCAATTCGGGGCGGTTTAGCATTTTCCCGAGGTCAGGGAACAGTCCGCATGCAAAAACCGGCCCGTTATTTGAACCGGTAAAGAAGTCGGAAACCACTGGGCTCCAAACTGCCCCGCACCCAGACAGGGGACGGGCGGAAGGCGCCTCGAAGAGGGACACCATGGCACGATCAGGCACAGCTGCGGGCGGACTTTCCAGGGCCCCTTCTGCCGCGCGTGTCGACTGGGTCGACTACGCCAAGGGCATCTGCATCGTCATGGTGGTGATGATGCATTCGGTGCTGGGGGTCGAGCTCGCCGCCGGGCAGACCGGTTTCATGCATGTTGCCGTGGCCTTCGCAAAGCCGTTCCGGATGCCGGATTTCTTCCTGATTTCGGGCCTGTTCTTGTCACTGGTGATCGATCGGGACTGGCGAACCTATCTCGACCGCAAGGTGGTGCATTTCGCCTATTTCTATGTCGTCTGGGTGACAATCCAATTCGGCTTCAAGGCGCCGGCCTTCGCGGCGGAGACGAGCTGGAGCCACGTTGGTCTCTTGTATCTCGAATCCTTCATCGAGCCGTTCGGCACGCTGTGGTTCATCTATCTGCTGCCGATCTTCTTCGTCGTCACAAAACTGACACGCAACGCCCCGCCGCTCGCGATCTGGCTCGTCGCCGCTGCGCTGGAGACCGCACGCATCACGACCGGCTGGACCGTCATCGACGAGTTCTGCGCGCGCTTCGTCTATTTCTACTCGGGCTACCTGTTCGCACCTTACGTGTTCGCGCTGTCGGATCGCGCCCGCAGCCGTCCGGCCCTGGCGCTTGCAGCGCTCGCGACCTGGGCGCTGGTCAATACCGGCCTCGTCGCATGGGGTGCCAGCGAATGGGGAATCGTCTCGCTGGTGCTCGGCTTCGCCGGCGCCTGTGCCATCATCACGATCGGCACGCTGCTCGCGCGCGCACAGTGGCTGAATTTCCTCCGCTTCTGCGGCGAGCATTCGATCGTGATCTATCTCGCCTTCTTCTTGCCTATGGCGGCGACGCGGACGCTGCTGCTGCGCACGGGCGTCATTGCCGACATCGGCACGGTGTCGCTGGTCGTCACAATCGTCGGCGTGCTCGGAGCGTTGGCGATCTGGCAGATGGCGTTGCGTCTCAATGCGCGCTTCCTGTTCGAGCGGCCTGATGCATTCTGGATCGCGCCGAAGAAGCCGGGCGCCGTGTTGCAGGCGGCGGAGTAGCGCCATTCTCAGTGTCGTCGCCCGGCTTGACCGGGCGACCCAGTACGCCGAGGCGCCAGTGATTGAACCGAGAAGCCGCGACCTACTGGATTCCCCGCTTTCGCGGGGAATGACAGTGGGGATAGTGGCTCCGCCGACCCAAAAATCCGCCTCCCAAGGCTGTCAAAGCCCGCAAAAATTCATACATTGCGGCCATGCCCAAGACATCCCCGAAGACCTCCGCCAAAGCTGACACCAAGTCCGCGCCAAAGGCTGCCGCCGACACCAAGCCCGCTGCTGCCAAGTCCGCTGCTGCCAAGTCCGCTGCTGCGACAGCTGCTGCCAAACCGGTCGCGGCGAAGGCGGCCGGCAAGGGCGACCACGTCTTCCTGGTAGACGGTTCCGGCTACATCTTCCGCGCCTATCACGCGCTGCCGCCACTGAACCGCAAGTCCGACGGTCTTCAGGTCAACGCCGTGCTCGGCTTCTGCAACATGCTGTGGAAGCTCTTGCGTGACATGCCCGAGGACAACCGGCCGACGCATCTGGCGATCATCTTCGACAAGTCGGAGATCACCTTCCGCAACAAGATCTATCCCGACTACAAGGCGCACCGGCCGCCGGCGCCTGACGATCTCATTCCGCAGTTCGCGCTGATCCGCGAGGCCGTGCGCGCCTTCGACCTGCCCTGCCTGGAACAAGTCGGCTTCGAAGCCGACGATCTGATCGCGACCTATGTGCGGCAGGCCTGCGAGCGCGGCGCAAGCGCGACCATCGTGTCCTCCGACAAGGATCTGATGCAGCTCGTGACCGATTGCGTCACGATGTACGACACCATGAAGGATCGCCGCATCGGCATTGCCGAGGTGATCGAGAAGTTCGGCGTGCCGCCGGAGAAGGTGGTCGAGGTGCAGGCGCTGGCCGGCGATTCCACCGATAACGTGCCCGGCGTGCCCGGGATCGGCATCAAGACCGCGGCACAGCTGATCGTCGAATATGGCGATCTCGAGCAATTGCTGTTCCGCGCCGGCGAAATCAAGCAGCCGAAGCGGCGCGAGGCGCTGCTGGAGAATGCGGAAAAGGCGCGGATCTCGCGGCAGCTTGTGCTGCTCGACGACAAGGTCGACCTCGAGGTCCCGCTGGACGACCTCGCCGTCCACGAGCCCAACGCGCGCAAGCTGATCGCCTTCCTGAAGGCAATGGAGTTCACGACGCTGACGCGGCGCGTCGCCGATTATTCGCAAATCGATCCCGCCAACGTCGATGCCGACCCCGGCTATGCCAGCGGCGCCAGCGTGTTCTCGCCGCTGCCGCCGTCGGACGTGGTGCCCGCGCCGGGCGCCGGCGCGCCGGCGCAAGCTCGGCCGAACGAGCCCAACAAGTCCGCAAGCAAGGAAGACAAGGCGGCGAGCCCGAAGGGCGCGCCGATCTCGCTGGCCGCAGCGCGCGAAGAGGCGCTGCGCAAGCTTCCGGTCGATCGCAGCAAATACCAGGCGATCAAGACGCTCAAAGAGCTCGACGCCTTCATCGCGCGCATCCATGACGTCGGCCATGTCGCGATCGAGACAAGAGCGAACTCGATCGATCCGATGCAGGCCGACCTTTGCGGCATCGCACTGGCGCTGGCGCCGAACGAGGCCTGCTATGTGCCGCTGGCGCACAAGCAGTCCGGCGGCGGTGCCGGCCTGTTCGACGAGGGCCTTGCCCCCGACCAGGTCAAGCACGAAGACGCGCTTCAGGCGCTTCGGCCGGTGCTGGAATCATCAGGCATCCTCAAGATCGGCTTCGACGTCAAATTCACCGCCGTGATGCTGGCGCAGCACGGCATCACCTTGCGCAACACCGACGATGCGCTGCTGATCTCCTACGTGCTCGACGCCGGTCGGGGCTCGCATGGGCTCGAATCGCTCGCCGAGCGCTGGTTCGGCCACGCCATGCTGAAGGAAGGCGAGCTGCTCGGCAGCGGCAAGGGCAAGATCACCTTCGACCAGGTGCCGATCGAGAAGGCCGCGCCGTTGTCGGCGGAAGGCACCGACATGGCCCTGCGCGTGTGGCGCGTGCTGAAGCCTCGCCTCGTCGCCGAGCACATGACCGCGGTGTACGAGACGCTGGAGCGGCCGCTGGTCGCGGTGCTCGCGCGGATGGAACGACGCGGCATCTCGATCGACCGTCAGGTGCTGTCGCGGCTCTCCGGCGACTTTGCCCAGACCGCGGCGCGCGTCGAGGCCGAGATCCAGCAGATCGCGGGCGAGCCCGTCAATGTCGGCAGCCCCAAGCAGATCGGCGACATCCTGTTCGGCAAGATGGGACTGCCAGGGGGCTCCAAGACCAAAACCGGCGCATGGTCGACCACCGCCCAGGTGCTCGATGATCTCGCCGAGCAAGGCCACGACTTCCCGAAGAAAATCCTGGAGTGGCGGCAAGTCTCGAAACTGAAATCGACCTACACCGACGCCTTGCCGACCTACGTCAATCCGCAGACGCATCGCGTCCACACCACCTACGCGCTGGCCGCAACCACCACCGGCCGGCTGTCGTCGAACGAGCCGAATTTGCAGAACATCCCGGTGCGCACCGAGGATGGCCGCAAGATCCGGCGCGCCTTCATCGCCACGCCCGGGCACAGGCTGGTGTCAGCCGACTATTCTCAGATCGAGCTGCGTCTGCTCGCGGAGATCGCCGACATTCCGGTGTTGAAGCAGGCGTTCCGCGACGGGCTCGACATTCACGCCATGACGGCATCGGAAATGTTTGGCGTGCCGATCGAGGGCATGCCGAGCGAAATCCGCCGCCGCGCGAAGGCGATCAATTTCGGCATCATCTATGGCATCTCCGCGTTCGGCCTCGCCAACCAGCTCGGCATCGCGCGTGAGGAAGCCTCCGCCTACATCAAGAAGTATTTCGAGCGCTTCCCCGGCATCCGCGCCTACATGGACGAGACGCGCGACTTCTGCCGCAGCCACGGCTACGTCACCACGCTGTTCGGCCGCAAATGCCACTATCCCGATATCAAGGCGTCCAACGCCTCGGTGCGCGCCTTCAACGAGCGCGCCGCGATCAATGCCCGGCTCCAGGGCACCGCCGCCGACATCATCCGTCGCGCCATGACCCGCGTCGAGGATGCGCTCGCTGAAAAGAAGCTGTCGGCGCAGATGCTGCTCCAGGTGCACGACGAGCTGATCTTCGAGGTGCCCGACGCCGAGGTCGAGGCAACGCTCCCCGTCGTGCAGCACGTGATGCAGGACGCGCCGTTCCCGGCCGTGCTGCTGTCAGTGCCGCTGCATGTGGACGCGCGTGCGGCGAACAATTGGGACGAGGCGCACTGATTTCTTCTTTACCTCTCCCCGCAAGCGGGGAGAGGTCGGAATTCGCGCGTAGCGCGGATTCCGGGGTGAGGGGATACAGGTCTCACAGCGATCTCACCTGCGGAGAGAGGCCCCTCACCCCAACCCTCTCCCCGTAAGAACGGGGCGAGGGAGCGCGCCTGCGCAAGACCGCACCACCGCGTACGCAACATGCGAACTCAATTGTCCTCCGTGCAATTGCGCGATGGCCCTGCAAGGCCCCGCAGATTAGAACTGTAGCGTCTCCCGCACCGGTTCATCCATGCCCCACACCTCCGCCCTGCTCGGCTTCGCTCTCGTCTGCCTTGGTCTTGTGCTGACGCCCGGGCCGAACATGATCTACCTGATCTCGCGCTCGATCACGCAGGGGCCCGCGGCGGGTATCGTCTCGCTCGGCGGCGTGGCGCTCGGCTTCGTGTTCTACATGCTGTGCGCCGCGTTCGGCATCACAGCGCTGCTGCTCGCCATTCCCTTTGCCTATGACGCGCTGCGCTTTGCCGGCGCGTTCTATCTGCTCTGACTCGCCTGGCAGGCGGTGAAGCCGGGCGGGCGCTCGCCGTTCCAGGTGAGAAAGCTCGCGGTCGACAGCCCGCGCAAATTGTTCGCCATGGGCTTCGTCACCAATCTGCTCAACCCGAAGATCGCGATGCTGTATCTGGCGCTGCTGCCGCAGTTCATCGATCCCACGGCCGGCAGCGTGCTGACGCAGTCGGTGGTGCTGGGGGGGATCCAGATCGCGATCAGCGTCAGCGTCAATGCGATGATCGCGCTCGCCGCAGGCTCGATCGCGCTGTTCCTGACGCGCCGGCCAAGCTGGATGCTGGTGCAGCGCTGGCTGATGGGCACGGTGCTGGCCGGGCTCGCGGTCAGGATGGCGGTCGAGGCGAAGAAGGTGTGAGGGTCTTTCTTACCCTCCCCTGGAGGGGGAGGGTCGGCGCGCGATCGAGCAAAGCGAGATTGCGTGACGGGGTGGGGTGACGGTCCCTCCGCGAAGAGCGCTGCCTGCGTGGAGAGATCACCCCATCCCGCTCGCGCTTTGCGCGATCGACCCTCCCCCTCCAGGGAAGGGTAAGAGCGAAGATCAATCCAGCTTGGCCTCCATGCCCCGTTTCACCGCCGGACGCGCCATCAGCGCCTCGTACCAACGCTTGACGTTGGGAAAATCAGCCAGCTCAACCTTGTGGCGGGGGTGGCGCCAGGCCCAGCCCAGGATGGCAAAATCGGCAACCGAGAGGTCGCCGGCGACGAAGTCGCGCCCCTCGAGCCGGCGGTCGAGCACGCCGTAGAGCCGGCGCGTCTCGGCCATGTAGCGCTTCAGGCCATAGGCGCGGTCCTGCTCGTTTTCGAGCGCGATGAAATGGTGCACCTGGCCGGGCATCGGGCCGAAGCCGCCCATCTGCCACATCAGCCATTCGTAGGCGGGGATGCGCCCGGAAAGCGATTTCGGCAGGAATTTACCGGTCTTTTCACCGAGATAGAGCAGGATCGCGCCTGACTCGAAGATGCTGACCGGCTTGCCATCGGGTCCCTCGGGGTCGACGATCGCGGGGATCTTGTTGTTGGGGGAGAGCTTGAGGAACCCGGGGGCCATCTGCTCCCCCTTGCTGATGTTCACCGGGATCACCCTGTAGGGCAGCCCCATCTCCTCCAGCGCGACCGAGATCTTGCGGCCATTCGGCGTGTTCCAGGTATGCAGTTCGATGGTCATGCCTTGCTTTCCTTCCCCCTGACAGGTTCGGCCTTCACCTACTCCAGAAAGTTGCACCCCCACAACCGGCGGACCGGGATGGCCGATCCCTGTTGACGGGAGATGCACCCTCTGGAATGTCGCCGCCGTCGCGGATAAATTCCGCCTCCTCCAAGAACGCTCCCGAGGGACCGCCGTGTCGAAATCTGCTTCCCGCGCCCGCCTGTTCGAAATCATCCGCCGGCGCTCTTTCGGCCGCGGCGAGGTGACGCTCGCGTCGGGCCGCAAGAGCGATTTCTACTTCAACCTCAAGCCGACCATGCTCGACCCCGAGGGCGCGACCCTGCTCGCCGAGCTCACTTACGAAGCGCTGAAGGACGACCAGCTCGATTTCATCGGCGGGCTCGAGATGGGCGCGGTGCCGCTGGCCGGCGCGCTGGCGCAGATCTCCTGGATCAAGGGCCATCCGATCGCGGCCTTCTTCGTCCGCAAGAAGCCGAAGGAGCACGGTGCCAAGCTCGCGATCGAAGGCCTGCCCAAGGGCGAGACGCTCGAAGGCAAGCGCGTCGTGATCGTCGAGGATGTCACCACCACCGGCGGCTCGGCGATGAAGGCGGTGGAATCCGTCCGCGAGACCGGCGCCGAAGTCGTGCTGGTGCTGACCATGGTCGACCGCGAGGAAGGCGCCACCGACACGTTCGGTGCGGCCGGCCTGCCATTCCGCTCGCTGTACAAGGCGTCGGAATTCCTGAAGGCTTGAGGTGGCGAAACCCTCTCCGCCGTCCTGCCCGGGTGTAGCCCGAATGCAACCATCCGTCGGAAGCTGTGCCCGGCCTTAATGAGGTCACCGCCTCGACTTGAAACCGCCTCCGCTCAACGGCTCATTTACCATCCCGCTTTATGGTGAATCATGTGCTGAGACCTGAGCGTCCCAGCCGGTTCAGTAGCGTCGGGTGGAGTTGAGCGTTGCGTACAATCTCGTCCCATGCGCGGCGGCGTCGCGCGATGCTTGTGGCCGCCTCCCTTGCAGCTCCGCTGCTTGCGGCGCCGGCCCCGGTTTCGGCTGAAGGCCTGTTCGACTTCTTCTTCGGCGGGCTGCAGCAACAGCGCCCACAGCGCGAGGTGCCGCAGCAGGGCAACTCCTACGTCGATCCCTTCACCGGCCAGCAGAGTGCCGCACCTCCGCCGAGCCGTTCGGCCGGCGGCTCCGGCCCGGCCTTCTGCGTGCGCAGCTGCGACGGCAAATATTTTCCGCTGATGCGCGGGCTCGTCTCACCGGCGCAGATGTGTCAGGCGTTCTGTCCTGCCACCGCAACGAAGGTTTATTTCGGCTCCTCGATCGATGGCGCTGCGTCGCAGACCGGCGAGCGCTACGCCGACAGCGAGAACGCGTTCGCCTATCGCAAGGCGCTGCGCGCCGACTGCACCTGCAACGGCCGCGACCCGGTTGGCCTCGCCCCGGTCGACCTGGCGCTGGATGCCTCACTGAAGGCCGGCGACGTGATCGCCACCAGCGACGGCCTCGTCGCCTACACCGGCATCCGCGTCGGCAACGACCAGGCTGCGGACTTCACCCCGGTCGCCTCCTATCCCGGCCTCACCGCACAGGTCCGCGCACGGCTCGGTGAGATGAAGGTGGCTCCGGTGCGCGCCGAGACGGTGGCTACCGATGCGCCGGCATCGGCCGAGATCGTCCGCGAGGCGCTGCCTGACGTGACGGTGCCGAAGACGCAGAAGCCGGCCAAGCGCGCGGGGCTGAATTAGCCTCCACCTGCATCCAAGTCGTCATTGCGAGCGAAGCGAAGCAATCCAGCCTGTCGCCGCGGAGGCACTCTGGATTGCTTCGTCGCTTCGCTCCTCGCAATGACGGAGGTTGCTACGCTACCGCCCGATGATCACCCCGATCACGTTCGGTGCAGCCAGATATTTCTCCTCGATCGCCGCGCGCGCAGCGGTGCGGTTTTCCGGCGTCAGGAGGCCGCGCTTCTCGGCCAAGATCATCCAGCAGAAGCCCCACCAGTCGGTCAGCATGCCCTGATCGTCGACGAGGTCATAGCCCTGCTCGGCCGCGAAGATGCGCGCATGCGCTTCGTCCAGCGTGTCGAGGAATTGATGGTCGTCGGTCGAAAACAGCCCGTCGCTGATGTCGTCGATGGTGTAGCCCCAGATCGACTGGCACACCGCATTGAACTCGCGGTCGAACTGGTCGTCATCGATCCTCTGACGCCGCGCCGCCCGATGCAGCCGCGACAGCGACCGCGCGAAATCGGCGATCCGGGTGAGGGCAAACTGATCGAAGGCAATGGTGGACATGTAGTCCTCGCAAAGTCTGACGGACGCTAGATATTGTGCCGGCAACGCGCCGAATCACAATGATATATCAAAGACTTGCTAAAGTGTTCTTAATTCGTTCTGATGTCTAATGGCCGATTATGAGATCGTCGTCCTGGCGAAAGCCAGGACCCATTACCCCGGTCGGCGTTACTTTGCGAGCTGATGCCATGAGCGCGAGCAGCTACTTCGTCTACATCCTGGCGAGCCGCCATCATGGGACGATCTATATCGGCGTCACCAATGATCTCCGCATGCGGCTTGCATTGCATCGCTCGGGTCGCGGTTCGAAGTTCGTCGCGAAATACAGCGTGACGCGACTTGTCTACGTTGAGACCTACACCTCGCCGTCCGAAGCGATCGCACGGGAGAAAGCGCTCAAGGAATGGCGCCGCGACTGGAAGATTCGCTTGATCGAGCAGGAAAATCCGGACTGGCGCGATCTATCGCATCTCATCTGACAGCGGTGGTTATGGGTCCCGGCCTTCGCCGGGACGACACCGTGGGAGCTGCTTGCCCTCCCCTCACCGCACCGCCGACATCAACTTATCCCCGCACGCGCTCGCGTAGAACTTGCCGCCGCATTGGCGCTTGATGGCGGCGCAGCGGGTGGCGGGTGAGGCATTTTGCGGGACCGCAAAGCCGCAGCTGAGGCCATCGGCGCTGCGGCCGGTCTTGCCCGCGGCCAGAGCGGCGGTGGAGGCGCCGATGCAGACGACGAGCAGGGTCGCAGCGGCGATTTCGATCAGCAGTCGCCTCAGAGGTCTCATGGGTCTCCTCCACAGTGATGGCTGAATTGGCCGCCAATCTAGCAGCAAATCCGCGTTTCTCCGTGCTCGTCCGGGTTCCCAAACCGGCCCGTTCCTTGCATAAATTTACGCCAGCGCAGTGCACGGCCGCACCAGTGGCGGTTCCGGTGCAGGAGCAAGACGCGTAGGGTGAGTGTTCAGTCGACCAGGAAGTGACGGCCTTGCAAGATCAATCGTTCCAGCCAAATTTTCCCGCCACCGACCAGCCCGTCGACGAACTCGCGCTGGCTGAGATCAAGGGCGCGATCCTGGCGAAGCTGCGCCTTGCCATCGGCAAGGACGCGGGCATGGCAACCAGGCACGACTGGTATCAGGCCGCGGCGCTCGCGCTGCGCGACCGCATCGTGCACCGCTGGCTCAGCGCAGAGAAGCGCAGCTACGACGCCGGGTGCAAGCGCGTCTATTATCTCTCGCTCGAATTCCTGATCGGCCGCCTCTTCACCGACGCGCTCAACAACATGGGGCTGCTGAAGATCTTCGAGGTCGCACTCGGCGATCTCGGCGTCTCCCTGCCCGAGCTGCGCAAATGCGAGCCGGACGCCGCGCTCGGCAATGGCGGCCTCGGCCGGCTCGCCGCCTGCTTCATGGAGAGCATGGCGACGCTGTCGATCCCCGCGATCGGCTACGGCATCCGCTACGATTACGGCCTGTTCCGCCAGATCATCAATCAGGGCTGGCAGCAGGAATATCCCGACGAATGGCTCAGCTTCGGCAATCCCTGGGAATTACAGCGGCCGGAGGTGATCTATCACGTCCATTTCGGCGGCGGCGTCGAGCATGTCGACGACAAGGGCCGCGACCGCGCCATCTGGCATCCGGGCGAGACCGTGCAGGCGATCGCCTACGATACGCCGATCGTCGGCTGGCGCGGCCAGCACGTCAATGCGCTCCGCCTGTGGTCGGCGCGCTCGCCCGATCCGCTCAGGCTCGATGCCTTCAACAAGGGCGACTATGTCAGCGCCAGTGCCGAGCAGGCGCGCGCGGAAGCGATCTGCAAATTCCTCTATCCGAACGACGAGAGCCCGGCGGGCCGCGAGCTGCGGCTGCGCCAGGAATATTTCTTCGTCTCCGCCTCGCTCCAGGATCTCGTCAATCGCCACCTCACCTCCGACGGGCAGCTCCGCAGCCTTGCGATGAAGGTCGCGGTGCAGCTCAACGACACCCATCCGAGCCTTGCCGTCACCGAGCTGATGCGCATCCTCGTCGACCTCCACAATTTCCGCTGGGACGAGGCCTGGAAGATCACGGTCGCCACGCTCTCCTACACCAACCATACGCTGCTGCCCGAGGCGCTGGAGACCTGGCCGGTCGAACTGTTCGAGCGGCTGTTGCCGCGGCACCTCGAAATCATCTACCGCATCAACGTGCAGCATCTGGCGCTCGCGGAGGCGCGTTGCCCCGGCGACATCGACTTCCGCGCCTCGGTCTCGCTGATCGACGAGAAGAGCGGCCGCCGCGTGCGCATGGGCCAGCTCGCCTTCGTCGGCTCGCACCGTATCAACGGCGTCTCGGCAATGCATTCCGACCTGATGCGCGAGACCGTCTTCCACGATCTCAACCATCTCTATCCCGGCCGCATCACCAACAAGACCAACGGCATCACCTTCCGCCGCTGGCTGATGCTGGCGAACCCGAAGCTGACCGATCTGCTGCGCGAGACCTGCGGCGAGGCCGTGCTCGACGATCCTTCGCAGCTCAGCCTGATCGAAGCCCGCGCCAGCGACGTCGAATTCCAGAAGAAATTCCGTGCCGTCAAGCACGCCAACAAGGCAGCGCTGGCGCGGCTGATCGGCGAGCGGCTCGGCATCAAGGTCGATCCGGGTGCGCTGTTCGACGTCCAGATCAAGCGCATCCACGAGTACAAGCGCCAGCTCCTCAACGTCATCGAGACCGTCGCGCTGTATCAGGCGATCAAGGACGATCCCAACGGCAATTGGGTGCCGCGGGTGAAGATTTTTGCGGGCAAAGCGGCGGCGAGCTATCGCTACGCCAAGCTGATCATCAAGCTGATCAACGACGTCGCGGAAGTCGTCAACAACGATCCCACGATCGGCGGCAAGCTGAAGGTCGCCTTCCTGCCCGACTACAATGTCAGCCTCGCCGAAGTGATCATCCCTGCGGCCGACCTGTCCGAGCAGATCTCGACCGCCGGCATGGAAGCGTCCGGCACCGGCAACATGAAGCTGGCGCTGAACGGCGCCATCACCATCGGCACGCTCGACGGCGCCAATATCGAGATCCGCGACCATGTCGGCGCTGAGAACATCGCGATCTTCGGCCTCGAGGCCGGCGACGTGATGATCCGGCGCAAGCAGGGGCTGGATGCCTCCGACATCATCCGCAATTCGCCAAAGCTCCAGCGCGCCATCAATGCGATGGCGACCGGCGAGTTCTCGCCCGGCGACCCCGGCCGCTTCGAATCCATCGCGCATGCGCTGCGCCATCTCGACCATTACATGGTCAGCGCCGATTTCGATTCCTATTACGAGGCGCAGCGCGCGGTCGATGCCCGCTGGCAGGTGGCGCCGGCCTGGACGCGCGCCTCCATCCTCAACGTCGCGCGCATGGCGTGGTTCTCCTCCGACCGCACCATCCGCGAATACGCCGAGGAAATCTGGAACGTGCCGGTGAATCCGACCACGCCGCTGCTGCCGAATCTGCGCGACGTCGCAGGTTGATTTTCCGCAGCGTGAAATAGGCGTTACCTGCGAGGTCATTGCATCTCGCGAACTGGATGATGATATGATCGTCATCATCCCCAAGGCGGCGCCCGAGGTGTGGACGCCGTAACCTCAAACACCGTCATTGCGAGCGCAGCGAAGCAATCCAGAGTCCCTCCGCAGAGACAGTCTGGATTGCTCCGCTGCGCTCGCAATGACGGCCGGGAAGGCATCGAGGACCAACAATGCACGCCAAGCTCCCGCATCCCTTCGACGACGCAACCCGTGTCACCGCCGGTGACAGCAGTTGGCAGGGGCATACCAGCGACGATTACTGGGCCTTTGTCGGCCCATTCGGCGGCGCCACCGCCGCGACCATTTTGCGTGCGCTGATCGACCATCCCGAGCGCGCCGGCGATCCGCTGGCCCTCACCGTCAATTACTGCGCGCCGATCGCGAAGGGTCTGTTCGATCTCGACGTGCGGCTGGTGAAGGCCAACCGCTCCAGCCAGCATTGGAGCGTCGAGCTGTCACAGGGCGGCGGCGAGGTCGCAACGCTCGCCACCGCCGTGTTCGCCGAGCGCCGGCCGTCCTGGGAGCACAGGGTGGCGACGTGCCCGGACGCCAAGCCGTTCGAGGAGACGCTGCCGTTCCCGAAGATTTCTGCATCCTGGGCCAACCAGTATGAATTCCGCTTCGTCGAGGGCGAGATGCGGATCGGCCCGCCGCAGGCCGAGCTCGCCAGCACCTTTTCCAAGATCTGGATCAGCGACCGCACGCCGCGCAAGCTCGACATGCTGTCGCTGATGTCGATGTCGGATGCCTTCTTCGGCCGCATCTTCCATGCAAGGCGCGAGCTGGTGCCGTTCGGCACGGTGTCGCTGACGACGTATTTCCACACCGGCAGCGACGAACTCGCAGCCGAGGACATCACGCGCGTGCTCGCGACAGCGGACTCGAAGATCATGCACAAGAGCTACGCCGACCAGAACGGCGAGCTCTGGTCCCCGAACGGACGGCTGCTCGCGACGACGACGCAGATTGCGTATTTCAAGGCGTAGCTGCTTCCGCGTCATTGCGAGGAGCCCTTGCGACGAAGCAATCCAGACTGCCTCTGCAGAGGGATTCTGGATTGCTTCGCTGCGCTCGCAATGACGAGTGGAGAGAGCTCGCGAGAAACAAAAAGGGCGGCCTTTCGGCCGCCCTTTTGCATTTCAAGCGAAGCGCGAAGATTACTCCGCCGCGAGTTTCACGTCCGGCGCGGCTGCGCGCACCTCAGCGTCGACCTGGGCTTCGAACTTGGCAAAATTCTTCTGGAACATGCCGACGAGCGCGCGGGCGGTCTTGTCGAACTCGTCCTTGTCCTTCCAGGTGTTGACCGGGTTGAGGATCTCGGCCGGCACGCCCGGCAGCGCGGTCGGGACCGCGAAGCCGAAATATTTGTCGGTGCGGAATTCGACGTTGCGAAGCGATCCGTCGAGCGCAGCGGTGAGCAGCGCGCGCGTCACCTTGATCGGCATGCGCGAGCCGACACCGTACTTGCCGCCGGTCCATCCCGTATTGACCAGCCAGCAATCGACATTGTGCTGGGCGATCAGGTCGCGCAGCATGTTGCCATAGACGCTGGGGTCGAGCGGCAGGAAGGGCGAGCCGAAGCAGGTCGAGAACTCCGGCTGCGGCTCGTTGCCGAGGCCGCGCTCGGTGCCGGCAACCTTGGCGGTGTAGCCGGACAGGAAGTGGTACATCGCCTGCGCTGGCGAGAGCTTGGCGATCGGCGGCAGCACGCCGAAGGCGTCGGCGGCGAGCATCACCACGTTCTTCGGCTGCGGCGCGCGGCCGGTGCGCGAGGCGTTCGGGATGAAGTCGAGCGGGTATGCCGAACGCGTGTTCTCGGTCTTGGAGCCATCGTCGAAATCCACCACGCGGGTGTCTTCGTCGAGCACGCAGTTCTCGAGGACCGCGCCGAAGCGCGTCGAGGCCGCGTAGATCTCGGGCTCGGCTTCCTTCGACAGCTTAATGCACTTGGCGTAGCAACCGCCTTCGAAATTGAAGATGCCGTTCGGGCCCCAGCCGTGCTCGTCGTCGCCGATCAGCGTGCGGTTGGGATCGGCCGACAGCGTGGTCTTGCCGGTACCCGACAGGCCGAAGAAGATCGCGGCATCGCCCTTGGCGCCGACATTGGCCGAGCAGTGCATCGGCATCACGCCGCGCTCGGGCAGATAGTAGTTCAGCGTGGTGAAGACCGACTTCTTCATCTCGCCGGCATAATAAGACCCGCCGATCAGGACGATCTTGCGGGCGAAGTCGATGGCGACGACGTTCTCCGAGCGGCAGCCGTGACGTTTGGGATCAGCCCGGAAGCTCGGCATGTCGATGATGGTGAGCTCTGGCGTGAAGGCCGACAGCTCGATCGCCTCGGGGCGGATCAGCAGCGTACGGATGAACAGCGAGTGCCAGGCGAGCTCAGTGAAGACGCGCGTCTTGATCCGGTAGGCCGGGTCGGCACCGCCATAGAGGTCCTGCGCGAACAGTGTCTTGCCTTCGGCGTGCTTGAGGAAATCCTGATAGAGCGTCTCGAACTGCTCCGCGGTGATCGACTGATTGCCGGCCCACCACATCGTCTTGTCGGTGGTGGCATCACGCACCGTGAACTTGTCCTTCGGGCTGCGACCGGTGAACTCGCCCGTGTCGGCGCAGAGTGCACCGTCGGCGGACAGCACCGCCTCACCTGCCGAGAGCGAGTATTGATAGAGTTGCGGCGCACCGAGGTTCCAGTGAACCTGCTTGAGATTCTTTAAGCCGAATTTATCGGCGCCGAAGGCACCGTTGCGCACGCCCGTCTCTTGCACGAAAACATCCTCCTAGAACCCGCGACACTCAGCGCGACCAAGCTTTGGCACCATCGCGGTCACCGTGAATAATAGGCCATCCGGCCTCGGTTTGGCGACCTAATACTGATGAACGCTGGCGTTGCCAAGCCGATCCCGCAGGATTTGGTTTATTCAAGGACCGCGCCAATCGTCGCGCATGTCAGCTCTGAGGAGCGGCATCAAAAAACTACGAATGATCGCGCAACCAAATGCATGTTTGCGCGTTACTCGGGGTTATTGCGACGCACAATCCTTGAGGCGGCTTCCTATCGTACCTCACCTTCGCCGATGAGCGCGAACGGTCCCCACATCGCGGGATAGGCATTGCGCGGTGACGAGGCGTCGTCGAGATAAGTTAGCATCGCGCGGCGCAAGGCTTCGGCGCGACCGATCTTCGGTTCGTTCTTGAGCAGCTCGAACGTCGACGTGGTCAAGCGCGTGGCAGCTTCCGAATCCACCGCCCAATGCGAGACCAGGAGCGCGCGGGCGCCGGCATAGAAGAACGAACGCGCCAATCCCGACAGGGCTTCGGCGCCGGGCTTGTCGCCCGCGATGGTGTTGCAGGCCGACAGGACCACCCAATCCGCATTGAGCTTGAGCTGGGCGACTTCGCTCGCAGTGAGCAGGCCGTCGTCGAGCTCCGATGGCTGATCGGGAATGGAGAGCGCAAGCGAGGGCTCCCCCAGTCCCTTGATGTCGCCTGCGACAAGGCCGTGGGTGGCAAAGTAGATGATGCCGTATTGAGCAAGCGCTGCACGCTTGAGCGTCGTTTCGCTGGCATCGCGGCCGAGATGGATATCGGCCGCAGTCGCACCGACATCCCTCGCCACCGCGTTCAGCTCGTCGGCGGTATCCGGCAGTTGCGGCAACGCCTGCGCCAGGCGCGCGCGATCGACACCGGCGCCGCGCCAGAAGTCGGTATAGGCGATGGTCGCGATGCTGCGCGCCGCGACCTTGCCGCTTGCAGCGCGACGGTCGGCAGGCCCTTCCAGCGCAGGATTGAAGACGGGATCGCCAAAGCCGGTCATCGGCTTTGCGCCTTGATCCCTGCGCGCAAAGGCGCGCAGGGATTTCAGGCTGACCACCGACGGCAGCACCGAGACGGCCTGACGCCGCAACAGCCAGGCGGCGCTGCGGTAGCCTTCGAGCCTGTCCGGAATCGCCGCTTGCGGCTTCTCCGTGACCAGCAAATGAAACGGCAACGCGGTCAGCGCCGCCGACGGCACCACCAGCAGGTTTCGCTTGTCTTTCGTCAATGCCTCGACCGGGCCGAGCAACGCGACATAGAGCTCGTTGGCGAGCGCAAGGTCGAACAACCCGGATTTGCCGGAGGCATCGTGCGCCTTGCCGACGTCCAATCCCTTACGGAAAGCGGACACTTTCTGCGCCAGCGCATCGGCGCCGAGCGGGATCTCCTTCCAGTCGACGCCCTCGCGCGTGATCGCGATGACGTAGCTCTGCTTGTCGACGACGGAGTAGAGCACCATCGCCTCGTCGGCCGACAGCAATGCCTTGATGTCCTTGACCGCCAGCGGCATCGGATTGGACAGCGAGGAATAGTCGGGAAACTCGACGGCGAAGGTCTTCTGCAATCCACCGCGTTCGCTTGCGATCGCCGCGATCCGCACGCGGCTGCGCTGCTCGGCCGCGACGTCGCGCTGGGCGGATGGCTTCGACACCGCGGCGATGATCGCCTTGTCGAGTGCTTCGGACTCGGCCGCGAGATCCTGATCCCTGCGCACGAGCTCGGCGAGCCGGTCGCTGCCGGCGGCGAGCCGCACCGCGAGCTTGTTCACGGCGGAGGCAGCGGAGGATTGCGTGCCGCGCTGAATCGCCGCAAGCGCCTCGTCCAATGCCTTGTCATCCGGCAGGAGATGCTGCTGCCGCGCGGAAAACAGGATCGGCAGCACGACGCGCAATTGCCCACGATTGTTGGCAAGCGTCCTTTCCGCCAGCGGCAAGGCATCGGCGGTCCGCCCGGACAGCTGGAGGAAGGAGGCAAAATTGCTGGTCGAGATCGCGACGTCGGGATGATCGGAGCCGAATGCGCGCTCGCGGATCGCCAGCGCGCGGCGATACAACGGCTCGGCCTCGGCATAGCGCTGTTGGTTCTGATAGAGCCCCGCAAGGTTGTTCAGCGAGCGGGCCACGTCCGGATGATCCGGCCCCAGCACCTTCTCGCGGATCGCGAGCGAGCGCTTGATCGGTGCCTCGGCCTCGGCATCGCGATTGAGGTCGCGATCGACCTGACCGATGTTGTTCAGGACGGTCGCAACCGCGGGATGCTCCGGCCCGGCGGCTTTCTGATAGATCGCAAGCGCCCGCTGAAACAGCGGCTTGGCGTCGGCAAAATGCTCCTGCTTGACGTAGAGCGTGGCCAGATTGTTGAGGGCCTGGCCGACATCGGGATGCTCACGCGGCAGGCTCTTTTCGCGTACGGCGAGCGCGCGCTTGAACAGCGGCTCGGCCTCGGCGAAACGGTCCTGCCGCTGATACAGCGCGGCGAGATTGGTCAGTTCGGCCGCGACCAAAGGAGTTTCGAGGCCGAGCGCCTTTTCCATCAGTGCGATCGAGCGCTTGTAGAGCGGCTCGGCCAGATCGTCGCGGCCCTGGCCGGCGTAGACCTGACCGAGATTGTTCAAGGCGGCAGCGAGTTCGCGACCGTTGTCGCTCTTCTCGAGGCTTGCGACCATCGCCTGCGCCAAAGGCAACGCTTCGGAATATCTGCCGGCCTTGCTGAGTTCGTTGATCCTGGCGCTCTGCGCCGCGAGATTGCCCTTCTGGGCAAGGGCAGCCGTAGGCAGGGAGGCACCCGCCGCGAGCGCGAGACCCGCGATCAGCGCCAGTCGATTCCATCTTGCCATGAACACCCTCGCTGCCCCCGCCAGACCGATTACGGTCTTGGGTCGCGGCGATGGGCGGCAGCGTTCAAAGTGTTGCGCTCGGGTCCACCTTCTTGCGCGCCTCACCAGCAAGGCGGACCAGCATCTTGCGCAGCGCCGTGCCGTCCGTCACCCGCTCCGGGAAGTCCAGACGCAGCGCGGTTTGATCCAGCTGCATGTCGAGGCCTTCCGGATCGCAGCCCGTGCAGCGCCAGTCACCCTCGGCCGCGCCAAGGAGCTTTGTCGCATAGAGGCCCATCGCGTCGCGATGGTCGGCGTTCATGTGCTCGACCGCCCCCTCCTCCGCCGCCAGCAGATCTTCGGCGCCGGTGAGGTCCGTGAGGAACTGCTCGGGCTTGAGGTCGACGATCTGGCCGAAACCGGCCACCAGATGGGTTCCCGTGGGCCGGATCCGGAAGAAGGAGAAATCCTTAAACGAAACAAAGCCCTCTGCCGACGGATGGGCATAGAGATACCGTCGCTGAAGCAGCTCCTTGTCGGCGTCGGCCTGTTCGGCCCGGCCGGACAGCATGATCCGGGCCCCTTCCAGGGGATCGCCGGGCGCGCGCTCGTCCAGCATCAGGGAGACCCGGCTGTCCGCCAGGATGTTCTTGGTATGCACGGCGAGGCGCGAAATCAGCAGGATCGGCGAGCCATCGGGGTGGCTCGCCAGATTGACCAGGGAACAATAGGGATCGCCGCTCCCGGCCATCAGGGTCGCCAGCGCCCCCTGCCGCGACCGTCGCAGCAGCGATTTGGCGAGTTTTCCGGGGTCGAAATCGGGGGTCGGCTGCATCGGGTTTCTCGGGTCAGGAGGTTGCAAGGGGGGCCTTTTTTCGGGTAAACGGGGGTCTGGTTATGGGTCGAGATGCGGCGAATCTGCCGTGTTTCGTGGAACTTGGTCACACTTCAGCCCAGCTTGCATTGCTCGGTGACAAGGTTCGAACGCCAAATTCGGCACCCATGTATGCGGCGCATCAGTGGATTGCTCGCCGTTTTAAGCCCCGACCCAAACGGAAAGCAGAAAGCAGAGGCTCATGCCCACAATCGCTTTGGTCGACGACGACCGCAACATTCTCACATCCGTCTCGATCGCGCTGGAAGCCGAAGGCTACCGCATCATGACCTATACCGACGGCGCCTCCGCACTTGACGGTTTCCGCACCACCCAGCCCGACCTCGCGATCCTCGACATCAAGATGCCGCGCATGGACGGCATGGAGACGCTGCGCCGTCTCAGGCAGAAATCCGACCTGCCGGTGATCTTCCTGACCTCCAAGGACGAAGAGATCGACGAACTGTTCGGCCTCAAGATGGGCGCCGACGACTTCATCCGCAAACCGTTCTCGCAGCGTCTCTTGGTCGAACGCGTCAAGGCGGTATTGCGCCGCTCGGCGCCGAAGGACCCGACCGTCGCGCCGAAGGAGAACGACGCCAAGGCGCTGGACCGCGGCCTTTTGCGCATGGACCCCGAACGGCATACCTGCACCTGGAAGAACGAGCCAGTGACGCTGACCGTCACCGAATTCCTGATCCTCCAGGCGCTCGCAACCCGGCCCGGCGTGGTGAAGAGCCGCAACGCGCTGATGGACGCCGCCTATGACGACCAGGTCTATGTCGACGACCGTACCATCGACAGCCACATCAAGCGGCTGCGCAAGAAGTTCAAGGTGGTCGACAATGAGTTCGAGATGATCGAGACGCTCTACGGCGTCGGCTACCGTTTCAAGGAAGCCTGAGGCTCACGCAGCTTCATGAAGGACAAGAGCATTGCCGGTTCTGATTTCCATCGGGACCGGGATCAATCTAGGATGCGGGGACCTTCTCAACGAGCTGTCCTAACGCGGGCGTAAGCATTGCTTGACCGAACGCAGCCTGATCCAAACCAGAGCGCCGGGGATGTCGCGTCCGACGGCGTTCAGGAGCACGTTGCGGAAGACAAGCCGAAGGGTTGGCGACCGCTGAACTGGCTGAAGCGCGCCGGGCAGTTCTTCTTCGCGCTGTCCTTCTCGAGCCTGACCCGCCGCATCGTCTCGCTCAACCTCGCCGGCCTCGTCGCGCTGGTCGCCAGCATCCTGTACCTGTCGCAATTCCGCGCCGGCCTGATCGACGCGCGGGCGCAGAGCCTGCTGGTGCAGGCCGAGATCATCGCTGGCGCGATCGCGGCTTCCGCAACGGTCCAGACCAACGCCATCACCATCGACCCCGACCGGCTGCTCGACCTCAAGCCGGGCGAGACCTATGGCGGCCCGGACGAATATTCGCCGCTGGACTTCCCGATCAATCCGGAGCGCGTGGCACCGGTGCTGCGCACGCTGATCTCGCCGACCAAGACGCGCGCGCGCATCTACGATCCGAACGGCAGCCTGCTGGTCGACAGCCGCAACCTCGAAAACGTGCTGCGCTACAACCTGCCGCCACCGGCCGAGAAGCCGGGCATCGTCGAGCGCGGCATGGTCGCGGTGCGGACCTGGCTGAACCGCGGCGACCTGCCGCTCTATCGCGAGCTCGGGCCCGAGAACGGCAATGGCTATGCGGAGGTGGCCGACGCGCTCCAGGGCCAGAAGCGCTCGATGGTACGGGTCAATTCGCGCGGCGAGGTGATCGTCTCGGTCGCGGTCCCCGTGCTGCGCTCACGCGCCATCCACGGCGCCTTGATGCTGTCGACCCAGGGCGACGACATCGACCAGATGGTCACCGCCGAGCGCCTCGCCATCTTGAAGGTCGGCGGCGTCGCGGCCGCCGTCATGATCATGCTGTCGCTGCTGCTTGCGAGCACGATCGCAGGTCCCGTGCGCCGGCTCGCCGACAGTGCCGAGCGCGTCCGCCGCCGCATCAAGGCCCGCATCGAGATCCCCGATTTCACCCGCCGCCGCGACGAGATCGGGCACCTCTCGGGCGCGCTGCGCGACATGACCAGCGCCCTCTATAGCCGCATCGAGGCGATCGAGATGTTCGCCGCCGACGTCGCCCATGAACTGAAGAACCCGCTGACCTCGCTGCGCTCCGCGGTCGAGACGCTGCCGCTGGCGCGCAACGAGAACAGCCGCGCACGCCTGCTCGAGGTGATCGAGCACGACGTCAAGCGGCTCGATCGTCTCATCTCCGATATCTCCGATGCCAGCCGTCTCGATGCCGAATTGCAGCGCCAGGATGCTATTCCGGTCGATGTGCGCCGCCTGCTGACGACGCTGGTGTCCGTTGCCAATGAGACCAAGCTCGGCCACGACGTCGCGGTCGAGACGCGCTTCGAGGGCCGCAGCCCGGCCGACACCTTCGCCGTGACCGGCCACGATTCACGGCTCGGACAAGTCGTCTCCAACCTGCTCTCCAACGCGCAATCCTTCTCGGAAGCCGGCAGCAAGGTGCGCCTCACCTGCCGCCGCGTGCGCGGCGAGATCGAGATCGTGGTCGACGACGACGGCCCCGGCATCCGCGACGACGCGCTGGAGCGCATCTTCGAGCGCTTCTACACCGACCGTCCGCATCAGGGCTTTGGCCAGAACTCCGGCCTCGGGCTGTCGATCTCCAAGCAGATCGTCGACGCCCATGGCGGACGCATCTGGGCCGAGAACCGCGCGGGCCCGCCGGACGCCGACGGTGCGCCGACGGCCGCGGGCGCGCGCTTCGTGGTGAGGCTGCCGGCGCTATGAGCGACGGCGGCCCCAGCGTGCACGCCTCCGCCGTCAAGGTCGGGACTTTTGCGGTGTTGATCCGCGGTCCCTCGGGCTCCGGCAAGTCGCGCCTTGCCTTCGATTTGATCATGGCGGGACGCGCCGGCGTGGTCGAACGAGCCGTTCTGGTCGGTGACGACCGTGTCCATCTGGCGACAGTCGGCGATGAAATTGAGGTCCGGCCCGCTCCTGTGCTGGCCGGACTGATCGAGATCCGGGGCCTCGGAATCCGCCGCTGCGACTTCGTGGAGCATGCGACGGTCGGTCTCGTGGTTGATCTGGACGCGGCGGATGCCGAGCGCCTGCCTGCGGCAGATTCGCTGAAAACCAGCATTTCTGGTGTCGAAATACCGCGAATCCCGGTCGGGCCCGGCTATTCGCCCCTCCCCTTGGTTGTTGCGGCCTTGACCACTACCAAGAGTTCATCTTCCGTTAACCCCTCAGGCGATTGTTTGAAGGGAAATGGTAACCATATGAACCCCACTATCGCGACCGAATAGACCGGCGAAGCTCCCCTCATCCATCCGTCTAGATTCAGGGAGATGCGCAACATCCCCTCTTGCGCGGGGGCTCTGGATGGTCAAAGTGGCGCGTTCGTGCGGCGCACCAAAAGCGCCCGCGAGGAGTTTTCCGATGATTGGTCTAGTACTTGTGACCCACGGGCGCCTTGCCGACGAATTCAAGGCGGCGCTTGAGCATGTCATGGGCCCACAAAAGCAAATCGAAGCGATCACGATCGGCGCCGAAGATGATTCCGATCTTTGCCGAAGCGACATCATCGAAGCGGTTAACCGCGTCGATTCCGGCGACGGCGTTGCTATCCTCACCGACATGTTCGGCGGCACGCCGTCGAACCTCGCAATATCCTGCATGAGCCGGCCCAAGGTCGAAGTGCTCGCGGGCATCAACCTGCCCATGCTGGTGAAGCTCGCCAAGGTGCGCGAGGAGCGTCCGCTGCCCGACGCAATCGCGATGGCGCAGGAAGCGGGCCGCAAATACGTCACCATCGCCAGCCGCGTGCTCGCCGGCAAATGAGCGACGACGCGCCGCAAGCCGGAACGGGCGTGCCCGCGGGTGCGATCTCCAAGGAGCTCCTGATCATCAACAAGCGCGGCCTGCACGCCCGCGCCTCGGCGAAATTCGTCCAGGCGGTCGAGCGCTTCAACGCGCAGGTGTGGGTGACGCGCGGCGGCGAGACCGTCGGCGGCACCTCGATCATGGGCCTGATGATGCTCGCCGCCGGTCCCGGCACGACGATCACGGTGGCGGCGGCCGGTGCTGACGCCGAAGCCGCGCTCGCGGCGATCACCGAGCTCGTCGAAAGCAAGTTCAACGAGGAAGGGGTTTAACCCCCTCTCGCAGCGCGCTCAGCTGCGCTCCCTCGCCCCGTTCTTACGGGGAGAGGGTTGGGGTGAGGGGCCTCTCTCCACACGCGAGACCCCGGCGGTACCTGTACCCCCTCACCCGGATCGCAAGCGCGATCCGACCTCTCCCAGCAAGCGGGGAGAGGTGAAACAGGAAGCGTCACTGCGCCGGCGGCGCGATGTAGATGTTCCAGCTCATCGCCGGGCCGGCCTTGCCGTGGGTGAAGCGGCGCGTCGTCATCACCATGCGCTCGGCGTTCGGCGCGACCTCCGACACCCATTTCTCGAACGCGGGCAGGCGGCCGTCGTTCGGATCGAACACGCCGATGAAGCCGTATTTCTTGACGTCGTCGAGTGACGTCAGACCCGAGCTCCACGGCTCGTTCGGCGTGAACGCGGCGGGATGATCCGGGCTGTAGAACACCATCGGCTGGATCGACTCCATGGTGCCGGCGACCACCGCCCAGCGCGAGGCAAAGCGCGTGTGCCACGCCTGGGTCAGTTCGCGCGCCAGCTCCGAGCGCCCGCCATAGGTCGCGGTGTTGCCGGCATTGGCCGCCATCTCGCGTGCGGCGATCCAGGGCGAGGCGGCAAGCGTCGCAACGCTGAGCATGAGCCAGATCGCGGCGACGTTGAACAGCGCCGAGCTCTGTACCCGTAGCGCCGGGATTGCGACCACCGCCAAGGGCACCAGGAAGAACAGCGAGATGCCCCAATCGGTCTTCATGTAGACGCTGAACGCCAGCGCGCCGAGCGGCGGACCGAACGCGACGATGATCTGGACGATCCAGACGTTCAGCGCCTGCGAGAGGTTGACACCCGGATTGGTCCCGCGCGCCCAGGCCCGCGTGACGACGCGCGAGGGCGCGCGCACCAGCAGCGTGAGCCACGGCGGCACCAGCGCCATGGCGAGCGCGGCCAGCGCCACCGGCAGCGCCAGCAGCGCGACATTGTGCAAGACGTAGCCGGCGACGAGCTGGTGCAGCAGGCTGGCGTTCTCGATGCTGTAGGTGTCGCCAGCATAGGTCAGCGGCACGAAATGCGCATCCGCCAGCCAGACGAGGTGCGGGATCATCGCCACCACCATCGTCGCGATCGCGACCCATGGCGCCGGCGACGACAGGAATGCCAACCGCTCGGGATGGATCAGCGCCGCAAGGCCGATGGCGCCGATCATGGTCAGCACCCAATATTTGGTCATCAGCGCCAGCGCACCGGCAAGCCCAAGCAGAACTCCGGATTGCCAGCTCCGCTTCTCGAACGCGTTGAGATAAGCGAGCACCAGCAGCGGCAAGGTGACGAGCTGGAGCAGATCCGGATTGTACTTGAAGCCCTTGAAATTGAAGATCGGGTAGAGCGCGATCATCACCACGACCAGGAACGCGCGTCGCGCGTCGACGACGCGCAAGCTCACCAGCCAGCAGATCACCATGCCGACGCTCACCGTCGCCATCGCCAGCGCATAGGTCGCCCAATCCGCGGCCGGGAACGCCTTGAACCAGAGGCCGGCGACCCAGCCCGACAGCGGCGGGTGCTTGCCGTAGCCCCACAGGAATTTCTGGCCCCAGCCATAGGCTTCTGCGACGTCCATGTGAACGTCCTGCGCTGCCTTGAGATTGATCAGGATGAAGGTCCAGAGCACCCCATGCAGGATGGCGAGCTGGATCACCAGCCAGAGGCGCGCCTCGGGGCGGGTCGCGCAGGCAACCAGCCAGGCCCGGAAGCGGTTGTAACTGAGCCGGGTCTTGGTGCGCGCCCTGGCGGCGGGAAGAGAGGTGGTCGACATGGCCGTTGCGTAGCGCGTTTTGACCCGCCATGGAATCAGCTTGGCGTGAACAAAGACCCTGAAATTACAGCAATATGGTTGCCGCACGGGGATGTGAGTGGTATCCCGCGCCCATGACGACCGTCCCCATTTCCAACATCCGCAATTTCTCCATCGTCGCCCATATCGACCATGGCAAATCGACGCTGGCCGACCGTCTGATCCAGATGACCGGCGGCCTCTCCGACCGCGAGATGGCGGGCAAGGAGCAGGTGCTCGATTCCATGGACATCGAGCGCGAGCGCGGCATCACCATCAAGGCGCAGACGGTGCGCCTCGCCTACCGCGCCAAGGACGGCAAGGACTACATCTTCAACCTGATGGACACGCCCGGCCATGTCGACTTCGCCTACGAGGTCTCGCGGTCGCTGGCGGCCTGCGAGGGTTCCCTGCTGGTGGTCGACGCCAGCCAGGGCGTCGAAGCGCAGACGCTCGCCAACGTCTACCAGGCGCTCGACAACAATCACGAGATCGTCCCGGTCCTGAACAAGGTCGACCTTCCCGCCGCCGAGCCCGAGAAGATCAAGCAGCAGATCGAGGACGTCATCGGCATCGACGCCTCGGACGCGGTGATGATCTCGGCAAAGACCGGCCTTGGCGTACCCGACGTGCTGGAAGCCATCGTCACCCGCCTGCCGCCGCCGAAGGGCGATCGCGAGGCGACGCTGAAGGCGCTGCTGGTCGACAGCTGGTACGACGTCTATCTCGGCGTCGTCGTCCTCATTCGCGTCGTCGACGGCGTCATGAAGAAGGGCAGCCGCGTGCGCATGATGGGCACGGGCGCGGCCTATGACGTCGAGCGCGTCGGCTTCTTCACGCCGAAGATGCAGCAGGTCGACGAGCTCGGCCCCGGCGAGATCGGCTTCATCACCGCCGCAATCAAGGAAGTCGCCGACACCCGCGTCGGCGACACCATCACCGACGACAGGAAGCCGGTCGCCGACATGCTGCCGGGCTTCAAGCCGGCGATCCCCGTGGTGTTCTGCGGCCTATTCCCGGTCGATGCCGACGATTTCGAGACGCTGCGCGGCGCGATGGGCAAGCTGCGCCTGAACGACGCCAGCTTCTCCTTCGAGATGGAGACCTCCGCGGCACTCGGCTTCGGCTTCCGCTGCGGCTTCCTCGGCCTGCTCCACCTCGAGATCATCCAGGAACGGCTGTCGCGCGAATTCGATCTCAACCTGATCGCGACCGCGCCGAGCGTCATCTACAAGATGAAGCTCACCGACGGCACCGAGCTCGAGATACACAACCCCGTCGACATGCCCGACGTGGTCAAGATCGCCGAGATCGACGAGCCCTGGATCGAGGCGACGATCCTCACCCCCGACGAATATCTCGGCAGCGTGCTGAAGCTGTGCCAGGATCGTCGCGGCTCGCAGAAGGAGCTCACCTACGTCGGCTCCCGCGCCATGGTGAAATACGACCTGCCGCTCAACGAGGTCGTGTTCGATTTCTACGACCGCCTGAAGTCGGTCTCCAAGGGCTACGCCTCGTTCGACTATCACCTCACCGACTACAAGGCGGCCGATCTCGTCAAGATGCAGATCCTGGTCAATGCCGAGCCGGTCGACGCGCTCTCGATGCTGGTCCATCGCACCCGCGCGGAGGGGCGCGGCCGCGCCATGGTCGAGAAGATGAAGGAGCTGATCCCGCCACACATGTTCCAGATCCCGATCCAGGCGGCGATCGGCGGCAAGGTGATTGCGCGCGAGACGGTGCGCGCGCTGCGCAAGGACGTCACCGCAAAGTGCTACGGCGGCGACATCACCCGTAAGCGCAAGCTTCTGGAGAAGCAGAAGGAAGGCAAGAAGAAGATGCGGCAGTTCGGCAAGGTCGACATTCCGCAGGAAGCCTTTATTGCCGCGCTGAAGGTGGATAGCTGAGCGCGTCCGCGACCGGGCAACCGGAACCGACAAAAGACGTAAAAACAACCCCATGCACAGTAGCCAACTGCCTGTCAACGCTGCATTTTCTGATTTATCGAAATCCGTTTGACCCGTCGGGCAAAACAGGGGCATAATGCCATCATGGCAGCGGGTGCGATCGAATTTGACGACAGCCTGCCCGGGTTTCGCTTCGCTCATTCCTCCCTACGAACTGTGTCTCCGACGAGTGACTCGATTGGATCGGAGGCGAGGACGTGGAATCTCGCCATGAGCGCGCGTTGACGAAGCTGCGCTCGCACCGCTAAATGGTCATGTCGGAAAAGGCAGACTTGGTCTGGTAAGCCCAAGTCCTTTCGGTAACGAAAGCTCTGGTCTTTGGCCTCGTGCCGGGGATCCCCGCGACGAACAACGGCCGCCATTCAGGCGGGCCGTGGTTCGTCCGTGAGGTCCTCAGGTTCGAGAAACGCTCCGGTCGAACATCGACAGTCGAAGATCGACAACGGAGTGCTTCATGCAAAGTCCCGACACTATCCTCTATGACGTCATCATTGCCGGCGCCGGTCCAGTGGGCTTGTTCCTGTCCTGCGAGCTCAGGCTTGCGGGCTGTTCGGTGCTGGTGCTGGAAAAGGCGACCGATCCGCATTCGCCGCTCAAGGACCTGCCTTTCGGGCTTCGCGGACTTTCAGTGCCGACCATCGAGAGCCTGGATCGCCGCGACTTGCTGAACGAACTCACGCGCCTTGCGGCCGGCCGCGACACACCGGCGGCCGCCCATTGGCTGCAGCAGCGCCGCCCGGGCGGTCATTTCGCCGGCATCCAGTTCTTCCAGGATCGGATCGACAGTACGCAATGGCCCTACCGCCTGCCCGAGCCGATTGGCAGCGTTGCGGCCGACATGGCGAGCATCGAAGCCGTCCTTGCCAACCGCGCCGGGACGCTGGGCGTCGAGATCCAGCGCGGCTGTGGCGTCGAGGCTCTCACGCAATCAGACGACAGTGTCACCGTTGAAACAGCCGGCGGACCGGCCCGCGGGCGCTGGCTGGTCGGCTGCGACGGCGGACGCAGCACTGTGCGAAAGGCGGCCGGCATCGGTTTCGCCGGCACCGATCCGGAATTCACGGGCTATTCGGTGCAAGTCGAGTTGGCCGATCCAGCCACGCTCACGCCGGGGCGCCATTACACGGCCTCAGGCATGTACACCTACGCAGCGCCCGGCACCATCGCGATGGTCGATTTCGACGGCGGCATGGCTCATCGCAGCGAGCCGAACCGCGATCAGATCGAGGTGGTGCTTCGCAAAGTCTCGGGCCTGGATGTGACATTGACGAGGCTTGCACTCGCCACCACCTGGACCGACCGCGCCTGTCAGTCGACCAGCTATCGCAAGGGTCGTGTGCTGTTGGCGGGCGATGCCGCGCACATCCATTCACCGCTGGGAGGCCAGGGCCTGAACCTCGGGCTGGGCGATGCGATGAACCTCGGTTGGAAGCTCGCGGCGTCCATTCACGGCAACGCGCCCACCGGCCTAATCGATACTTATTCCGCCGAGCGGCATCCTGTGGGAGCACAGATCCTCGACTGGTCACGCGCCCAGGTTGGGCTCATGCGTCCCAGCAGGAGCTCGCGCGCGCTCGAGGCGATTATCCGCGATCTCATCGACACGCGCGACGGCGCGACCTATTTCGCCGAGCGCGCTTGGGGCCTCTCGCTCCGCTACGATCTCGACGATCCACATCCGCTTGTCGGCCGCAGCGTACCCGATTTCGCGTTCGCCGACGGACGACGTCCCGCCGAGTTGCTCAGGTCAGGACGAGGGCTGTTGCTCGACTTTGACAACCGGGCATCGCTCAAGGCGCTTGCGCACCGCTGGACAAGCCGGATCAATCATGTCGCAAGCGATGCGAGGGATCGATCAGGCCTGACCGCCTTGCTCGTGCGGCCGGACGGCATCGTGGCGTGGGTCAGCGAGGAGGCACCTCACCATGAGGGAGCGGCTCGAGCCGCGATGCGGTGGTTCGGTGATCCCGATGCGAGCGCGTAGGATGGTGGCGGCCCAGACCTACCTGAGCATCGCTGCGGCTTCTGGAGGTGTCGATGTATCGGGTCGCACGAACACGAAACGGGATGTCGCGGATATCTGCGCGTCCTCACGGCCATCCTGGCCGATCAGGATAAGGCCTGCTCCGCCATTCGCCACCGTTAGGACGACCGGCTCGCCCGCCCACGTCACGATAGGTTCCATCCCAATGATGAGAAACTCACCGATCGGCTGGTTGACGCAGATCGGCGCGAACTGCATCGCGGGACTGATGTCGTTTCGATGAGACTGTTTTTGGCTCGCAAGTGTTGAAGCGTGTTATGGTCCGGCCATCGCACGGCAGCTTCGAGCGAGGTCAGATGAGACGGCGCGCATTCATCGGGCTGATGACAGGAGCAATCGGCTGGCCACTCATCGCACGCGCTCAGCCGTCCTCTGCAACGCCGCGCGTCGTTCACCTGGGACCCGTCGAAATTCCCGCACAGATCGCTGCAACCAGAAGGCTGCTTGCCGAGCTTGGTTACGTCGAAGGGCGGATTAGACTCGAGTTTCGTCACGCGGCGGGAGATGCGGACGCGCTGCCGGCACTCGCACAAGAGATCGTACGGGATGGCCGGGTGGACGTGATCATCGCAATCAGCACACCTGCCGCTCTCGCGGCCTACAAGGCAACACGAACAATTCCGATCGTGACCCTTGCTGCCGTTGACCCAGTCGCCTCCGGACTGGCCGACAGCCTCGCCCGTCCCGGCCGCAACGTGACCGGCATCGCGGTCTTTTCGGAAGAGACCACCGTGAAGCGGGTCGAGCTCATGCGCGAGATTCTGCCCCAGGCCGTCCGCCTCGGGACTGTCACGACAAAGGTGACGAGCGGTGCACAGAGTCTCACGCCCGTCCTGGAGAGCGGTCGCAAGCTCGGCTTCGAGGTTGAAGCAATCAACATCGATGATCCCGCCAATATCGGCAAAATCCTGAGCCCGGACAACCTCGCCCGATTTGACGGACTTGTTTTCGTTCCGGACGTCGTGCTCAGCGCCCACGTGGCCGAAGTCGTAAGGCTGGTGAATCTGAGCAAGAAACCTGCGATCTTTGCTTCACCAGACTGGGTCGCCAACGGCGCCTTAATGTCATTTGGCCCCGACTTTGCTGATGCAGCGCGTCGCTTGATTGCACAGGTGGATCGCGTCCTGCGGGGCGCAAAGCCAGGCGACCTGCCTTTCGAACGACCGACCAAGTTCGACCTCAGGATCAATCTCCGCCTCGCCAAGGGCTTAGGTCTCGACTTGCCTGCAACCGTCGTCGCCCGCGCCGACGAAGTGATTGAATAGTCCCGAGGATTTTACGCGTGTAACACCCAGCCTTGCCCTCTCCCGGCAGATAGGCCACCATCCGCAGCGCGCACCATCAACAAGAGCAAAAGCGCGAGGAAACGCATGAGCAAGCCGTCAAGCTTCGACTATGGCTGGGTCGTGGTTGCCGCGGGTGCGCTGATGACCTGCGTCGGGTTCGGCACGATGCTGTCGCTGGCGGTGTTCCTGCAGCCGATCTCGGAAGCAATGGGCTGGTCGCGCGCCGGCGTGTCTGCGGCGGCGACGCTGGACTTCCTCTGCATGGGCGTTGCCGCGTTCCTCTGGGGTGCCCTGTCGGACCGGTTCGGCACCCGCATCGTGGTGCTCTCAGGAAGCCTGCTGCTGGGGCTCGGCCTCGTCACCGCGAGTCAGGCGGCAAGCCTGTGGCAGTTCCAGCTTTGCTTCGGCGTGCTGATCGGCATTGCCGCCGGCAGCTTCTACGCGCCGATGATGGCGCTCGCGAGCGCCTGGATCGAGAAGAACCGTAGCCTCGCGGTGGCGCTGGTCTCCGCCGGCATGGGCGTGGCGCCGGTGACGATCGCGCCGACCGCGAGCTGGCTGATCACGGCCTATGACTGGCGCACCGCGATGCTGGTGATCGGTATCGCGGCCTGGGCGCTACTGATCCCCGCCTGCTTCCTGGTACGCCCGGCGCCGGCAGCTCCTGGCCCCGCAACGGCGGACGCTGTGCCGGACGTCGAGCTGACCGCGACCCAGGCGCTGCGCACGCCGCAATTCATCGCGCTCGCAGCGGCGCATTTCGCCTGCTGCGCCGCGCATTCCGGCCCGATCTTCCACATGGTGTCCTATGCGATGGTCTGCGGCATCGCCCCGCTCACGGCGGTGACGGTCTACAGCGTCGCCGGCGTCTCAGGCCTCGGCGGCCGCCTGCTGCTGGGCGCGCTCGCCGATCGCATCGGCGCAAAACCCGTGCTGGTCGGCGGCCTCCTCGTGCAGGCGATGTGCATCGCGACCTATCTCGCGGTGGCGCAGCTCGGCGAGTTCTACGCGCTCTCGGTCGTGTTCGGCCTCGCCTATGGCGGGGTTATGCCGCTCTATGCGGTGCTGGTCCGCGAATTCTTCGGCGCGCGCATCATGGGCACGGTGTTCGGCGCGGTATCGGCCTTTGCCAGCCTCGGCATGGCGCTCGGGCCGTGGGCCGGCGGCCTCGTCTTCGACAATTTCCAGCGCTACACATGGCTGCACGTCGGCTCCTTCGCGATCGGGCTTGCGGCGGTCGCGGTGGCGCTGAGTTTTCCGACGAGACGCAGGCAAGCGCTCGACCTTGGTCGCGCCGCGGCCTGACGAGGCAGAGCCCTGCGTCAGCGCGCTTCGCGATGCGACGCAAAGCCTCAGCCGTGGAGACCAGACTGATGCTAGGATCGGCCGGGTTGCGACCGATGAATTTTTCTAAGCCGCGATGAGATTGAACTGAATCATCACCATCTTCAGGTTTTCGATTTCGCACGATTTTTTTCGAAAGCCCGCTTCGCACTTTTCCGGATCATGCCTTAGCTTCTCTTTTTGCGCGTCATCAAGACGCCAGCACATTGCCGGCACGCTTTAACGCGAGGCAACGCGTTCGCCCGAGTGCCGCAAGTGGAAAGTGAGGGGGATCATGCATGGTGGGCAGACAACAGGGGCCATCAACCCTCCGAAGATGCAAGGCGGGACGAAGCAAGTCCCGATGCGCGCGCCGCTTGCGCTTCTCCTGATATCGCTGAGCGTCATCGCCTCGGTATGGATCTGGCTGGGAACGCCTGTCCATCTGGTGCGCGCGCCGATCGATCTCAATGACAAGCTGCAATGCATTTCGTACGCCCCATTCCGCAGCCATCAGACGTCGCTTTCATCGACGACGCAAGTGACACGGGAACAGATCGCGGAAGACCTCGCCCAGCTCGCGAAAGTTTCCGATTGCATCCGGACCTATGCGACCGATCTCGGTCTGGACCAGATCCCCGGCCTTGCGGCCGAGGCGGGACTGAAGGTCATCCAGGGCATCTTTCTCGACAAGGACCAGGAGAAGAACCGGACGCAGATCGCGACCGCGATTCGCCTCTCCCGGGAATATCCCAAAACCATCATCGCGCTCGTGGTCGGCAACGAGACGCTGCTGCGGAAAGACATCACGGTCCCCGACCTCATCGCCACGCTTCGCGCGGTCAAGGCGCAGACCGCCGTCCCCGTCACCTATGCCGATGTCTGGGAGTTCTGGCTGAGCAACCGCGAGCTTCGTGACGCCGTCGATTTCGTCACGATCCACATCCTGCCCTATTGGGAGAATGAGCCGGTCCGGGCGGAGCTTGCCGCCGCCCACGTCGGCGAGATTCGCCGCCGGGTGGCGGCGGTCTTTCCGGGCAAGGAAATCCTGATCGGGGAAATCGGCTGGCCGAGCGAGGGGCGGATGCGCGAGGCGGCTCTTCCCTCCCGCGTCAACCAGGCCCGCGTGGTCTCGGAGATCCTCGACCTTGCGCGGCGCGAGAAATTCCGCGTCAACGTGTTCGAAGCCTATGATGAATCGTGGAAGCGTGAAGTCGAGGGTACCGTCGGCGGATCATGGGGCCTGTTCGATTCCGTTCAGCGCACCCTGAAATATCCGGCCGGCATCCCGATCAGTAATTTCCCCTCGTGGAAGTTGCAGATGGTCTGCGGACTAGCGTTGGCGATCCTGGTCTTCGGCGCGGCCTGCCTCACCCTGCGCCGCAGGCCCAACGAGGCCGGGCTCGTCGCATGGATTGCGGTCGGACTCTCGGCCACCACGGCCGGGCTCCTGTTCGGGGTGACGGCCCAGAGAATGGTCGAGCAAAGTTACGGCGTGGGCCTCTGGCTTGTGTGGGGCTCATTGCTCGCGGCGGCGACGGCTTCGCCGGTCCTTGGCGCGATCGCCCTGATGTCGGGTCGTCCCTTGCCCAGTTTCCTGGAAGTGCTGGGTCCGGAGGGTTACCGGACCGTATCCCCGCTGACGACCCTGCACGGGCTGGTGTGGATCGTGATCGTCGTGATCGGCACGGCGACCGCGATTGGCCTCGTGTTCGACCCCCGCTTCATCGACTTTCCTTTCGCGCCTCTCACCATGGCGACGGTCCCCTTTGCAGCAACGGCGCTGCTCAATCCCACCAGCAAGGACATACACCCGCTCGCGGAATCGATATTTGCCGGCGTGTTTTCCGTGGCGGCCATTTACGTCGGAATCAACGAAGGCCCGGATAACTGGCAATCGCTGTGGACCTGTGCCGCCTATCTCCTGCTCGCACTCACATTGTGGCGCGTGCGCGTTTGAGACCGAGCCGAGCGGCAGTCGTCTTGCTCTCGATCGGGGGATGGACCACCATCGCGTCTCTCACCCCTCACGCTGGAGTGAACGAGGGACCGCAGATGACCGAGCCTCCCGGATTTGATCTCGCCGAACGCGCCCTGCTACTGTCCACTACGTTGGACTACGCGACTCTGAGCGAGT